>JAGWIG010000226.1 GCA_028873515.1 Pseudomonadota bacterium | reverse complement strand
CTTCCTGACACATAGTTTACATTTTATACCGGACACATACTTTACACTTTTTGGTATAGGGGGGACCCGCTATGCCATGGAATGAAAGTACGAAGATGGATGAAAAACTTAAATTTGTGTCCAGATTTCCAGATGGTGAGAAGATCGCTTTTTCTATACGGCTCAGTTTGTTTGAACAATTTTTTAGCGTTGTTAAGTGGGTTCGCTGCCCATTTTACGCTGCCAGTTTCACCGTCGGCAGCAACACGGCATACGCCTCATCAGGCGTTTTTCTGCCCAGACTGGAATGCGGCCTGTCCCGATTGTACCAGTCCAAATACTTCATAATAGCTGATCGGGCATCGTTGACCGACTCGTAGGCATGTAAATACACTTCTTCGTATTTGACCGATTTCCACAAACGCTCGACGAAGACGTTATCCCGCCAGGCGCCGCGCCCGTCCATGCTGAGTTGGCAGCCGTGTTCCTGAACGGTACGTACAAACTCCAGCGCCGTAAATTGGCTGCCCTGATCGGTGTTGACGATGTCCGGCGTGCCGTGTCGCGTGAACGCCTCCTGCAAGACTTCTACCGCATGGCACGCTTCCAGCGTAATCGCTATTTTGGCTGCCATGACCTTGCGAGTCGCCCAGTCCAGTACGGCAGTCAGATAGACAAAACCCCGCGCCATCGGAATATACGTCGTGTCCAGTGCCCAGACCTGATTGGCGCGCCGAATATCCAGGTTGCGCAACAGGTAAGGATAGACCTGATGCCCGGGATGCTTCTTGCTCGTGCCCGGCTTGCGATAGATCGCCTCGATGCCCATCCGCTTCATTAACGTGCCGATATGCGTGCGGCCGGTTCGGTAACCCTCGCGAACCAGCGTATTGCGCAACTGCCGCGCGCCCATAAACGGATAATTCAGATGCAGTTCGTCCATGCGTCGCATCAATCCGAGGTCGGCGGGGCTTACCGGACGGGGCACATAATACACGCTTCCCCGACTCATACCCAATAATCGAGCCTGACGACTGATCGAGAGTTTATGATCGGCGGTGATCATCGTTTTGCGCTCAGCAATCCCGCTTTGGTGAGCGCATTTTCTAAAAAATCGTTTTCCAGCGTCAGTTGCCCGATCTTGGCATGTAATACCTTCAAATCTACCGGCGGTTCCGTTGCCGCATTACCGCCACCGAACACTTCTCCAGCCCGTTCGCCCAATTGCCGCTTCCATTCGGCAATCTGGTTGGGGTGAACTTCAAATTGTTGCGCCAGTTCGACCAGCGTTTTGTCCCCGACCAAAGCTGCCAGCGCTACCTTGGCCTTAAAGGCCGGTGAGTGCATCCGTCTCGTTTTCTTTGCCATTTACTGCTCCATTCTTCGCCTGTCAGGCAATTATAGGACAGCAGCTTGACACTTAACAGCTTGTGCAAATTTCCTGGGCCAGTTCTGCCTAAGCAGGGTGAATCGAGTGCTTTTGTTGTTAACAGCAATCATAAAACTACGAAGGGATAAATTGATTTAGATGTATTTAGGCACTGATCAATTCAAAATTATTTAACTG
>JAGWIG010000085.1 GCA_028873515.1 Pseudomonadota bacterium | reverse complement strand
TATCCGCCGTGCAAAGCCAAAATCCATCATCCGTCAAATTGCGCAGTACTGCGCCTTTTGGATAACCGCCGATGGCCGTACTAAATGCAGAATCATATGGGTAAAATCCCCCTGCATTTTGCCATTGCGTATTGGCAGTAATAAGATTGAGAATCCCATTGAAATCTGCGCCAGAGGGCGGCACCCCCCCAGCGGCCAGTGGCGTAAATGTCAGCGGCGGAAACCCGTCCGTGAGCGAAGCAGCCCCGGCAGTGATGCCGATCTGCGAAGCCGTGGGGATCGTATTTTTAGTCCCGCTATTGGCAAAAGGAAGCGGGACTTTTGTCGGTATTTGACTAGCTTGCATATTCCACCTGTTAATTGACTGCTAATGTCCCGCCGCCAAAAACGCCATGACCAAAAGTTTGATAAACCCCAGCCTCATTAAATCCAAGTGTGCTAGGAACGTCAACTTGCAAAACAGTCGCACTTACTGCTGCGGGCCTGGGCAATGCTTGAGATTGAGTAACAATGGCAATTTCAAATGGCTGCAAATAAAATTCAAACGTGTAGCGCATTTTCATATTGCCAAGATCATTTACATAACATCGCCCGCGCCCTGCAAATAAATTTTGCAATAATTGATTATAACTTTGCGACGTGCAAGTAGAAATATTTGATAATGCTTTGACAAGGATTAAAGTCCGATAAGCATCATCGCCAAGAATATATGTGTTTGTATCAGGCTGCCCATTATAAAAAGGGGCTTGCCCAAAAGGTTGCGCCGCTCCAGCAGCTTCTTTAAAACCTAAAACAACTGGGGTTCCAGTAATGGTTAAATTGCGAGAAATTCCAACAATTTTCCCCCATATATCAAGGCCAAATCCTTTAGCAGTTTGTACGTTCCAAACGTAATTGTAAAAATTGTCTAAATCTGCCTGCGGGTCAATATACTGATTAAAATTCTCGACCAACTGAATAAGTGTTGGACTATTGGCGTACTGACTAATTATGGTTTGCTCAAAATTAATCATTGCTGAATCACCGTGATATTCGATGCGGAAACCGTTGGCACATGGTCAATATTGACTGCGACAGAATTTAAATTCGCCGCTGATGTGCCGATAAGAATCGATAAAATTTCAACATTGGGGTCAACCGCCGCCACCGGCGCATAAAAGCGGCTGGCAAATATTGTCGCGCCAATCTTTGCCCGTGGGCCTCCATCGCCGCCGGAAAATGCCGATATGATCGCATTTTGAATCAGTGTTGTTATGTTCGATGGCAATGCCGGATTGGCCGCGATTACCACCGAAAAAAGAATTGGCAAAGAAATCGGCACTTGATACGTCACGGTATATTGAGGATACGGCACGCTATAATTTGTCGTGTCATAAACCGTAACGCTCGTATTCCCGTTGTAATCTGCGCCATTTGATTTTTTTGTCCATATCGCGCTAGCAATGGCCGCAGAAGCGCCTCCCGATACCGCGACATAGATTGAGTGCGGCAACAATGGAACGCCGCCTGGCGACGATCCTAGCGATTCTGATGCCACTGTTTGAGACAGACTGACGGTGTATGTCCCATCGCCCCCTGCGCCGGTGCCAAATGTGGTAATTTGCGTTCCTTGAATTACGCCAGTACCTGTTACTGTATGGCCTACCGCAATCGTCCCGGATGTGACAGAAGTGACCGTCAGAGTCGTCCCGCTGATTGATCCTGTAAATACCGCGCCAGTGGTCGAGCTGGTATTGTTTTCCGCCACATAACAATCCAGCACCCCGGGCACATTCAAAACAGCGGCCTTGATCGATGGCAATGATCCGGCTGCATTTAGCGCGACACTGGCAATGCGGCGCGCTTCGAATGCGGATCGCGTTTCGACATTTTGCCCCGGAATTCCGTCTGTTGGATTGTTGATTGAATCCCATCCGGGGATCGCTTTATAAATCTGATTGAGCGAATTGGCGGGGCATGCGATAGGGCCGGTAGTCTGGTTAGCAAAAGATAGTGTAATTGATCCGCCGGATGGGATCGTCCCCGCCTGCGTGCATGTATAAATGCTTCCGTCCGTGGCTTGCGCCAACGCCCCTACAGGAATGACGGTCCCGGACGCGCCTATGCATAAGCACGATACGGTAGTCGGCTCGGCGGGCAATCTATCAATAAAATAAATTCGTCCAATAGCATCCTGCCATCGGCCATCAGCCGTATCGGGATTGACTTCATTTAGAATCAAAGCAATCTGGTCGTTCTTATCGGCAATGATCGCTGTTTGGCTCGACGCCAGTTGCCCCTGCGGGGTTTCAAGTCCCGCAAGATTCAAATTCCCGCCAAAAGCGGCATTTTGATCGGCTTGCACGCCCGCTAATATGTCTGCTTCTGACGGCAATACAACTCCCGCAGGAGTGAATTGGATCGACGGAACACTTGAAGTATTTGCCATATCAGAATTTCACATTATTGGCCGCGCCAGTAACATCAATTACTTGGCATACGCCGGTATAAACGCCATTCGAAAATGCCAGGCTTAAACACCTTGCCGAAGTCACATTAGGGACCGTCAAAGCTGCTTTCTCAATTTGAGCTTTGATGTACCCCGTATTAGGCTGTTGCCCCAAAATATTTTCAAAATAAGGGATGCCTTTTGTGGTGTCGTACCAAAGCTCGCCAAGGAATAATTTAATTGCAGAAGCTACATCTTGAGCAATCGCATAAGGCTCAGACGCCATCGCAATATTGCCGCTGGCGTCTTTGCATAAATCCCATAGCTGTGTATCAAGTAGCAATGTATTAGGCATATCAAACAATATTCCCTGTATCGCTAGAGCCAGACGTGACACCGCTGTGAATGTGATGAATATACGATTTCCCGCCGATTACCGCGTCAATGTTCACTGTCATCGTTCCGGCAAAGCTTGAATTGCCAGCATATGAACCCGCACCTTGAGTCACAGCACCATTCAGGGTAATTGTCGGCGAATTTATTGCAAAAGCAGTATTTGCATCAAATTCAATGTTAGGCGCAATGCAAGTTATTTTTGTTGGAGAATTAACTTTTATGCCACTTGCAGAAAACTCTATATATTGTGATGGAGTACCGTTTAAAAATCCACCCATATACATAGCGTCCGCCATGTCAAATCTCCGCAATGACCCCGGATTTGATTGTGAAAGATTGTTTTTTACAGACGAAATATCTCGATCTGCAAAAATGGCAATGCCAATGTCACCTACCTGCGGGTCCAAAATAATGGCGTTTGCGCCACCTTGCAGGCGATGATAGGGAACATGATGCACAACCCCATGCGGGACTGCATTCCCATACCCATCCAGCAAATTGACGAGAGGCTGAATATCAACAAAACCTACTGGCGAAACGCCGCCAGAATTTGTCACTGAAACCACTTTTACAAGCGTTGCGGTATTTGCTCTGTTAAGAATTTGCTCGACCAAAAAGGAATATGAATTGAATTCCGAATTGTTATCGTGCAGCCCTTGTTTTCCAAGAAAAGGAGCATTCATGGCAAAATTACCGCGCATTGTAATTGCGTCATCCAATCTCCTCCTGGCACTTCACTTTGCAAGGAATGAGTCACCAATGTAATGACGCGGGTTCCTGAAACCGGCGTGATGCTACTTTGTATATTTACTTTGCCGCCAAAAATTGCATTAGGCAAAAATATATGATTAACCAGAATATAATTGCTTGCATAAACCGGATATCCAATCATCCCCGTAGATGCCGATAGAACCTGAATATCTCCTTTTCGTGCGGCATTCTTAGGCCAGATTGCAAGTGTTTGCCGGTCAATGACATAATTTATATTTGCCGCCCTCGCACACGATTGAATTTGATTTAAAACGCTCCCATAAAAATATGGGTTATATAGCTTTACATTAACCGCATTATTCTCAAAATTAAAGCCGCCTTGAGATGCCAGGTTCTGCATGATTGTTGCTACATCCGTAGCGCCAATATAGGTGTTTGCCCCAATGGGCTGCAATGCGGCCGCGCCTTGGCTTGATGCCACAACAACCAAAGACACATCGGGAGCATTCTGAAAATCCCCATAAGCCTGCAACACAGCGCCATTAAATATGGTGGCCAGTGCTTGTCCGTCATTGCCAGCCGCGACCTGTATTTTGTTGCCGATGTTGACGGCATTGTAAAGCGCTCCGATGGATGTTAATCGATTAATCATATCGACTGGTAACCCAAAAATTCTCAAGACAATGGAGCCTACCCCATTCCCTCCGACAATTCCCATATTCGCAATAATTCTGTGCCCGGTAATCGTCACGGAATTATTGCCATCGGCATCAAGTGCACCACTTGCCAAGCTGATGGTCACATCAATTCTTCGGCGAATGAATGTCATAGTTCACTCGCTGAAAAAAACACTAATTTAAATCGCGTACCAAGTGCGGCATACGTGGGGTCATAAACGGGATCACTAAGCCCTTGTGTATCGAAAAAAGCAAAATCCCCCTGAATCCCTAAATAAGATTCTCGGATAATTTTGACTCGATCCCGACAAATTTGTCCCGATAGAATCGGAGCATTATTCAAAGACAAGTCGAGAAACAATCCCGTTGTCTTTTGATAAACTTTTATTTGACAGCTCTGCCCATCCAGCGCCACGGATAAAGTTTGCGATGCTACGTTGGACAAAGGGATAATGACAGTCATTGCAATTGAGTCACAGTAATATTGTTTGTGATCGGAGGGGCAACTGTTTGCACGGTGCCTTGCCCATAATCCGCTTGCGCGCTGGCCGATTTCGTTGCCGTACTATTCATCGAAGACCCGCTTGATTGCGTTCCAAAATTCGCAATGGCCGTTTGCCGGACTTCAATAAAATAAATATTGGCCACGATGAAGTGCGCGCCGTTACGCTGTTCCCTGCGGTAATCGTATCGCTCGATAGTGGCGTTAATGTATGACGTTTCCGGTGTCACAATCGTAAAAAGCTGCGTCGATTGCTTGAGCGTTCTAAGCTGCAAAAGTAGATTAGTCCGATCTTCGCTTGTCCCACCTAGCGCCACCGTCACAAATGCAAGGTACGGCGTCTCGACCTTATTAAAGGTAGTAAATGATCCTGCCTCAATCGGGTAATCGGATACCTTCATATTGTCCTTAAACTCAATTCCGGCGAAAGTATCTACCGTCAAAGCCGGATTGCCCGATTGGTCAAAAATTCCCCATATACCTACGTCAGGATGGCTAAAAAACGTGCTAGCCTCGGCGGCTATGTGAGATACAATCGTATCGACCGTACCTGCCGCCCTAAGCAATGCGGGCACGCCCGGCAGCGGCGGCACGCTTGGATATTGAGGGACAGTAATATTAGGCAATGCCATCAGCTAATCCCCGTATTCGCCATCATTGAAAATGTGTACCGCTTGATTGCGGGGTCAATTGTCTTTGCAATCCCAGCAGCATCCGTCGCCTGAGTGTGGATATTGATCTGCCCGATTTTCGTCTCGCTGGAATTTGTCGTAGTATCGCCCCCACGGACTTTTGCCCATGCTTTCGCGCCATTTTCATGGGCAAAAATAGCTTGCGCCATTGCGTCCAATTGCGATGACTTCAGGTGATCGTACCGTGAAACTCCTAGTTGTTTTGATGCATCTTGGATATAGGCTTCCGTATTATTGTTATCTCCCGGAGGTGCCCACTTATTCAAAATCCCGCTGATCGTATCAATCCCTTGAGATTTATATTCTCCAAGGAGCCTGCGTGTCGCCGTTTCCCCTTGCTGAAGATTTTGAAATACGGCAAAGCCGTTGGCATCGACCCCAATTGCGCCCATTTTTTTGGCGTAACTGCCGTACTTGATATTGCCGGGGTTGTTATTCCGAATGCCTCGCGGAGCATCGGGATTATCACTCCGAATGCCTTTTGGAACATCGGGATTATTCTCGCCATTTTTTGCATCATTGCTATCGGAAGGCTTTGCATTCGCCGCCTTCTCCAAGTCCTCAAGCGTCATGCCGGGCGTTAGTTTCACGCCATTTTTAGCGGCCTTCCTTTCTAAATCAATGATATGTTCTACTCTGCCGCCCTTGTCGTCATCGAGATTCCTGCTATGGAAAAGCAGCCATAGCGGCCCTAAAACGCGCATTGCGCCCGTTGCGGCCAGCATTTTCAGCGCGTTCGCTACGCTTACAATTGATGTCCCAAGCCCCAGAAAGCCCGCTGTCATTTGCGCCAGCTTTATCGCCATCAACCCTTCAATAACCGCTTTCCATCCCACCGTCGCAGTCACGGCTTTATTGACATACTTTGCCACTGTCTCAAAGTCATCGGCAATGTCATTGACGAAAGAAGATATTTCTTCTCTATGCGCCAATATATAATCGCCGGCTTTCTGCAATTGAACATTTATTTCTCTCATGCTAGGCACGAGAGAAAACAGAATAATTTGACCCGTTGCAGAGAACGTGTCGCGTAAATCCAAATAATTGGCGCGCAGTTCTTTAGCTTGAGCCGCATTAAGCTTGGTAATAACCTCGTGCTTTTGCTCGGCGTCAACCTGCTTATTTACTTCTTCCGTAGATTGGCGAAGCAGATTTAAATTGCCTTCGCTTACGCCAAGCATCCCAGCTACTGCCAGCGCATTCGCTGGATTATTTTTATATAGCCGCGCAAGAACGATATTGATCTGTTTGGCGAACTGCTCAGGCCCCTTCAATGCTTCCGTGACATTGCCGCCATATGCCGCCAGCGTTGCAAGCTTTTCGCTGCCAAGCCCCGCATTATATTTGCCGATGGACGTTTGCAATTCCTTGAGAAATCCGCCCATCTCTTGAGCAGATCCCCCGGCATCTCTAGCCGCGCGTTCCCATGCCGTCAATCGCTCGGTACTCATCCCGAGATTGGATGCGAGGTTTCCTAGTGCAGTGGCACTATTGATTGTATTGACGGCAAAATTCTTGATGCCAACGCCTGCCGTAAAAATTGATAGCAGCGTAATGGCTTCTGTTTTTACTTTCTTGAAAGAGTCCGATATTTTTTTAGCATCGGACTCCATGCTTTTGCCAACTTTATGGGATTCGTTTTTAGTTTTATTGAGAGAATCCTGAGCGTCTTTTTGCTCTTTTTTGAACTTGGAAGCATCAAGCCCCAGCGTGACTAACAGGCTATCAATGACTTCCATTTTTATTCCTTTGGCGTCAAAACCTTTTGGTTGTAGCTATCAACATTCAAGACTTCCAGCATGTCATACGCATCTTGCAAGCTGTAGACCGTCTGCAACTCGTGCAGCGTTGCCATCTTGTTTGAAATCAATATCCCGCTGATTCTCGGAATATTTTTGTAATCCAATAGCCGCTCGTTATACGCGCCGCCGATGCCTAAATCTATTCGGCGGCGCTCATAAAAAAACCGACATGCAAATCCCAAACGGCTTTTTTCAGCTTGAACCGCGTTGCCACTTCTTCAATATCGCTATCCACCAGATTCCGTACAATATTCGGCTTGGCCGGATTAGGGATGATCTGCACGCATGACATCATTTCATTCAGAAGCGGTTCAGCGGCTTCGAATGGAACCTTGGCAAGCGTACTAAGGCCAATGGATGCCAGAGCCGCCATGCCGCCGCCAGCCATGTCATCGGGGATTTCAGCGCCAGCATTCATTACCGCAAAAAATGCGCGCGTCGCCCATCGCTCCGCCTGATCGGCTGACATTTCAGTAATAAGAAACGCTTTCCCTTTGTCTCTGTTATTGTCCGTGACAGTAAATGTTGACGTTTTAAGTGACATGGCGGATTGGTTTTAAAGTTATTTGCAAATGCCGCCGCAAATTAATGCGGCGGCGAGCATCATGATTAATACGGAGCAGGAGTGACCGATTCCCACGTAATCTGAAATTTACGCGGCTGCAAAACTTTCTTGCCCGTCGGCATGGGGCTGGCATCTTCCAGAAATCCCCGCGTAAAAGTAAAGATTCGTGCAATCGCCGGATAAATCACAGTCCCACCGGCAATATAAACTTCTTGCGCG
>JAGWIG010000225.1 GCA_028873515.1 Pseudomonadota bacterium | reverse complement strand
CGCTACGCAGCAAATAAATCATTTTTGCTTTCAGGCGGCAATACAGGAAAACAATGGACCCAACTTCAGCGCATCATGACTACTGCTGTTGCAGACGGTGCAGATTTAGCGTCTGTTAATCGCGCTATTTTGGCAACAATGCAGCAAGGTGCTGCAGCAGGGGGCGTTTTTGGCGGCACAGGTGTTGCAGGAATTTTTAACCGGATGCTTTCTTCTGGTGCAGCAGGTGCCAAAACAGGCACTTTACAGGCTGGCTACACCGCCGCGTTAAGTAATACCTTATCTAATCCTGGCGGCAGTATTATGTCTGCTATGCCACTCTATTCATATATAAAATCTCATGGTGGAGCGCATGCAACGGCAAAATCTCTTCTTGGCAGGTATTACAGCAGCTTTACAAAGAGCGGTCAAGGCCGGGAAATAATCGCCGCCCTGAACAATGCGCAAGGAAGTCCTTATCTTCAAATCCAAATGCTAGGTTTGGCTTTACAAGGAAATAAAGATTTTGCATCAAGTATTTATAGTGGCTATTACAATCCTCTTGGTCCCGGACGGAGAGAATTGGCTTTAAGTTCTGCAACAGGCGCTTCAACTGGAGCAACATCTGCCATTTATGGTGGCGGCACTGGAAACGGTCTGAACAATCCAGGTAACATTATGTTGCCGGGAACTAATACTTTAGCAAGTTATAACAGCAAGGGTGCTGGGTTGCTTGCAATGCGTAACCTTCTATTGCGCTATCAAAATAAATATAAATTAAACACAGTAAAAGGCATTGTTGGAAGATGGGATGCCGCAAGTGATCCTAACCACGCTGCATATGTAAAAAATGTAACAAAATGGATGAAAGAGCAAGGATATTCTGGCAAACTTAATCTGAATGATCCACATGTAATGTCCGCGCTTATGTCTGATATGATTAGACAAGAAGGCACGGGGAACATGAGTCCTTCTCAAATTTCTTATAGCCTTAAACATATGTCTGGAAGCGCTTCTCCTACTAATATTGCATTAGCGCAAGCCGGGAATGTTAACAAGGTTAATGCAGCCGCCGCTGATACACAAGCCGCAAAACAAATCGCGGATACGTTAGGCAAGGCTATTCAGCATTATGCAGGTACATTGTTCCACGTGCAACACGCAGCAATGGAAGTAACGAATGCAACCATTAGTGTTGCAGCCGCTGATTTTAGAAACTTAGGCAGTTATTCCGATATGCCAGGATCTGCGGCATCATTTGGAATTTCTCCTCACAAACCATTGAAGAATCCATAAATGCAGGTTAGCGGGCCTCAATTATCAATTTCTATTTATCCATTTGAAGGCGGGCAGTACACAATTTCTGGCACAAATGCTGGAGTTTTGCAAGCACAAATTAATACGTCTTTGAAAGGTGGAACCGGGACATTTTCTTTAGCGTTGGCTCCAGGAGGGCCAAATGGTGTAAATGCGCGCCCTTATTGGACAGAACTATTAACGCCAATGAGTCTTGTTATCATTGGTTTGAGCCGAGGCTCTTATAATCAAACACCTATGATTGCTGTTGTCACTTC
>JAGWIG010000224.1 GCA_028873515.1 Pseudomonadota bacterium | reverse complement strand
GCTGATGGAATCGAGCCTCGAGGATCAAGGCTTTCATCGGGAATGTCCCAGGTCAAGATTCCTAATCCTGGTCAGGATTCGTCGGGTCAAATGACTCAAAATGATCCAAAGGTTATTGCAGCCCAAGTAATTGCTGCAGCCCAAAAAGCCCGCGGTGAAGTTTAACCTTATTTAATTAAGATTTTAGGAGACAAACATGGCTTTGACTATTAATTCTGTCGGTGATAATCCGCAACAGCCTGGGATTCAGGCCGAATCGTATATCCCTGATCAGCTGATCGCGGGAAATCTTAAACTTGTATCAGCTGATATTACTCTTGATGCAGGTACCTTACAGCGCGGAACGATCCTGGGTCAAAAAACGCTTGGAGCTGCTTCGTCAGTCGCAGGTAAACCTGCTGGGGGTGCCAATACAGGAAATGGTACCATTTCTGCCGTAACATTAGGCCCCAATGCTCAAGTAGGTGCATATATCCTGACAGCATTAAGCGCAACGGATTTCCAGGTTGTTGGACCTGATGGAGCTCGTCTCGCTGAAGCGACTGCCGGTGTGGCCTATGCCGATCAAATCGACTTTACCATTACTGCAGGTGGAACAGCTTTTGTTGCGGGGGATGGATTTACAGTCACCGTCGCCGAAGGATCAGGAAATTACATTGAAAGTGTAAAGACAGCGACAGACGGAAGTCAGGTTCCTTCCGCCATTCTTGCTGATTATGCAGATGCCAGTGGCGGCCCTGTCAATACCGGCGCTTACATCATGGGAGAATTCAACCAGAATGCCATAACATTTGATGCATCCTGGACTCTTGCTGCCCTGAAAACTGCATTAAGGCCGCTAAGCATTTTCCTGAAATCTTTCGTATCCGCTTCAGATCCTACCTAACCTGATTTAATTTTAACGCTTAGACCGCCTTTAGGCGGTTTTTTTATGTCCCTTTTTTATCTAACAAGCCGCCTTATGGCGGTTTTTTTATTTGGAGGCCACCATGGCTGGTGCGAATAATACGTTTATTTTTGATACGAATACGCTCATTCAGGTGGTTCCTAACCTGAAACGATCCCAAAAGTTTCTTCTGGATAGTTTTTTCCCCAACATTGTCACTTCCGATAGCGAATATGTCTCGATAGATGTCGACGTAGGTAAGCGCCGGATGTCACCGTTCGTCTCGCCTCTCGTTGAAGGAAAACTGGTCGAGCAACGCCGTTATCAGACCAACATTTTCAAACCTGCCTATATCAAGGACAAACGTGCCCCTGATTTGAGAAAACCTGTTCGCCGGATGATTGGGGAACGGATTGGTGGTGAACTCACAGGCATGGAACGTGAAATGGCCAATCTTGAATTCGAGATGACGGATCAGATTGATATTCTGGATCGTCGCCTGGAATGGATGGCCGCTCAAGCCTTATTGAATGGCACGGTTACTATTTCAGGTGAAGGTTTTCCCACCACCCTTGTTGATTTTGGACGTGATCCAACATTAACCGTGGCCCTTGCAGGCGCGGCTCAATGGGGTCAAGCCGGAATCGTGCCTTCTACATTGATAGAGCAATGGG
>JAGWIG010000025.1 GCA_028873515.1 Pseudomonadota bacterium | reverse complement strand
CTATCCCAATACCCTGTCCTGAGCCTGTGTAATAGGTATGCCCTATTTTATCGGCAACCCAGTGCGCGACAATATCTCCGTGGACAATCACAAACCATAGCCCTTTTCAAATATATAGTCACAGGACTGCCATTTAACCTTTGAATTTAATGCTGATATTTTCATGTGAATGGCCGCGCAATACCCCACGCCGCCCACGGTTTGCCAGTTTTTGTTAATCACAAAATCACCTCCCCATGTAAACGTACCCCATACGCCCGTACCCCATACGCCTGCCGTGCCATTACTGGCTGCGATAGACCCCGTTGGGGGCGATTGATCGAAGTCCAGATTCAAACCGAGAAGAATCGTAGCGCCAGCGGTTGAACTGATGATAGGCCGCGCCATCGTATAACGCTTGCTTGCCATCCCACCGTGGTATTGGAATGAAGCCAGAGCTTCGCCATTGATTTGAGCGCCGTTATCCGTCTGCCCGGCATAGACCTTCATCACCTTACCAGATAGACCAGCATATAGGTTTGTTCCCATCCTTGTGAAGGTTTTAGCGTTCCATCCGGTAAACCGACACCATGACCCATTGAGCGCATACATCACAAATTGTTGTGAGCCATTCGGGACAGGGACATTCAAAATGACCAGATTCTCCTCGGGGAAAACCGTCAATTCCCATCCGAATTGGTCGCCATAGGTCGAAGTCGCTTCACTCATGGCCTGCTGTATCTTGTCCGTGATCGAGATCGAGGTATTCGTACGGGCCGTTGCAAGGGCCTTGGACATGGGCAAAACCCCATCTTTACTGATAATCAGAGAGTCAGCACCGTAGCTGGTGAAACACCGTCGGCCTACGGGTGAACCGACGCTGTAAACACCGACCAGATACCATGTTGCAGCGCTGGCCGGGTCAATCCCCCGGTAAACGGCAATCTCTCCCTCGCTTGACAGAAAGACGGCGAAGTCGTCCATACCCGTACCCGAGTCAGATGTAATCGTCGCCATCGCCACCAGATAACCACCTTGACCAAAAAGGCTGGATAGATCAAAGGATTGGGCCACACCAGCGATAGACACCACTGGCAGATACCAGACGCGCATGGAGTCTTTTTCGACAAACCAGAGACGGCGCTGATAGGTGTTCACGCTAATCAGGCTAGAGCTAGACACACCTGTGATTGCGGCGTTTGTCCACGTTGTGCCGTCCCAATACCGGGCAGCGTCTGCGCCGTTGACCATGTAGAGGAATTTACCGCCAGCCGTGGCGAAATTGACAGTTTGCCAGCGGGCATTACTTAGCCCGGTTTGGACGGCAGCGCCTACCGTACCTGCGTTGGTCACGTCATAGATCGACGTTCCAGCGGCAGCAAACATGGAATAAGTCCCGTTCGCCTTGGCATAGACAGCGAGGGTTTCTACCGTGCCCGAGATGCCTGTGACGTGATCGACTGAGCCTGAGCGCAATACGACTTCAGTGGTTTTTGGGACAAGGTTGTCGAGGATGACAGCATCCTCTTTTTTCATGGCGGCGAGAGAATCACGGGCGTTCCAACCACCGACGGGGGCGGGAAATGTGACGGTGTTGGCAATGCGTCGTCCGTTAGCCATTCCAGTTACCATCCTGGACATTGCGGTTAGTCAGCAAAACACTGCCCGTAGCAGGGGCTAGAGAGAGCAATGGCGCGGATTTGTCCTGGGCCTTGCACTTACTGAGCAAGTCCATGTATTCAGCCTGCGCGTAGCCGTACTCAAACCCTTTGGTTTGCAGCCATTTCACGCGAAGGCAGCTTAACAGGAGAGAATCGTCGTAGGTAAATGAGTCCGTATCCAGCGTGAACTTGGTTTTGTTTGCACCTGTCACCGGAACCACCCACCCGCTACTGATGTACTCAAACGCAAAGGTCAGGTTAGCCGGAGGTGGCGGGTTGATTGAGAGCGTGTTACCTTGGATCCGGAAACGCTCCCGAGGGCCAGCGTACACAATGCCAGACTTGAATGATTGCCAGTCCTGAGGGGATTGGGGGCCAAGCAAAGGCCAGCGGTTTGACCTGTCCCATTCAGTCTGGGGGATTTGCTTTAACCAATCTGAGGGAAGTGGGTATTGAATTTGACCGAAATACAGAGAGACAGTCCCTGTAGCCGTCGCTTTCAGGTTCATGGTGACCTGAGTTGAGCTATCAACCGAGACAATCTGGGCAAACGGCGCAATGCCTGTGCCCGTAATCCCGTAATTGGTGGATAACCCCGTGGTTGAAGAGATGCCCGTGATAATGGCCGAGCCTGCGGTTGTCGTCCCGGTCAGCGTAGACCCCACAGTCGTGACAATGTACTCTTTATCGAGTTCCTGCCACTCAAAATCACGGGCTAAATCGTGCCCGGCCCGGTTCAGAATCGCCAAAACTTGATTGATTTGGACATCTTGCGAGGTCACCACCTGAGTGGGAGCCGCAATGCCTACTTCTAGGCAAAAATTCTGAACCAGTTCGAGCAGTTGCATTTATGCCTCTTCGTGTTGTTTAGCAGCTCGCCCTCGTTTAGGTGCGTCTGCCAATGCTGCCAATTCGCTAATCTGACGCTGCAAGTCTGCAATCGTCTGATTTTGCCGTTCAATCTCAACCGCCTGTTTTTGAGCCAGTGCGGAATCTTTCGCCAAAGACAGGTAAGCCTTGGCCGCGGTGCGGTCTGCCATTGCGCCCATAGCGACTTTGTTGCAGATTTGGTCGGACATACCTGCGACGTGTTCTACGGTTTTGACACCCATTGCCTTGTAGTTAGCCACCGAAGCGGGGGTCAATCGTGACCACGCCTCTAAAGGCACGCCATCTACACTAGGTTCCAGACCTTCTTTATATCGGCTAAACAAAGCCGCGTGTTGTCGTTTGTCATTGTCCGTCGCAGGACGCACGATGACGTTATTCATATCACCGGGAATCGTGATCTCTACAAAATCAGTATCCTCATAAACCGGGTGTCCAGCTTGCTCGGATTTAAAGCCCATTAACAGTTTGTCTTGGTAAAAGCGGATAGTCAGATTGTCAGCCATTTGGGGTTGCCCTTAGGTTGTTGAAAAAAAGGGGGGAACCAACCCCCCCCATCGTTTAAGCTGACAAAACGGCGAACCAGTTTGTTGAGCTTGTGCCAACGAACAGAGCGCGACCACCAGCAGCAACAGAGAAGCCGCCCGTAGTCACAGTCAATGCGTTGATGCTTGCGCCAGTGCCGGGGTAAACCAGCAGTGCATTGGCACCCGAGTTTACTACGACAACCGAAGCACCCGTTTCAGGAACCATCAGACGCACACCCGTGGAGGCGGCGGTGGTGGTTACCCGATTGATGGCAGCAGTAAGGCCCAGTGCATCCGCATTGGTCGTACCTGCAGCGGTGAGCGAATCGCCCACGTCGCCGCAGATATTGACCGCCGCTTGAGCAGCAAGGCCAGAGCCCATGAGTCGTGATGGGATAGCCATGATGTTAGACCGATGCAGCGCCGAACCAGCCTTGATCGCCTGCCACCATTGCGGTAGCGGGAGACGTGTATGCACCACCGGATGCCGTGACCAAGAAAGTCGAGGCATTGACAGTACAAACGGCAGTAGAGGCAGAGATCGAAGCATTGGCTTGACCGTAAACATAACGCTTACCGTCAGAGCCGAATACCTCCGTGCCCAGACGGGCAGCGGGTCGCTGTGCCAAAGAAGTCAGATCAGCCGTGGGGATGATGCTGACCAGATCAACCCCAGAAACGGGGAGAAGTGCGAAAGGTGTAGCCATTGATGTATCTCCTTATTAAGCCTTGAGGACAGCAGAGAATTGTGGGCCGCTGGAGGTCAGGTTACCTGCCCAGCCGATGAGCTTCACAATTGCGTCTTGGTTGATCGACTGACGATCACCACCGATTGGGATCATGTTGCGGTCGCGATGGGTGCGCAGGAAGATGTAGTCGGTGTTCAGCATGTACATACGGTTAGAACCGATAGCACCGCCGATACCGCCATCCAAAACCACGTCCATGGACTTGCCAGCGCCGAAGTATTTCAGTGCGGTGAAGCCCAAACCAGCCATCTCGTCCGAGCTGATACGCTGAATGCTTTGCAGCGACTCCAGATACAGACGGTAGTAGTTGGTGTCAGCCACAGCCAAGTCAGCCGCATCATTGCCACGCACCAACTGAATGGCGACACGGTTCATGTAGGACTGGATATTGGCCGAAGTTGCAGCAGCGCCGCCATCGGTCGCAGAGCTGAATGCCACATTGCGCCAGAAAGCCCATGTCGCACGGTTGATACCGCCGTAAGTACCAGACGAAGGCGCGTCAGCGATGGCTGCTTGCAAGCCAGTGATATCCTTGCCTGAGTTACCCGTACCAGCGGAATAGATACCGACTGACAATTGGTTCATCATCTGCTTTTCAGCGATTTGAATGCGTGATTCAAGCAGATCAATCATGGCCTCTTTACCGGAGTTCATGATTTGCTCCAAACCCGAGATCGACACGGCGGCAGCGTACTGCTTGATGTCAAACTGAGCGGAAGTGATCGGGCTGTTGGGGGTGATATCAATCACGTCATAGCCGCTGTAAGAACCCGCGTTCTGGGTATTCGGGTCGTTGTACATGATCTCTTGCAAGATCACATTGCCACCGCTGAACGGTTTGACATTGCCTTTCTTTTGCAGACGTGCCAGAAGCGCGTTTTGCTTCAAGGTGTTGTCAGCCAAGTTTTTGGAACGGGACTGGATGGTGGTCGTGACGATATCCGTCAAATTGGGAAACGATGCCATTTAATGACTCCTTTAAGTGTTGAATGCAGCTTCAAGCGCCGCACGGATGTTGGCTGGCTGTGAGGCCGAACCACTGACAGGCGATGACCCTCTTACGGAAACGGCAGCGGATTGCGCTTTACGTTGCTGTATTACTGCGCGTGCTTTCTCTTCGGCGGCGCGGGTTTGCTGTTCTAACAATCCGCTGCGAAGGTCGGGACGTGCCCAGATCGCCATGTCGTAAGCCGTCTCCAGATCGGCGGCACGGCCAGCTTGTAAAAGCGCGGCCATGTCCTCCCGGACAGCTTCGAAATGCTCTTTGCCTTCGGAGAACTTGGCAATGGTGCTGTTGAGCGTTGCCTGTTCTGCCTGCTGGCGTTGTTGCTCCCTTTGCAGCTCTGTCTGCTTCATGGAGCGAACTTCGTTAAGCAACTGCTGATAAGCCGGATCGACTTGGGGCGGTTGCTGAATATCCTCTAATTGAACGCCGTAATCCTTTGCCAACTGAGCAAAGTAAGCGGCTTTTTCATGCGGTGCGCTGTTTCTCAAGAGGTTATCGGCTTTGAACAATTCACCGATAGCCACCTCGGGTGCAACGCCTAGTGTTTTGAGCGTGTTCTGATAAGGTGCAATAGCTTGCTCAAATGCCTGAGCGCGTTGAGCAGCCTGCTTATAGGTCTCAATTCCCTTGTGAAAATCGCTCTCACGGCGTAAAACATCGTCTTGCACATGAGCAGGGAGTTTCTCCCATTCGGCTTGGGTTTCTTTTTTCCAAGATGAAGGAGGGCGTTTAACAGGAACAACGGGCTCTTCCTTGATTTCAGGTGTATCAATAACCTCTGTCTTTTCTTCGAGTTTCTCGGGCTCTTTTTCAAGCTCTTTTACGGGCTCCTCTACGGGCTCGTTTTTACTTACTTCCTCGAATGCATTTTCCAGAGAGGAACGAAGGTCGTCTTGGGTTTCCAGATCGGACATTTGTTTTACCTTTAAAGTTAATAATTAGCCAAGCGTGCTGCTAATTCACGCTTAACCTCGTCAGAATTATAGGCTCTGGGTTTTTGTTCGGGTATTTTCTCGTTACCGAGTTCAATTAACCGATGTTGTTTTAAATGCTCACGGTGTTGCCGGCGGCCTGCAATCCATTCTCCCGTCTGCATGGACTGATAACCCGCAATGTCGGTCATGATCATGGGTGCATTCACAGATTCACGCATTTCAGCGTAATCCTCTTTGCTCACGAGTGATTTTGAGACCGGGTCGTAAACAAAAGAACCTCGCTCAGGTCGCTTATTGCTGAATATCTTGTCAAAGTTATCCCGGTAATCATCCTCGTTACCCGGCCTGCGGTTACTGCCTTTGCTCATAGTTTCCTCATAGCATCATCATGAATAACTCTAAATCGTCATCAGCGGCGGGCATATCCATCGCTGCTTGGGTCGCATCCTCGATTAACTTTTCGAGTGATTCCTGCGCCTTTTGTTGCTCTGTTTTCTTCTTTTTGGACTTATGCTGTTTAGCCCACCATCCATCATGGGTATCAGTGATTAATATATCACCTTGCTGGATAACTGCAACAGATTGGCCCTGTGCTGTCGATACTGAGCAATTCATCGTACCAGCCGGGAATACCAATGCTGATATAGATTGCGCCTGACTGGTCGCAACTGTTGAATTAATCGTTAATACAGGCGGCGGCGAGCATGATTGCGCTTGGCTTGTTGATACTGACGCATCAATAGGCACAATAACGGAAACTGCCACGCTTTGAGCTTGACTGGTCGAAATTGGAGCATCAAAGCTATTATTTACAGTGGCCGAAATAGATTGCGCTTGATTCGTCGCAGATACCGCATTGATAGTTGCAACTAATGACGCCGAAATACTTTGTGCTTGGCTTGTCGTTGCCGTCGCATCGAGCGTATCCAAATCAGTTGCGCTGACCGATTGCGCTTGTGATGTACTTCCACTTGCATTGATCGCTAATGAAGTAGAGGCTGTAACCGATTGAGCTTGGCTAACACTATTAGACGAATCCAAAGACCTAGCAGCCGTGGCCGTGGCCGATTGCGCCTGACTAGTCGTAGATGTTGAATCAACAGGAGCGGCAGATGATGCTGAAACGCTCTGAGCCTGGCTGGTTGTGACCGTGGCATTCAGATTTGCCGCCGTAGTCACGCTCACGGACTGAGCTTGAGCCGTGCTAGCCGTTGAATCTCGGGTCAGAGAGACAGTGACACTAACCGATTGAGCCTGACTGGTCGCATTGGTCAGGTTAATCGCCAAGCTGACAGCCGCACTGATGCTCTGCGCTTGGCTTGTGGATAAGAAGCTGTCCAGCGCCAGCGAAGTCGCCGCGCTAAGGCTTTGGGCTTGGCTGCTGGCTTCAGTGCTGTTTAATGACCGATTGGCCGTCCCAATGACCGATTGGCCTTGGGATAGAGATACCGTCGCGTTAACACTCGACCCACCACCACTAAGCAGGTTGTTTAGCAGTAATGGGAGGAGCATTTATCGACCTCTAAGCAGGTTTTACAGGAATGGTGTTATCAGTGCCTAGCGTTGTAATTCGCGTTACGCCGCCTGGGATTTGAACCTCAATCACTGTAAAAGAGGCTTTTGCAGAAAATGCCGTATTTGCCTTTGACTGCGCCGAAGCCAAGTCAGCGTGTGTGCTAACGAGGCTTTGGCTGCCATCAGCGTTTTGCTGATAGACCCTGTGTTCGGCCATTAGATCGCCACTTCTTCCCAGCTAAATGAAGCGAACATACCCGCAGCGCCCGAAGCAGTCGAGGTATAGATAGCTGCATAGCCCCCTGGCGGGATGATGATCGAGCCTTCCAGGTCTTCATAGATGCCAGCTACACCGTTGACGGCGGTGATCGCGGCGGTACCGACAAAACCCAGCACCGTGTTCAGTGTGGGTGCAGTAGGCAAAGTGGCCGAAGAGTCAACCAAAGCGACAGGCGTGGGGCCTGTGCCGATGAACTGAGACTTCGGCGTGACAGCCGCCGTGTGGGTGACGTTGGTTACCGCGTTGTAGCCCGTCATAATGCCAACGGCCATGGCAGCAGCAGGAGCCACCGGGAAAGTCGCCGATACCTTATTGAGTACCAAATTAACCTGTGAGCCAACGGGGTTGCTCAAGCACAGCCCGGTATAGGTCGTAGCCAAAGCTACGGTGGTTACTTGGCCTGCCTGGTTAGCCGCCGAGAACATGGCTTTGCTGCTGGTGGTTTCGTAGTAGCGACCATGCAACTCACTCACGATCACGTCGCCTTGGCGACCTGTACGCAAGTTCTGTTGCAGAGCGCCGATGGCGGATTGCTGGGGGCCTACGAGAGTTTGGATTTGCATGATTGCTCCTAGTGAAAATTAGTTGGTGCCTGTGATCGCCACGACTGTGCCGGTTTGCGCAGTTGCAGCAGTTGCTACGAAAAGACGAACGAAACGCGCGACAACGCCCGCTGTATTAGTGATCTGCACGGTGCTATTGGCAACGGCGGTAACGTTGGTTGACAGATCGTACCAGTTGGCGCCGTCGGTAGAGCCTTGCAGCTTGTACATGCCGCCTGTGGTGGCTGCGCCGATGGTAATAGCTGCCGTGATAGTCTTGCAGCCCGCCATCGTATATGCTGCACTTGTTGCACTTGCGGTGCCTGCGAGCAAACCTGCGGTGCGGTCGAAAAACTGGCGAATTATGGGGTAATTAACCGCCATGCCGATAGACACTGTGAGTGTCGTCGTAAAACTTGGTGTCCCTCCGCCAACAGTCCACGAATAACGCCGCTTTCCCGCAACAGGTATTCCCGGTATATTGAGAACGCCTGCCGTTGTGGCACGCTCGCAGTGGTAAATGTCATACCATGCCGACCCGCCGTCAGGCGACTCTTGGATGACAAAATCAAGCGTTGGCGATGTTCCGCTAACAGAGCTGAAATTCACTGAGGCGCTGAAAACGCCGCCATACTGGTGTTGGTTGTCAATCTGCGTACTGTTGCTATTAAGTGCCTGTGCCGAGATCATCACATAGGACGAACTGCCTGCCGTTGTAATAGGCATAGTTGCAGTGCCCGCGCTTGTCGTGATTGTCGGCGCGATGTTGGTCGCGTTAAGCTGCGTAATGTTATTCGACGCAGTGCCGGTTTGGGTGTTGATGACTGCTTGCGAAAAAGGCAATATGCCGATTCCTGGAGATACCCTACGCAAATATGCCGTTGCCCGTCCGCCTGCTACGAAAGTGAAGCGAATGTACCTGGCCAAACAGGGCCACATGTAGCTACTCGATGATGCAAAACTGGTTGCGGAAACTGAACTTGTTAAATTAACTCCAGGCACAGTGGCCCACGGCCCGGCTAGGTCATTTCCCATCGTGACAGTAGCTTGCGCCGAACTTCCAGTTGGAACCGTGATAGCCAGCGAATCATAACCAGAAGTATCAACGTAAAGTACAGTGTTAACACTGCCACGCAGCTCAATCGAAACAGGCGCATCACTCAAAATCGTCGCACCATTCACGTCTTGCTTTGGCGGGTTCACCACACGCACATTGGCAGACAGCCCGGAGCCGTCGTCCATCAGGGCCTCAATCAAGTCCACATCTTTGAAGTCGCCATCAGGTCGTCCGACGATGCGCGACACCTTCGGTGTCGCGGTATCAAGCGGGTCGAAGCTTGGTATATTGCTCACGGCGACCGTGCCCGATACAGGCAGCGTACCCGACACAGCAACCCCCCCAATTTCGTTAATCGCGGTTTGGCGATTTCCTAGTTGCGTAGATGCATCAATGTTCCCATACGCCGTGTTTAGGTTGAAGGTTGTCGTAGTAGCCGAGCCTACGTTTTGGACAACAATCTGGCAGTAGTTTCCATTGGCTGGGACTGAAAAGGATGTGCCCGTACCCGCAGGAACAGGGGTAGGCATCGTTGTCAGGTTGGGTACTGCGTACACCCCAGCAGCATCAATGAACTGTCTAACTAACACCGTCATCGGCTGGTCACTCGTCATCAGCAAGGATATTGCAGGCTGATTGGGAATGGCCTCAATACCACCCGTGAACTTAGCACCAGCAGCCAACTGAGCAGTGCTTGTATTGACAGTAGAGAAAACAAACGTACTGGCTGCTAACGAGATAGGCAGGGGATTCGTAGCAGAGACAAGAGATTCACCAGAAGCCCCGCCACCATCTAGAGCAACCACTTGGGTTTTGACACCAGAGCGGTCAAGGTCACGGATGGTGTCGCCACCCGTTCCCGTGTTGAGTATGGTGTTATCAGCCACTGATTACAGGCCCGAGGTTGCGTTACGCACGTCGTGGACGAATGAGGAACAAGTCACCGTGGTTCCCGAGGTGAAAGCGCCAATGGTCATATTGGCACCCGATGAACCACAAGAACCATCCATGATGACCGTCGTTCCATCGGATTTGAATAAGCGGAACCAAGTCGGCGTGATACTCGCTACGGCAACACCCGAAGTAATCGCGTTGGCCGTCAATACACCACTAGAAGGCGCACCAAAAGCGGTGGCATTCATAGTCAAAGTCACGCCCAAGGTATTACCTGATAAAGCAGTATCTGCCGTTGCAGGTTGTGTGCCGTCATAGATTTTGCAAAGACCCGAATTGGCCAATGTGGATAAACTCGTCGCCTGTGCGTTAACGGTGGCATCAGCCAGTTGGGTATTAAGTGCCATGTTATTCCTCTATGATTTGGAAACTACCATCCAGCAATTTCTTGCCAGTGCGTTTTTTCGGTTTTGCAATCTGGTTAATCAAATTGTCCAATGCGCCCATGGTTTCCATGTGCATATCCATAAACGGTTTGATTTTATCTTCTCCCAATGTGCTTGCAACCTCTCGATTAGCTTCTTCTTTAGCAAATTGGGTCGCGGCCAGTTCTTTGGCATTATCTGCGGATAACTGAGCCGTTAAATTAGCAGAATCCATCGCGGTTTGGTGGCTGATTTGCGCTACTTGGATTTTGGTCGCATTATCCAGCTCTGATTTATCGCGTTCTAGCTGGGTTTTGCTATCAATCTCGTATTGCTTGAGGCGTGCCTCATGCTCTTGACGCGACAACTCCATGGCCTGCTCATGGTCAATCCGGGCACGCTCCATTTGGCATTCAATCTCCGCCTTTTGACGTGCGACTTCCATCTCAGACTGCATTCGGAGTTGTTCGGCCTGTTGGGTGGCTTGCATCTTGGCTTGTTCAAGCTGGAATTTGCCAACTTCAAGCTGTTGAGACGCTTGCATCTTGGCCTGCTCCATCTGCATCGCCATTTGCTCGGATTGTTGAGCCGCCTGGAGCTTGAGCATTTCAGGATTGGGCTGTTGAGGTTTGGGTTGCTTGGCCTGCTCGTTTGCATTCTTGATGAATTTTTCGAGACTGGCCTCCATGCCTTTACCTGCCTTGAAGGAGCGCACACCGAACATGAGCATTTCACCCAATAAGGGAGCCAATTCAGGCGGCGCTTGGACGGCTTTCTCAATGAACCCACTGGCAGCGGTCAGAAACTCCATCCGGTCCTGTTTTTCTTGAACCTCGTCCAACTCCACAAGGGAATCGGTCTCCACTTCAATGCGGAAATTGCGTAAAACGTTGTTTTTTAGCAACTCAAAGGCTTGGGGCAGATACTGTGCGTCCTGTGTTTGGGCCATTCCCGACATATCTACGAGCGTTTGGGGGCTGTAGAAGCTGCACATGATTTGGGCTTTGATGCGCAGGATGTCGCTGGCGAACCGGGCTACATCGCTTTGCATTTCCTTCAGGCGAAGGCTGGCGTATTGGCTTTTGATCTGCTGGGCCGTGGCCGTTTCACTCGCCACCGATGCGCCACGAATGATGTCTGACAGTCCGGTGACTTCATAAATGACCTGCTTAGATGCTTCGCGGGCTTGGTACAGTTGCCCCAGCGCGTTGACCACCATGTCCAGCGGCATGAAGTCAATCGTCCCTTTAAGACCGCCACGCTCACCGAAGGCGGCCCATGTGTCCACAGGGATCAGGCGGTTATCCACACCTTCTTGTAGCATTCGGCTAATGCCTGTCTGTGAAGCGTCATAAACGCCCACCACCTTACAAGCCTCGGTCAGCTTACCAATGCGCTCGGTTAAGGTGTCGATTTCATCGGCTTGGTCTTGGTATAGAACGAAGTCAGCGACGGGCACAAGGCTATCCGTGGACAAGGTAGCAAACAAGGGCTTAGGGCATGGGAAAAACCCATCTAAACCCAGAGGATCGGGCTTTTCGTCCAAGGTCTCAGCAAAGCCTTCAGCCACCCAATAAACCGCTTTTGTAGACTTGTCCCAGATTTCCCATACGACGGCCTTTTTCATGGATTCGGTGTCCATGCCGTCGCGTTTCATATCGTCCATTCCCACAGGCTCATGGGTCATGGGTGCATTAGCGAATTCTTCACCGAAGCGGTCAATACCCTCTTTCTTGTCCATGTAAACACGGCGGGCAATCCAGGTCACCTCTTCCCATGTCCGGGCGGGTGAATGGCGAAAATCCTTCCAGAACACGTAGTCAACGGGCGATTGCTCGTTGACCAGTGTTTGCTCGATTTCTACATCGTCGGTGATTTGTTCGCCTTCTTCGGATTGCTCATAGGTGGGCTCATAGCGCACCCAAGCAACCCCACGGCCCGGTAATAGGCGGTCTAGGACTGAATGACGCAGACTGCTATCAAAGTCGCTGTATTGGTCAATTTCATATTGAAGCGAACGCTCAAGAATTTCAGAGGCGCATCGGCCTACGGGGTCGGCATCCTTGTAGCGTCGGTCAGCCTGGGCGCGGGGTTTTTTGGCATAGACCGCAGGCAATAGCGTACGGATGTTTGACCAGAGGATGTTGTAACGCTTACCACCGCCGAACTCGCCCCGCTCATCCCGGTAGCGCTTGACGATCTTTTCACCGCGATTGACCCACGGTTTAAGCTCTTTCTTGGATAGCTCCAGCGCGTTGAACCAATCCTTGGAGGACGTCATCAGGCCACCAGCACCGTGAAGGTTCCTGCACCGCCTACCGTGATAAAACATCCGGTTGAGAAGGCTACGGGTAGGTTAATGAATGAGCCTGCTGTCAGTGCAGATGTGGTTTCCAGAATCACCGTACCTGACGCGGTCAAACTGTCCCATACTTTGATGGTCAATGCGGTTGAAGTACCAACATAAATGCCACCAAGAACACCAGCGCCGGATTTAGCCAAGCCTGAAGCTGATAAGGGGATTGCGCTGTACGCGGGGTATGTAATTCCAGCCATCTTATATCCTTCCGTTGCGTTTAGGGCTTGAAGCCCACAATTCATCGAGCGTGGCAGTCATTATTCTGCCGTTATTTCCTTGAATTGCCCAATTTGGTTCCTTTTTGACAGGTTCCGGGGCTAATTCTCGCCATGATAATGCCATATACCTAGCGGCATCAGCAGCGTGACTAGTCCAGTCGTGGAGTGGTCGATCTCTGAATATACGCTTATCGCTATCCCATTCGCGTCGATATAATTTTAACGCCTCAATTCCATCTTTGCACTTTTCTCTATCAAACCACATCCGAGGCAAAGCCATGCGAAGGGCTTGGATACCGTCCTGCAGACTTAATTCAGGCGTGATTCTGCTTGAATATCCCCGGGCCATAAACTGTTCTTGGCTTGATTTGCCTCCGCTTGCAAACGTTTTAGCTCTTGCATCGTGGGGGAGCCAAAGAAAAGGCTTATTACCCATTCGGGCGTAGTTGTAAGATTTACTGTCCAGCATATCGGCATAATGCTCCACTCCGTAACCGTTGGCGGCGTAGTAGTCGATAACATGGATTTCCCCACTTGTGATTTGATAAAACCAGATAGCGGTATCGTCTGAGTATCCAATATCCCAAGCGGTATATACAGGGAGTTGCGGATCATATTCCACGCTTGTAATCTGCTCGGCCACGATATCTTTGGAGTAATAAGCCCCCGCAATGGCTGCTTCAAACGAGCATTCAAATTCCTGAGCGTATTGGTCGTCGGTCATTCCCCGGCGTGCGTCTTCCAGCTCTTCCGGTTCAATTAACCCCGAGGTACTGGCTTTGAGCATGAGAGAAAACCATGCCGGACTGGTGACAGCGTATTCATAAGCGTCGTAGAACTCGTTATGACCCTTGGGCGTACCGATAAACACCGCCCATCCTTTACGGTCTGCCAACATAGGTCGGACAACTTCACCCCATACGCTAGAGCGCATATCGGCGAACTCGTCCATGATGATACCGTCCAGATACAGGCCGCGCAGTCGGTCAGGGTTATCAGCACCGTAAAGCCGTATCCTTGCCCCATTGGGAAAGTCGGCCCTTAGCTCGGACTCGTTATAGGCAATACCGGGAATATCCGCCGTTAACCGCTTGATGTACATCCATGCCACGTCCTTAGCCTGGTTGTATTGCGGGCAGACATAGGCATACCGCGCATCTTTCTTAGTCGTGAACAAGGCAGAAAGTACCAATTCAGCCACACAAGCGACAGTTTTTCCTGCCCTTCGGTGGCATACCAGCACCGCCCATCGCTCATGCCTATTGTGAAAATCAATAAAAGGCTGGCGCGGCGCGTAGCTGTTTATTCCAATGCTTGACACCGTTACGAGTTGCGCGTTTGGATTTGTTGTTGTAGCCAAGGCTGGTTGATCTCAAACTTGATTGCATTGCCGTCCAAGCCTGTTAGCTCTTGTCTTGCCAGCTTGGGGATATGGTACTCAATGACGCTTTGGAATAGCTCAAACGCCTTAGCTGGGTTTGGCTTAATGTCGTTTGTTACATCACCGTCTGCAACTTGGTCGAGCCATTCTGTGAGCCTGTGAGCGTTGTCATCAACAAATGAGGCTATAGCCCGTCTAGCGTCTGCCGTGGTCTTGTTGGTCGTTCCTGGCGTTCTGCCGCCGGTTTTAAATCCTTTAGCCATATGCCACCCGTCTAATTTTTTCTAAAACAGAAATGTCATTAGCAAAATTAAGCCATATACGAGCAGCCATTGCCTTAGAGCCGATTTTCTCATAAAGCTTTTGAAATTCTGTTTTCCGTACAACTGTACGGGTTGATTTGTTGCCGTTGCCGCCAGCACATTTATTTAACTTTGGACTAACTGCAGCTATGTGCAATTTTTCAAATGCGTAAGCCTTAGATTCCGTTGCAAAATATTTAACTACTGTGCCATTTAATCCGAATTTGCGCTGTTGCACTTTTAGTCTATTTTTAGACCCCTTCCCGACGTAATGGATCTCTCCATCATCAGAAACAAGCTCATAAACATAAAACTTTTTGTCAGCACTTCCAGAGTTTTCCATCTGTGCCCTCCAATACCCGAGTAACGACTAGGGTTTATGGCTGGATTATATGGGCTCACCAAAATCAGGCAATTATCTACAATTATCTTGGTTTAGATATTTCAGGCAATGGAATGTCATCCGGCCATCTATTGCGCCTTACAAGCTCATTTATCGTTTTGACATGAGACTCTCCCCAGATTTTCTCTCTCTCGGTTCGATTGAGTGAATAGCCTTGGTCTATCGTGGAATGACATCTAGCGCATAAGCTGGCGCATCTATTGTCATCGGCCTTAATGCCTCTCCCTTTGCCATGCTGTGCTTGATTAGAGTGAGCACCTACTACGGTTCCATCTTCTCTACCGCAGTTCTGGCAGGGTAGTTCACGATACAGAGCCATGAGCTTTTTAGATCGAATGTAAGTATGTTTGGGTCTATTCATTCAATTCTCCATAGGACAAGCCAATAAGGTAATACCCCTTATTTATGCCATCCTGATTTAGGACTACATCCCCCGAAGGTCTAGGTTCTATTTCCAAGGCGACCATTCAGCATGGCCTAAGCTCCTAATTACCCATTTTGCCTTGTTCCTGAGATACCCCTAGCAAGTTCTCGCGCCAGCTTGTCAGTAAGCGCATATCTATATGGGTGCAGCCGATACATGGCCCATTAGCTACGTCAATATGCGCCCTGACAACGAAAAGCCACTGGTCTCTGCTTTCCACGCTCGCACCGTGTTCCCATTAAAGGGAGAAAGCAGAAGCCAATGGCCTCTATGTCGTTACGGTGCGAGCGTTTGACGGTTTAATTTTACCGTCATTCAGGCTCACCGCAAAGAGATGCAACACTCCATTGGACATTTTTTTGACTACCAAAGGCGAGAATCAGGTCGTTCATCTCCTGAAATTCGCTTCTTGTCATCTTGCTTGTGGACTGGCCGAGGGCTACAAAGCCCGTTCCATCAAGATTAGGCACGACATCTAGCTTTCTCATGCTTGAGCTAAATACGTGCTTCCAGTCCTCATCCGTTAACTTTTTACCATACCAGTTCACCTGTCTTGAAATGTCGGACAATCTGGTCCACATGACCGCATTCTGCTCAATTGATCTGGTTTCCTGCTCTATGGTCATTTTCAGCTTATGTCCCGCCATGAGCATGGATTTAGCCCACATCCAGCCTTCAAGGACTTGTTTGTAGCCTTGCTGGGAATTGTACAGGCTGGCTTTGAACTTCATTCAGGCCGCCCGAAGGATATCCAGTGAGCGTGCCAGTCCATGTATGCGCTTTCCGGTGTTTGTCCGTAGCCTTCAATCTTGAGAATGTCATTCATGGAAAAGCACCGCCATTGCCCATTTGATTTGTGGAGTCGTGTCTTAGTTAACGAGCGCATTGAACTTTTCCATCAGGCTTTGACGTTCGGTCGCATTGGGTTTGGATTGCAGTTTGTCCAGCTTTTCAATGATCTGGACCAGTGCTTTGTTGTCCTCATCCAGCTTGGCAACCATTCCGGCCAGGCTTTCAAGTGCTGATTTGCTAATTTCAATGTAGTCGTGTTTCATGGGTTCCTCTGTGTAGATAGGTCAATCATCACTGTTTTTCATGGTTTGTGCATTGGGGGAAACCCTTACTAAGGCCCCTTAGTGATGCGAATTTTAATCATCCCCCCTATCTCATCCTTGACATAGGGATGCAGCCGAAAACGCTTGTCGTTCACGCCATAAGCGTCAGCCAGGCCGTCGAAAAGCGCTTTGCTGGCCGCTATCATGTTGTCCTGGTCGCGTGCCCGACGGTCTGGCGGGTAGTAGTCAATCCACAAGTGGACGTCTCCCTCCCAGGGAATGCCCGTCTTGGCTCCGGCTTGGATAGCCAACATGTAGCAGGCATGACGGTAGGCTTTCGCTGCCTTGCTTTTGACTGCCCAATGCACACGCGCATTTGGTGAAAGTACTTTTGACGGCCAAGGTAGGGTTAATTCGCTCATTTTTTGCGGTTTTTGATCGTGAAAACACCGATATGCACACAATACAGGCCAAGAATAACGCCTGTCAGCACACCGAGAGAAAAATAGATTGCGTACATCATTTGCCCTTTAGCATTGCTCGTTTCAAGTCCTCTGCTATCCCTTTGAAAATCCCAGATCGGTCAGCGTCTAGCTCTTTAGCACGCCACCATGAGTAGGCTTTATCCCTTTGTGCCAGCCATATAAGGTGTTTAAGCTGGTCGTCATAGGTCATGTTGGGTAATGCGGGTAATTGGGGAAAAATTGGGCGCTATCGCCATCGTTGGCCACGTAATTTCCGGCATCTCGGTGCCTCCAAAGGGAAATGATAGGCTCTCCGTCGGCGCTGCCCTCGTAGTTTCGCTGTTTACGGCACAGCAGATAGCAGTCTGGTTCCGTCTGTTTGTTGCTCCGTGCGCCGTTGGCCTTGCCTTCATCCTCTTTTGGCTTGTTACGCCACACCATGAACAAGTTATCAATTTGGTCAGTAATCGACCCACTGCCCTTTGTGTCGTGTTTGTCGGGCATATCCGATTCTTTGGGCGGCTTTTTCAGGTGATGCACCAAGTGGATGTGAACATCGCAGTCTTTCGCCATCGCGCAGAGTTGGTCGACAAAGTGCTTTTGTCCATTGTAGTCATCCTCATGTTTGACGCATTTCATCAATGAATCAATGAAAATGTGCGTGATACCCAGCTCCTGAGCGCAGTATTTAACCATGCCCAAGACGGTTTCAGGATGCGCCGTGCCCGTTTGGTCATAAAGCCACATCCGGCCCGTCGTCCAGCCTCCAAAATCGTCATAAAGGCCGTCAAGGATGTCCAGGCCACTATCCCCTTGGTACTCGGGTGAAAACGGGTTTGTCTGGGCAAACATCCTCACCATGCGCCCTATGGTTGTCACGGGCTTCATTTCAAAGCTGGCAATACAGACTTTTTCGTCCTGCCCGACCAAAGACAGTGCGATTTGGGTGGTTACATCCGTTTTGCCGTGACCGTTTTGTCCGGCCCATACGGTGACCTCACCACGCCGAAATTCGAAACTGTCATTGCATTTTGTCCAAGGTAGGTAGGTTCTCTTGGAACGGGAAACGCTGCGCAGACGGTCTTTGGCATCTTGCACAAAATCGCTGGCTGGCTTCACTTTGGTTTTTGCGTCTGTGTCTTTCAGATAGGCCGCAAAGTCGATGGTGTCGTCAATAAATTCAGGCATTTGCGCCCTCTTGGTAAATTTCAGTCCATCCCGTTTGAAGGTGTGGATAAGTATTTTGGACATGGCAGGCGGCGACTGTTTTCGCCCCAAACCATTTTGCCTTTGCAAACAAGGATTTAGCGCGGCTTTCGCTTTCTGACATGATACTGACGCGTAAATCGAGTAAAAATCTCATGTCCAGGCCAGATATTGCATTGCCAGCCGTGCAAATTGTCACATGGTCATCATGCTCAAACCAATCGGTTTGACATGGAAAGTCGTTGATAAAAACGATCTTTGGTACTTTGCCTGCATGACGCAAGGCAATCAGGTGTTCATGTCCTTTCATATCGCCCCCGCAAGAATACCGTTTGTTGCTCGGGGTTGATCTTTCACCCATTCTGCTTTGAAACCACGCCAGTTATTCTCAATAGACGTTCTGAATGAGTCCTCCAGACTAATCCCTGCTTTTGCAGCTTCTCGCTTGAATCCGTTAATGGCGGTTTCTGTGATTGGGGCTTTCAGGGCTTTCCTGAATTTCATGAAGTCTGTCCACACCGATAGACAGACGCCGTTAGGCGCTTGTAGTTCTGTCTTTATCTTGGTTCTTGGTTCTTGGTTACTGGTTACTGGTTCTTGGTTAGGTGGCGATTCGTTGTCGAATCGTGTCGAGTCGTTTACGCTTCGTGCACGACTCGTGCTTTTTTCTCTACGTTTCGTTTCCCTTTCGATGGCTATTTGCTTGTTTTTGTCTGCTTTGCTGTGATAGTCGAGCAGCTCTTCAAGCACTCTAGCCTGCGTATAAGTGCCATCTTTCTCAAGCGTGAAGAACTTTTTGAGCACAAATTCAAGGGCTTCGATCTCTTCTTTTGAAGAGGCCCAAGTCCATTCGATAGCCTCTTCCATTGTCGGGAATCGTTCACGGTCATAGCACGCATCCATCAAAAGCGTGTACGAACCGTGCTGCAACATTGTTAGCCTTCCTGCTTTTTTTGCATAGTCGCCTATGTTTCTTTTGTACCAGTGCATTTTTATCCAATAAAAAAGCCCTTGGGGATACTCTCCATTTTTTAGATGGTTGGTCGAACGGTGCAGTACCGCCAGAGTGCCCCCAAGGGCTTACTACATAATCCCGACCAAGGGATTGTTTATTTTAATTCGTCTCTTTGACAAAAACACCTTGCGGTGTCAAATATCCTTTGCGGTCTTTGATCTGCTCGTATGCGTGATTTAAACACTCTACAAGGTCAAAATCAGCCGTAGCGCACCCGATGATCAATGTGACCAGAATATCGCCGTAGGCGTCTTTCTGTGCCTTTCTGTCACCGGATTGGATGGATTCAAGTAATTCGGTGACTTCCTCCAGCGTTTTAATGGCTTGCGCCATGTTGTTTGAATTTTGGATGATTTTGCGTTTTTCGCCCCATTGGACGATCTTCATTTCAGTTTGTGCGTAGCTCATAAATAAATCCTCTTGTGGGTTTCTGATGACGTGGCTTGATATTTTTTTCGCACCAAACCGCTTATTAAAACACTTAGGACCAATGGCTTGACCACCTATCCAATGGGCTGTTTGTTTTAATTCACGGTCACATAGCGCGCATTTCATGGGATATGGCTTCCGGTATGGTATTGAACGCAATTCTCGATTGTCCGAATATGAACACCATACTGTTTAGCCAGTGCTGCATTACTTAGATTTTCTCGTATGTATTTACGCAGATTTTCCCGCTGTTTTGCAGCACTTCGGATACCGACGATATCCATATCGAGTAATTTGGTTTGAGGTAATTCTTGCCCTCGGGCTGCATTGGCTTTGGCTGTCTTCTCGTATTCGTCGCGTGGCATTGTGCCTTCACGACGAATACGCTTACCGATATGTTGGGCGTAGTTCGTCGTTGACATTAGGCAAATAGATCGTTTTGTTCTTTTTTGGCATCTTCGATATTCAAACATGCCAATTCAAAATACTGAGGCTTCAATTCAGTCCCGATAAAACGCCGTCCCATTTTCACAGAACAATAACCTTCAGAACCAATACCAGTAAAAGGTGAAAATACTAAGTCGCCTTTATTTGTCCACAAATGAATGCATCGCTCTATTACGTCAAGCTGTAATGGACACATATGCTTTAGGTCATTATCGTCACGCGCAGGTAGCTTATTCAATGTCCGACTCTGATTGATGTCATCCCAGATTGGGCTTGCGTATTTCTGCCACATCATGACTGGCAGATCATCGCCATGCGTCACACGTTCTTCAATCTCCCCGGGCTTTCTCATGGTCACAACGTAGTCTGGTAGTCCCATGCGGCTCATTGTGCTGTTTTCGCGGATAGTCTTGTGCAGCAGGCCTAGTGCCTTGGTGCGTTGCATTGCGACTACTGGGTCTTTCCAGATGCAAACCTCGGAATGATAGATAAATCCAGCATCTTGGAAAGCGCGGATCAGATCACCTCTGAAGTCCCGCAGGCCAATGAAGCCTTGGCGCATCTTGGTTGTTGGCAGATTCATACAATGGAATGAAACATTGCGTCCTGGCTTTATGACACGGAAAAGTTCTGCAATCAGGAACTTGAGCTGTTGGACAAATTCCTCATCATTACGGCAATTGCCCATGTCGTGGTCACTGTTGGAGTAAACGAACAAATCCGCAAACGGAGGAGAAAAAACAGAGTAATCGACGCTGTTATCTTCCATTCGGCGCGTCCACTTTACGCAGTCACCGAGATGGACTGTAAATCCATCTTGTTGGTAGGTGTCCTCGCGGTATTCGTCTACGATGTTCTCTTGTCCGGCTAGTTCTTTATTCATAATGTTTTTCATGTGTTCAATCATGTTTGCGCTCATGTTGTGATGGTTTGATTCTTTGCGCTTGATATTTTCCAAAATCTGGCCTTCGTTCTCGGCAGTGAAGATATGCACTTGCACTTCCCGTTTCTGGCCGAATCGGTAGCAGCGTCGGACGGCTTGGTAAAACTTCTCGAATGAGTCGTCCAGTCCAACAAATGCCATGCGTGCGGCATGCTGCCAATTCATCCCATAACCTGCGATCTTTGGTTTTGATATCAGAACCCGAACATCGCCATGCGCAAAACCTAGCAGATTATTGGTCTTGCTTTCTGGACTGTCCGAGCCTTGGACGTTTACCGATCCTGGAATCAACTGGCGAAGCAACTCAGCCTCATCGTTCAAATGACACCAGATAAGCCACGGCTCATTAGGTTCACCATTCACAATATCGGCTAATGCTTTACATCGTGCTTCGATGCTATCGCGCTGGGCTTTACGTCGCTCTGCCATGCTTTGCGCAGGCCGCGAAAACAACTCATCGCCCAATGCTTCAGTGACTACAACATGTTCATGGTAGTGCAGTTTTGGAAGGTCGTAACGTGATCCGTCAAAGCCAATATCAGCAGGCGATCTAAGTACAACGGCCCAGGTTCCCATCCATTCCCAGAATCGAGATTGACCCCATCCTTTCAAAATCCATGTTCCTGTATCACCCGCATCGTTGATGAAGTAAGTCGCCAGCATTTCAGTGCGTGTCATAACCCCCAAAAACTCACACTGATTACCAAGTTCTTCAAAGTCATTCGGTGATGGGGTTGCTGTGCAACTTAGACGGTATGAAATAGTCTGGCAAGACTCAATGATGGCTGTTCTTGTTTTCCCATCATGGCTTTTTAAGATGCTGGATTCATCCAAAACAATACCAGACAGTGCAGCGAAGTCAATCGCATTGATTCGTTCATAGTTTGTAATCCAGATGCCAGGTTCAGTGGGTGACTCTCCTGCAGGAATACGGCGCACTTCAATGCCAAACGTCGCTCCCTGCTCAATGGTCTGCTCAGATACAGCCAACGGAGCAAGAACAACGACGATGCCACCTGTGTGATTCGCAACCTCATCGGCCCATGAAAGCTGCATGAGCGTCTTTCCAAGTCCGGTATCTGCAAAAATTGCAGCACGACCACGACGTACAGCCCATGACACGATAGCATGTTGGAAGTCAAACAAATACTCATTTAGATCGCCAGGACTGTGCCCAGTTGCGACCTCGGCTCTTCGTTTGGATTGAACAAAATCTTCATATTTCATACTGATTACCTTGTAAATAGCTTTCGTTGATTATCCAGATTTGCCATGATAAATGGCGCACTCTCATGATTCGGCCATCCTTCAAGGATGTTTTTACAACATGCATCACATAACCCGTCATAGTTGATCTTGATCGTGTGATAGTGCCAGCAGCGCGGACATTTGGTGTAGTTGTCATCATCCATCAATGACCTGGCTTCAATTGTCAAATGGGGCGACATGAGCGCCTCAAAATCCTTATCTGCCTCTTCCTCGATCATGTTGATACCCATCCCAGTGTTTTTGTGCTGTGCCCCATAGATCGGCTATGTACCGTGTTGGATCTACGGATATAACCGTCTTTAGCAGCCTGGTTGAAGATTTTTCCCCAGTGCCTCAAGTCAGGCGGCGCAATGCCTCTGTCAATTGCTGATAACGTCACATCCTCAGAGCAAAATGGTTTGCCGTGAGAAAGTTGGGCAAAGCGAATCAAGAAACCGAGTGCGTCTTTTTCAAAGTTCATTGCGATCTCCGTGAGTTTTGTCTGCCTTTGATCTTGGCTTGTTTATCAGCGTCAGCTTGGGCGTTTTGCGTGAAAGTGAGTGAGCCTTTTAGAACAAATTGCGTGATCTCTTTTTCCTTTTCCATCTTGCTTTTAGGCCCTGTCTTTTTGTAAGCAACATCCGGGGCTTTGGGTCGGTTTTCGCATTCTTCCCACCAGTGGAAAGCGCTTACAACCTTGATTGGCAACCCGAGATAATCCGGCTTTTTTTCGATAACGTGGTGTTTTGGTGCGACTCCCATCATTCCTCACTTTTGGTTAAAAATTTGTCTCTATCAATGCCTTGCGCGTCCAGCTCCTGTCCAACGGCTTCAAGTAACAGGGCTACAATTGCCGCCTTTCTGTCGCAGTGGTTGGAGTAGTTTCCCACTGAGCGATAGGCCATTACACGGATAGCGTGAGCCGTCTGCTTTTCATTTTGAGTAAATGTGTTCATGGGTTGGACTTTAAACCGAGAAAATGCTTTTTTGTATTGGGACTTACCCTTACAGCTTGAACTTAGGGTTTGTCCTAATACAAATAGTCAAAAAATTAGGTTAAAGTTCAACCCATCGTAACTACACAGAGCTAAACATGAAAGACTTTGAAGCACTTTTGGAAGCCATCGAAATGGGTAAATTTACACCCGATGAGATGGAGTGCATTGTTAACGCAATGCACTACGCCTATTCCAACCACCACGCCAACATCTTGAGCCTGATGGCTAAAACGCCTGAGGACTACGCTATCGAGATGTTCGAAGCGCGTGAATCAATCAATGAACCCTGCGAGTTTGATATCTGCCCCGACTGCAATGGTAGTGGCGAAGGTCAATATGACGGCGCGGCCTGCAGGACTTGTGGTGGTCGTGGAAACGAATGGAGCAAAAAATGAGCAAGCACACACCGGGGCCGTGGTACTCATCTCTCGCTTATGGAAGCGGCACCGCCATCTGGATTGCTCCGGAGGATGGCCAAAAGATGGTTTTGCAGGGTGCACAATGTCTACGTTCTGACTCTGTGAAATATGAATAAATCAGTGTTGACCAGCTTGCAAACAATGCCCGCCTAATAGCAACAGCGCCTGAGTTATTGGATTCTCTAAATCTTGTGGCTCCGATGATTCCCGCAATTATTGCAATGGGCTTGCTTACTGCAGAACAGACGGACACGATACGCGCCGCCATCGCCAAAGCAACAGGAGAAACGAAATGAACACACTTATCAATTCAAGCATCGTCGTGGCCATCCTATCGGTTTTGTCATGCTCTTATATGCTGGATGTAGAGACACGAGAGGCCGACCACATCCAGGCAAAAATGCTAGACGATGCCATAAAAGAAGAGCGCCAGCGTGTGCGGTTCGAGTTATCTGCGCGTAAGGTTTGTGGAGAGAATGCAGGCTTCGTTGATCTTGGCAACGGGTCTATTCAGTGTAAAACCAAGCGAGGGGCTAATACGATTGTGGCAACTATGGAGAACTTTAAATGAATGTAATTAGGGCACTACAAGAGGCATGGCATGCGGCTGTGATGCGTTATCACTATGTACGTCATCTTCAGTCGGGTCGTAATCCGGATCAATTTTAGGGGTAAGAATGTCAGTCTATAAAAAGCTAATGAGCGCACGGCTTGAGCTGCAATCACGCAAGCTCAATAAGTCGGGTTTGAACAAGTTTGCAGGGTACAGTTATTTTGAGCTGTCCGATTTTTTGCCCACAGTACAGGAGATTTTCGCCAAGCATGAGCTATGCGGCGTGATCTCTTACGGCAAAGAAGAGGCCAGATTGACCATTGTCGATATGGGTGAAAACGGCGGATCGATTGAAGTGACTTCACCCATGTCTGAGGCGGCTTTAAAGGGCTGTCATCCGGTGCAAAATCTTGGGGCAGTACAAACCTATATCCGGCGTTATTTGTGGGTGACTGCGATGGAAATCGTTGAACACGATGCACTCGATTCCAGCAATGGTCCGGTAGAGAAAAATGTCGTTCATGCACCTACAGGAAACCCAGAGATTGAACCATCCCGAATTGCCGTTGTAGATGCCGCAGCCGAGGCCATTGGATTCCTGTTTGCCAAGCAAGACATTATCGGTGCATATGAAGAATATCTTGGCATCACAGACGGCGATGAAAAAATTGCTCTATGGAAGCTGCTGCCTTCACACGTTCGCAGCGCAATCAAAAAACATGGTGATTCCTTGAAAGGTCAAAAATGAACAGTATTTCAGTGAGTGGTAACTTGGGCAAGGATTCGGAAATGCGATCTTTGGCAGACGGAACCCCGGTTCTGTCTTTTTCAGTGGCCGATAGCCAAGGCCGTGATAAAAATTCGATTTGGTGGGATTGCTCTCTGTTTGGCAAGCGGGCTGATTCACTTCAAACCTACCTTGTTAAAGGCCAGCAAGTCACCGTGATTGGCAATGTGACCGAACGCGAATGGACGGACAAGGATGGGCAAAAGCGCAAGAGCTTCGGCGTGCGTGTTCAGGATGTTGCTCTGATGGGCGGTAAACGGGAAGCATCCGAACCACGCCAAGCGTCACGGCCACCGGAAAAACAAGCCGGGAGTAGTTTCTATTACATGGACGATTCGGACCTACCATTTTAAAAATGAAAACGAAGCCATCCAAAGCAGACAAAATGCGCCAGCTATTGAGAGATGGTGAATGGAATTGCCATGCTCTCGCAATGGAAGCAGATTGCCACCACACTGGAGCTTATGCATTAATTCAGCGTGAGCTTGCTGCCGGAAATGTTGCCGAAGTTGGCTATGTTGTTAAAGGCATGGCCCGATACAAGACATACATTTGGGCTGGAGATGATGATCTTATTACCATGTCTATCAGGGCTGCTGAATACCTGAAAGAACACGCCAAAGACCACCTTGGACAATCACTTGCAAACCATTTAATGCGCTTGACAGGCGCTTCAATAAAACCATGAAATTAGACATTCAAACCATCATCACCGCAGGCCGTGACCTGCAATTCTTTTGCCATGGCCAAGCGCGTGAGAACGGCTGGTGGACGGACATAACCACCGGGCAAGATTTGACCAGTAAAGGCTATCCAAAGATCAATCCTACGAAAAATGTCGGGGAGCTGCTGGCCCTTGTTCACAGCGAAGTGAGTGAGGCTATGGAAGGCCATCGCAAGTTACTCATGGACGACAAGCTGCCTAATCGAACCATGCTTGAAGTGGAGCTGGCCGATGCCGTGATTCGCATCTTTGACATGAGTGGTGGCCTTGGCCTTGATGTGGCCGGGGCGATTGCGGACAAGCTGGAGTTTAACGCCAGCCGTCAAGACCACCGCGTTGAGAGCCGGAGGGCAGTAGGAGGGAAGAAATTTTGAACTACAATAATTACGCCATGATGCTCGTCACCCTAGGCTGCTGCAGTCTCTGGCTGTACGGGCTGTTCTCCGCGTGTGAAGACGGCCTCTTGGAGTCCTCGCTATACATGCTCGCCACAATCATAATTGTCTCAGCAGCGGGTCTTATATGAAACCTGAATGGTCCCACCTCCCAAACACCGCCCACATCGACCGTATCCTGGCACACCTCAAGGCACGCCCCGACCGTTGGTCCGCTGCTCGGGGCACTGCTCGGGACGCCATCATGGCACTTGTCGCATGGGACGACTGCGCCTGTGTGCTGGACATGCCCGTGGACGCCGTTAAATTTATGGCCTCTAACGAGTATCACCCAGCTGTTTTATTACTGCCAGCGGTGCTGGCGATGGAGGAGAAATGAAATGAACGTCAAAGAACTCTACAACATATCGTTCAGTGGGGGCCGCACAAGCGGCTATATGACAAAACTGCTATTGGATAACTTCAGTGACAAATACGATTTTGTTGTCACTTTTGCGAACACAGGTCGTGAGCATCCAAAAACATTAGAGTTTATGCATAACTGTGATAAATACTTTGGCTTCAACACGGTATGGCTTGAGGCCGTGGTGCACCACGGCGAACGAGTTGGATGCACACATAAGATAGTCACATATGAAACTGCGTGCCGCGACGGTTCTGTATTTGAAGAAGTAATTAAAAAATATGGCATCCCAAATCTGACGTTCCAGCCCTGCAACCGGGAAATGAAATTAAACACAATGCGGTCGTACAGAAAAAGTGTTGGGGCAGATTCCGCATTAACGGCTATTGGCATAAGGGCTGACGAGCGCAGGAGAATCAACAAAAGCGCGACGGACATGCGGATTGAATATCCGCTAATCGACATTTGGCCGACAGATAAGCAGGATGTATTGGATTGGTGGGAGGATCAGGAATTTGACTTAGGTATTGAGGAGTTTGAAGGCAATTGCCTTGGGTGCTTTAAAAAATCAGACAGCAAGCACTTTAAACAAATTGCGAAAGACAGCAGCGTTTACGACTGGACTGAGAGGATGGAATCGCTCTACTCAAGTGTTGGGCCGCAAGACGGCGACCGTGTGTTTTTTAGGCATCATCGCTCAACAAAAAACCTACTAGCTGAATACAGGGCTATTGGGGGAAGCGTAAATCTGTCACGCACAGACCCTTACGCAGATGCAGGCTGCAGTGAATCCTGTGAATTTTTACCCACTGAGGATTTTGACAAAGCAACAGGAGAAACGAAATGATCCTCAACCAACTCTTCAAAACACGCGGCAATCTCTACTCCGTTGACGGCTTCAAATGGTACACCGAAAGCCAACTCCTGACACCGTGGATGCTCGGCCACAGCAAGCCTGTGCGGGATGGGGTGTATGTACAACATTCTGGCGGCAAAACGCCAATGCTCGGGTTTCAGCGCTTCGAGAATAGGTGTTGGCATAGCTGGTCATCTAGTTTGGAGCGGGCGCAACTTACAAACATCCCGTGCTACCCTCACCACCAAAACGACCAATGGCGCGGCCTGACGAAACTTGGGTATGACTTGCTTATGGGAGTGTGCAAATGACCAAAGAAACAGGCGGACCTGCTTTCCCTGTATCCCCTGGTTCTGCTTTTCACGGCCTGTCACTGCGCCAGTACGCGGCAATCAAACTCAAAGTGCCAGACAGTGGCACGGATTGGCTGGATGAGATGATTACCAATAGCTTGCGGGATGACTTTGCAGCGAAGGCAATGCAGACGTACCTGAACAGCAGCGACCGTGGCGAATTTGAAGAATCCGTGTGGGCACAGTGCGCCTACGAAATGGCATATGCGATGCTGGAGGCAAGGAAATGACAAAGCTCGACATCCTGCGCTTAATCAAGCTTCTGTCTGCAATCGAATCTGTGATGCTGGTCGACGGCAAGCGCGTGCCAGACTACTTGCTGGAGGACATGGAGAAAGCCGTTGAAAATCTGACTGAGGAGTTGCTCAAATGACCATCAAGACTTGGCAAGATCGAATTGGCATCGACCCTTGGCTGTCCACAACCAAAGCAATGCAAGCCGAGATAGACGAGCTGCGTGCAGAGGTCACACGTATGGCAGAGCAGTGTAGCCTCTATGATGCCGCTGCGTACAAGGCAAAGATAGAGGCCAAAACATTAGTTCAGGCTTGCGAGGATGATAACGATAGGCTGCGTGCTGAGAACAAACGCCTCATTCTAGAGCTGAAAAAGCATGCGCTTGTGATCGAAACCGCACTCAAAGACCGGGCTGCTTTGGCGACGCGTTTGGATGCTTGGGAGAAACAGGAGCCGGAGGTATGGCAAAAGAAGCATCCTGTGCAGACCTGTCACCAATGGGAAAACACAAACGCCCCCGATGCTAAGTGGTGGTCAGAGCAATCTACCGGATGGGAGATCAGACCACTCTACACAAAACCAAAGGAGGAGCCATGAAAGACCTAATTGAACGACTGCGCAATGACACCCTTGATGACATCAGCGACACTGCGCTGGAAGCCGCTGATGCGCTTGAGATGCTGACTGCGGGAGATACTGAGATGCCAGAGCCCGTGCACCATGAAATGGATGGCTATGTTTGCGTGGGTTATTTTTCGGAAGCCCAACTCAAAGACTACGGCGACCGCCGCGCTGCTGCGGCTGTGCTAGCTGAGCGGGAGCGGTGTGCGAAGGTATGTGAGTCAATTCGATCAAATTGGAATTACTGCGCTGATGCAATACGCAAAGGAACACCATGACCAAACAAACTGAATCCATGGAGTTGGCGCTTGAGGCGCTGGAAAACCATGTCGTAGCGGACTCGCTACTTGGCGGAGCCAAACGTGCCAAAGCAATGGCGGCCCTGTGTGAAGCGCTGACAGCGCCAAAGCAGAAACCCGTAGCCTGGCTGACCGAGACAGAGGATGGCGACGTTGAGCTCTTCTTCCATCGGGTTGACGCTGTGCGTGTTGCCGTTGGTCCTATCTACCCGCTTTACTACGGGCCAGAAGATGAAAATCCATCGAAGGGCTAAACGCGCCCTTCGCCGCAGCGGCAGCACAATCGGCAAGCGCTGCAAGGGTTATGAGCTTGGGTGCATCGTCTGTGCATGCTACAGACACTTTGGTATCTTTGGGCGCTTCCCGTATAGCTTTGAAGAGTTAAGTAATTATTTAAGTGAGAAAAATGAACCCAGAGAAACTGAGATCAGAGACTGTTAAATACCTTGATGCTATGGTCAAAAATGATGGTGCTATCACATCAGTCGAGTTAGTTGAAAAACTGGGATACACAAAGGCAAATGCCCATAAACGGTTAATCGTAGGTGAAAAATGCGAATTAACTGAACGCCGTGGATATAACCGTAAGGTGTTCTATCTGACAGAAAAGGGCCGTATATCGCTTGCAAACTACCATGAAAATACAGGGACTAGACGGGTGCGTGAGGATTACAGGAAGAAGCCCAAGCCAGTAGAGACTACGAGTCCGTTTGCTTATGTGAGTAGTATTTTTTCATTTCCAGCGTAAAATAAAGTGTCCGGTGAACTCACCGGGCCATCACGCATGCGGATTGCTCTGTGGTCAGAGTCGCCACCTGATTTAGAGGGTCAATTCAGTCCGCAGTCGTGATAGTGAAAATGGTATGCACATTCTGTGTGCCCTTGGAGACAAGCCGGATATAAGTATCGGCCGCCATCAACAAACTACGCTAACCGTGGCAATAAAACTGTGTGTTTCACAGCCCTGCAAAGGTGAGGCGGTGACAGCCGGAGAGACGGCACCCTTGATCGCCAAGCATCTCTATGCTGCGCCTTTGACTTTCTCAATGGTTCTTTGTACGCCATAACCTGTCATTACCGTGCCAAAAAGCAGGTACAGGCTGTCAGGGATAGCATTGAGCCACGCCTTAAATCCAGCCGCCACAGCCAGCGATAGATCAGGCCTGAAAGCTGAAAGGATGCCCATGGGCAAGCCAAACAACAGCAATATATACACCACGTAAAGGAATGACGGACGCGCCCGACTTGTCCACGGGTCGGAGCTTGAGGCTTCGGCAATGATGGCGCTCATGGCGACTTTGACCGCATTCAGATCATCATCGGCTTGCGCCTTCACCATGGCCAATTTTGCTGCTTCACGCTGGGCCGGGTCAGGGACAAAGCGGTCAATCGCTTTGCCAATCAAGTCCATGCCAGCGGTCAGTGGATCAAGCGCCATTTAATCCCCCATTTTTATTGTGACGATAACAACTAACCATGCGATGGCACAAGTCCAGATTGCCATCTCCATCATGCCAGTCCAATAATGCCGGGCACTGTGCCAGCGTCAGTGATTGTGAGAACCCGGTTAATCGCGTTTTCAGGGGCGTGTGTGGACACATGAACCCATTGCTTACCCTTAACGCCTTCGAGCAGGATTTGACCGATTCCAAGCGCATCAACCAAAGGTGCGAGGATTTTGGCTATCTCTGTTGGTGTACCGAATCCGGGAGCTACGAAGTCAACGGCGTGGCCTTGTGGATGGTCTGACGTGTTACGACTGCCCACTGCAGTATTCAGGGCATTGCAGCGATATCCGCTTGTGACGGTAATCGGAACATTCAATGTGCTACGGATACGCTCTAGCATCTCTGCCACTCTCACCAGGCGCGGCAGCAATTCAGGCGGTGGCGTGTTGTCAATCCCAAGCTGGGCGGCTTTTTGGCTGGCCACAAGTTCTGAGAGCGCAAAATGAGGTGAAAGCTGCATTTATCCCCCTAAAAGTCGGTCACTGACACGTCGCCGTCGGCTTTTATTCTCGTAGTAGCTTTTGTAGAGCTTTGCAGCCGTTGCCACCATAAATAACCCAACCCCGACCAAAAGCATCCCCATTGACCAAGGGATATCGTTGTTTTTAAACCACTCAATCATCCCCAATGCGCCGATAGAAAGAAACGACAGGCCCACTCTTTGGGTCAATGTGTCATTCAGGTGGGGCGCAAAAACACCGACGAGCGACATTCCTGCGATCACATAAAGCAATCCCATTAAAAAAAACGATTCCATATCATCCCCCAAGACGCTTGGCTACACCTTGTATCGTGGAGTTCCATATGTCTCTCACGGGCGCTATTTGTATTGCCTCCCAAACCTTGGCCGTAATCGCCATTCCGAACATACCGACTAGAAACCCAGCTAAACCATCAGGAAGGCCTGTCTTTTGGACGATGTAGGGCGTGGCATACAGACTGATGATTGCGCCACCCATCCCCATGGCGAATCGCTCAGGCCATGTGCCTTTGATGAAATTAAGGGAAAGCAAAGCCCCGGCCACACCGGAGAGTTTGGCAGCGAGTAGGTCGAAGTTTGAATCTGTCATTGTTATGCTGCCAACACAAACCGGGAAGCCCAGTTGGCCGCAGTCGGGGTGAATGCCGCGCCCGTTGTTTTATGGGCCAGCATGAAAACAGTCGAGCCTGATGGCTGAGCGCCGACTTGCGTAGTGGACTTCCATAAATTCAAAGAATTGCTAGACGTGCCATTCCACTGACTATTCAAAATAGCCACATCGCCCACAGAATAGCCTTGCTCCGCCGTAAGACAGAGATATTCCAACACTGCATATGAAGGAACAACCCCAAAAGCATGAGATGCAGTTATCCCAACGCCAACGGCATTGTTGGGGACAGGAGTTACATCCGATGTGCGAATCATACCTGATATCAATGATTGACCCGTAAATCGCTGATAACTACGACAAACCCAATTCCCAGAACCTAGTGATTCCAATTGAGCGCAATCACCTACTGCTACTGTGATATTTGCAGATCCAGGCAAAATAAGAGAGGTCGCGTTGTACGTCAAAATAGGCGTTCCACTGAAGCGAACAATCCGCACCGTTCCAGCCGCGACAGCACCCAAATTCGTGATCGTTGTATTTCCTGTGATAAGGATATTGCTTGATGCTGCCGCCCCTATATCTGTTGTTGATGCGGCGGTCACGCTTATTTCGGCATTATCCGTTGTCACACCAAGCGTGGAACGTGCAGCCGATGCGCTGGCAGTAACAAATAATGCATCGCCTACTGTTGTTGATCCTAGTGTTGTTCTGGCTGCTGCTGCACTAGCCGCTTGAATCAATGAGGTTCCCGTTGCGGTTTGCCCCGTCACTGAGGCCACAACCTGTGTTGAGATATTGGCCGTTGTAATCGCTTCATCAAACCGGACAGCATCTCCCGAAGTCGTGCCAGCCGCAAGCCCTGTGATCTTATGAGCGCCCATCGGGATATTGGCCGTGGCCGGGGTTTGCCCATCTTTTGTCAACGTATTTGACAGTCCAGAGGCTAAATCTGAAATAGTATTGTTGAACAACGTCGCATCGCTTGTTTGCCCATTTGAAATGGGGTTACCGGGCGTATAGACGTTGAATGTTCCGCTACCGTTAAATGGCATTATTGGCCTCTTTTCTAGGAAAAAGAATGGATTTCACTGATTTTATGGTCATAAAATTTATTGTTCTGTGTGTCGGCGCTTTTGTCTGGAATTTTTATATGGGCCTTACTGGGCGGAAATAACAGGCGCTGATTGAAGCAGCAAACGTTGCGCATTTTGATTTTTCAAAAGTTCGGCCAGTTTTCCGGGCTTTGACTCATTCAACATATGCTGTTTGAGCGCATTGCTATTCAACAAAGCATTCGCCATGCGGCCTGTTGTAACCCCTGCGGCGACCCCCGGAGCGCCAGCCAATCCAAACGTCAAAGCGCCAGCGGCTGCTATTTGGGCTGCACCGTGTTGACCTTCTCTGGGTTTGACAAACTGAGCTGCAATGTCAGCCAATTCCTGCAAAGGCTGATTATTGATGTTTTTCATATTTGCTAAACGTGCAGCGCTGACTTCGCCTTCTGCCCCGTTTTTAGCGAGTTTCTCAAGCGCCAGCATATTTCCATACTGTTGACGGGTTTTTGCAAAAGCAGCCGCTTTTTCAGGGCCTAGAGAACGGTTCAATGCCTCCATGAGGGCGCTTTTCAATTCGAGCGCATGGAAAGCTTCAGGTGTATTGCCTTTGCCTATGCGGTCAAGTTCGCGCTTGATGTTATAGGCTGCTTGTCCGTCAATCGCGCCCGATTGTCCTTTTTCAAACAAGTCATCGATCTTGCTTTTGATGGGCTTGAATGCATCCGAACCTAGCTCCTTATCGGCTTTGGTTTCAATCCGAGCCACGTCATCCATGAGTTCTTTGTCAAAAATAACCCCTGTATTTTTCAATGTGTTGTCAAACTCACCGCCCAGCTTGGTGTCTGCTTTTCGCAACGCCATTGTCACATTGCTGGAATCCTGCCCGAAGGTTTTAGACAAAGCCTGATTCAGTTGGGATGCCATTTTCTCTTCAGTCGCTGCACGGCCACTGAAAGGCACGTAATTCAGGCTGGAAGCAATCGCATTCAAAGGACGGCTATTTGTCAGACGGTCAGCGGGGATATCAATCCCTAGTTCCTTGGCACGTTTAGCCAAGTTAGCCACATCATCACTCACGCCTAAACGCAGAGCATTGCCTAATTTGTCCCCAACTGCTCCACCTACGGCGCCTAGCCCCTTCATGGCTAAAGTTGCACCACCACCCAAAGCTGCACCCATACCTGCTTCATTAGGGTTAATCATTCCCGCCGATGCGCCGCCTGTAATAGCGCCACCAGCCGCACGAGTTGCCAGATTTTCAAGGCCACCCATAAGCCCCGGCCCTGCTTTGCCTGCGGTCATGCCTGCGCTTTGAATCGCGTTAATCAAGTTAGGAGCTGCTTTAGCAACTTGGGGGATAGCGGTCATGCCTTTGGCAATTGCCCCGCCTGCGCCTGCTGTTCCTGCGATTTCAGTGCCTAGCTTGCCTACTGTCTCCAAGGGTTGACTAACTCCTAACCCTTCATTAAGACTGTCCACGGCAGCATTGATATCGGCACGGCGTTGCGTGCTTTGTTCTGCGGTATCGCCGCCTAAAGCATTTGGCAGCGCCCGCAAGATCGTTGCACCGATCTCACCTGCACCACGCAGACCACCAGAAAGCAGACTGCCCAAGATGGGTGTTCTGGCTTGACGGGGTGCGGGTTGCTCTTGAGTTACGGGCGAAGCCTCGCGCATCTTCCTGATTTCACTTGCGAAAGCTCTTGCATCATCCGTATTCCCGGCTGCATCAGCCTTGATTAGGGCTGCATTGAGTTGATCAAGTGTTGCCATTATTTGTATTTGTCCAAAAGTGAATCAATGCTTGTAGATGGCTTGCCAATAATCTGAGCAGGCAACTTCTCGCGTTGTGCTTCGGGTAATTCTGTCAACATACCTCGGATTGCAATGGCGCGGGCATTGGCTTTTTGCTCTCGTGTGGCCTTGCTTTCTCCCACTTGCGGGAAATACTGTTTATTGGCCGAATCAAATTCACTAGGGGAGATGGCTGCACCGGATTCGCGCCGCAAAACTGCATTCACAAAATCCCGCTTGGCTTGGTCAAGTTGCTGATTACTTTCCGGCTGCAATGCGTTAATCGTTGCACCAATCCCCATACCAGCCGTAGAACCGGGGACGGAGACTTGAGTTCCAGAGCCTGCCAACTTCGCCATGATTTCATCGGCATTTTTCATGCGTGAACCGAATAAAGCGGCTTTGGCTTGAGAATCTGTCAGTGCTTTGTCTTTTGCACCAATGGGAGCGCCTTCACCACTCATGACGGGTTTTGCTTCGCCTGTCATTTTGTTGACCAACATCCCGCGCTCTGGATCGTATACGTTTTGACCCAGTGTTTCGCGTGAACGCGCATCTACAAGGTTTTGACCTCGCATGGTCACTCCACGATTCAGAGCGCCTTCGGAGACGGTTCGCGCATTGGTCAGCAAAGCATCCGGCGTATTGCTTTTTGCAACACCGCCCATGGCTTGCATCGTGTAAGGATTGAAGCCTTGGACTGAGCCGCCTAAATCATGGAGACTGAGTTTAGGCATCTCTTTGCCTTCCAGCGGCCTGAACGTCGATTCAGGCGTCTTGCTGTTGATGTTCACATAACCATGCGTGATCGAACCATCAGGTTGATGAATGGATGTTTTTTCCCATTTGGCCTCTTTCGGCATGAACTGCGATGTAAATAGGGTTTGGCCCATCTGGTTCATGGTCGGGTTATTGGACTGCATCATCAAGTCCATTGCGAGTCCCATATCCGGCCCTTTGGCTGGCAAGGTGACATTCTGACTATTAGCGGTGTCGTTGGTTGGAGCCATGACTTCCTGACCCGGCGTACCGCGCAGGGCTTCGGAGATGTTCCTAAAGTCACCTGCATTGCGCTCACGCATCGAATTAGCCAAGGCGCGTTGCTGCTCATCGGCTTGGGATTCAAGCTGGCCGCTTTGATGCGCTTGGAGCAGTTTTGCAAGGCCTTGTGTGAAGCTGGGGGCGACATAGTGATTGCCGACCATTTGGCCCTGTGGCAGGGCTTCCATGGATTGTTTTCGCAGAGCGTCTGCGTATTGCCTTTGTCGAGCGATATTTTGCAGCTCGATTTGATCATCCATGCCCGGTGCGGAGAATTGTGCTGTTGCCATAATTATTATCGGTTGTTCAAGGCTTAGGCTTGAACATGTTGGTGATGAAACCATTATTGCCAAGTCCGGCAGCGCCTATGCCGAATAGCCCGCTCATGGTGTTACCAATCCCCGCATTGGCTGCATTCGCCGCATTGTTAGCAGCGCCGTATTGGCTGTTAGCCGCGCCTAGTAAGTCAGCGCCTTGCGTTGTCGCTTGTTGGGCATAATTACTGAAGGTCGGGTTAGTCACCTGTGAGCCTGTCCTGATGGCGTTCAGCTCATTCATTGGCAGATTGCGGTTGGTCAGGGCTTGGGCGTATTGTTGGGCTTGTTGCGCTTGGCCGAGGTTGATGCCTTGGAGTTGCGCCTGCATCCGTGCGTCATTTTGGGTGCGCCCGAGATCCGCTTGGGCGTTTTTCCAAGCCTCAGAGCCTTGCGTAATGCCCTGATTCGCCAATTTTGTATCCATCATCTCTTGATCTCGCTGCTGTTGCGGCAGCAGTCGCGCATTCAAAAGATCAGCGGCGTTATTGGTAGCCTGTGTGGGGTCGTAGGAGCCAGGAATATCATGCCCCATCGTCTGGCCTACCCTAGCCGTAGCCGCGTCTTGTAGGCCCGCTAAACCTTCGCTGGTTCTGTTGGATTGGTCTAAGAGACGTTGGCCGACATCATTCAGGTTAATGCTTTGCGTCCACTCGTTATTGTCTTTGCCGTTTGCATCTTTACCCTGCACCCATGTCAGAGAACCGTAAGGCGTGATCTGGTTAGCGCGGTTGGCTTTGGTGGCATATTTAGCGGCTTCGAGATTTCCGGCGGCGGTGGCATTGGCTGCGCTTGCGTAATCCGGTGCGGCGGGTGCTGATTGTTTTCCAATGCCCATGATTCAATCCTTCAAAAATCGGCACTGTTGCCGTGTCATTGTCAAAATGTGAAGGTCGCCGTGTTTTCCAGCCTCTTCAATAATTGCTTCCTCTACAAAACCGATATGTCGGTTAAATTTCAACGCTTTTTCGTTGGTGCTATCCACGGTTCCGATGATCTTTTTAACGCCCAACTGTTTAAAAGCGTACCAAAACAACACCTGTAACCACTGTCGCGTCATTCTCGCATCAGGGTTCATCGCCACATGGATATGAATTGCTTTCCCTGTATATCCCTCGAATAACACGGCACACACAATCTCGCCGTTTTTCTCTATCCCAATACCCTGTCCTGAGCCTGTGTAATAGGTATGCCCTATTTTATCGGCAACCCAGTGCGCGACAATATCTCCGTGGACAATCACAAACCATAGCCCTTTTCAAATATATAGTCACAGGACTGCCATTTAACCTTTGAATTTA
>JAGWIG010000223.1 GCA_028873515.1 Pseudomonadota bacterium | reverse complement strand
TCGCAACAACGGCCTGACCATCCATTCGCGCAGGAAGGAAAACATCTGGTTCTACAGGATGGAAGCATGAAACCCGTAATCATCGGTAACGCAAAGCTTTACAACATGGACTGCATGGAGTTCATGGCGACTTTGCCTGACAAGACGTTCGACCTTGCGATTGTTGCCTGATATACTTCGAGGTATCAATAGCGAGGTATAGATTATGAGAACATCAAAAGAGCTTCAAACTGGCAAGGCTGGGGAATACCTTGTATGCGCAGACCTGATACTTAAAGGGTTTGTGGCTTTCCCAAGTGAGCAGGGTTTACCGTATGACGTGCTGCTTGATACTGGCGAAAGGCTGCTGAAGGTTCAGGTTAAAACGACAAGTGGTGCGAGGAAAGTGCCGCAACGAAACAAGGACACTCTGGCATATATTTTCAACGTGAAGCGAAACGGTAAGAACGGGAAGGGCAGGTACCATGATGGAGAGGTTGATTTGTTTGCGCTGGTTTGCCTTGATGTAATGAAAGTTGGCTACTTGGTCACGACCGATATGCCTGACACACTGAACATACGCCTAGATTCAATGCGTGGCAGTTATTACGATGAGGATGGGATTGCTACTCATGCAAAGGTGTTGGAATTGAAAGAGACGCACACACAGACGCAGATCGCTGGGAAACTTGGAAAGCAAATAGCGGTAATAAATAGGATGTGTAAAACAGGGTATGAGCCACACAAGACAAATGCCAGATATTTTTCAGACTTTGCGCGTGATGCAGAATGGTTCTTAAAATTATGAGCGATTTTCAAGACAGGTTAAAAGCGGCATTCCCGATACATGCGCAGATTGGCAACGCGTTAATTATCAATGCGGATTGCATGGAGGTGATGAAGCATCTCCGTAACGGCGATTTTGAACTTTCTTGCGTCGATCCTCCATATGGACTTGGCGAATCTCTAGTGGCAGGAGGTACATGGTCAGTAAAATATCAAACAAAAGGTGCAGCATGGGACATTTCACCAGGGCGCGAATACTTTGATGAGTTGCGTAGGGTTAGCCACAACCAGATTATCTGGGGTGGTAATTATTTCAGCGAATTTATCAAGGCAGCGCGATGCTGTATTGCGTGGGTCAAGCCGAACATGTCGGGGATGCACACAATGAGCGATTTTGAGCTGGCCCTTACATCATTTGATCGAAACTCAAGGGTGATAAACCTTTCGAGCCAATCCAAGGATCAGCGGATACATGTCACTCAGAAACCAGTAAAATTATATGAATTTTTACTTACCAACTACGCCAAGACCGGAGACAGGATATTGGATACTCACGGAGGCAGTATGTCATCCGTGATTGCTTGCAACAACATGGGGTTTGAAATTGTTTGTTGTGAGATGGATCCGGATTATTTCAGTGCAGCCTGCGAGCGTGTGGAGGATGCTTTCAGGCAGCAAAGGATGTTTTCATGAAACCCGTGATTATAGGGGAATGCAATATTTACAATGCTGATTGCAGAGATATATTTAATTATTTATATCCTATGGATGTAACTATTACTGACCCTCCGTACGGATTAGGTTTACTTTCTGGAACTACC
>JAGWIG010000222.1 GCA_028873515.1 Pseudomonadota bacterium | reverse complement strand
CACCGCTTGTTTGCTGCCCTACAAACAAATCCGTTGCAGCAGGGGTTACAACTGGGTTTAAGTCCTTAATTTCAACTTGCGTGGTCATTTATGATGCTAAATATACTTATAATATTCAAAATAACATTGGGGGATGTCTCGCTGCATTTACTATGCTTCCACCACGTAAAGTTCCATGTTGCAGCCAGATAGCGAAAATTGGGTGCTGCCTCCGAGCGTTGTGATTTGTTGAGTAAAAGTCACCACCGCATTAGGCGCGTATGTTGCGCTTGTGAGAATTGTATCACTTGTTCCAGCTGAATCGTTTGGGGCTGCCATGTAAACCATCCAATTCGCACCAATAAAAGTATTGGTTCCATCATACAGTTTTGCACCAAAATTTTGCCTGATGCTGGCCGTTCCAGTTCCATTCACCGCCCCTATAAGCCGCGCCAAAATCCTAAATGCACCTGTTTTTGAAAATGATGGGAATGTGATGGTGGCACTTGAGACGTTGTAAGTAGTACTCGCTGCCACAGGAGAAATGCTCCCACTTTGGGATGCAGTATAGCGAGTTTTTTGTTCAAATTGCCCCAAAGCCACTGCCTCTGTTGAAGTCGTTGCATTTGCGACATTAAAGACTTCAGAAGGGTTACCGTTAATAGGCGCAAGAAATTGTTGCGCCCAATATGAATTAATAGCTTGATAACCTGGCCCAAATCCTAGCGGAGTCGCTACTGAAAAGCCTTCAGAAGAATTGCCGTTAATTGCCGCAAAGTCGGCTTGTGCTTGTCCTAGAGAAACTGCCTCTGTTGAGGTTGTTGCATTTGCGACATTAAAGACTTGAGAAGAACTACCATTAAGACTTGCAAATGCGCGTGCCCATACCGCAGTTGTTGCTGTTCCAGTTGTAGTGCATACCCATAGCGTATTTAAAGAAGTATCCCATACAAAATCAGGAATTGTTCCGTTTGCTGAGTTTCCAGCCGTACCAGCCAAATTTCCATTCGGAGTGCCGTTATAAACTATAACAATTTGATTAGGACGCGCTAGAACTTGATTTCCAGTGGAAACGGATGTAATGGCGGTTTGCCCGGATGTTAAAGTTGTTCTCGCAATTTCAAATGTTGTTTGATTGTCAGGTGCAGTCGTAGTGGCGGTAAAAGACAAAGAATATTGTGAGGAGAGATACTGTACTGCTGGCGCATTGGCGGGGTTATAATCTGGATGCCCAATTGGAGGACCAATAACAACACTTTGATTTTGTCCAATTGTAACAACTTTGGCTACGATATATGCGGTTACTGATCCAGAAGATGGTACTTGTGAAGTAAAATCAACATTGTAAGTTGTAGAGGTTGTTCCACTTACAGTACCTAGTCCTTGACCTAATTGCCCATAGCCATCCAAAAGAAAAAAAGTATTTCCTGCACCGACAGTTACAATTAATGAATTATTAAAAGTGTAGGTTAATGAAGAAGGTGTAAAAAGCCCTGGCGAATACAGAGTATTTGCCAGATTTTGAAGAGAAGTCGAATTTGATGTTTGTGCGGTATTTAAATTATCAGCACTTACATATTGGCCTTTATACCAAATTGGAAATTCAAACGGAGA
>JAGWIG010000084.1 GCA_028873515.1 Pseudomonadota bacterium | reverse complement strand
TGAACCGGGCATACAAGATTGAACATACAATCCATGCCGAACACAATGCAATTCTGAATAGTGGTGAGTCAGACCTGAATGGGTCAATCTTGTATGCAACCCACAAACCATGTTTACAATGCGCACAACACATCATCAGCGCCGGAATCAAAGAAGTAATTTGGAAGAATGAATTTCCAGATTCCCGTTGGGGTGATAGCAAACCATTGTTTGAATTGCATGAAATCAAAGCAGAAAAATTTAAGGAATAACTATGGCTAAAAAAGAATTCGTACTCCCCACATCACCCGTTGATTTGAAAGTCATCCAAGATGCAATCATTGAAGCCTCCAATTCAATGGTTCGCTCTGATGCAGAAAAAGACCTTCGCAAAGACATTGCTGGTGAACTCAAAGAGAAACTAGAAGTGCCACCGGCATTCTTCAACAAATTGGTCAAGGTCTATCACAAGGCTACCTATGATCAGGAAGTGTCCGATGCTGATGCGTTCCAACATGCCTATGAAGCCATCTTGAAGGACAAAGACCCTTCACTACTAGAAGAATAATCATGACCATCCTTGTTGATTTCAATGCCGTGGTGATTGCATCGGTTGCACGAGCAACAAGTGAATTGCCAATTGACATTCTTGACTTGAATGCTTGCAAGAATTATTTTTTCAATGACATCATCCGAATCAAGAAAAAGTTTCCTGATCATGGTGAAATTGTGATTTGTTGTGATTCAAAGAACTACTGGCGCAAAGACTTCTATCCATTCTACAAGATTGGTCGAAAAGAACTTCGTGCCGATAGTCCATTGGATTGGAATTTGGTGTCCGACACTATCAATGGGTTGCATGATGATATTAAGGAATATTTCCCATACAAGGTCATCAAAGTGGACAAGTGTGAAGCCGATGATGTTATTGCTGTATTGTCAAAGTTCTTAGCTGGATACCACAATGGATTGTGTTCCAAGTCAGAACCAATTATGATCATTTCATCTGATGGTGACTTCAAGCAACTTCAAGTCATTCCAACGCTGCGCCAATATTCACTGGCAATGGAAAAGGAAATCATTGAAAATGATCCGGAAACTTTCTTGTATGAGAAAATTCTAAAAGGCGATTTGGGTGATGGTGTTGTGAATGTGCTAAGTGAAGATGATGCACTGGCATTGAAGATTCGACAAAAGCCAATCACTGCGGTTCGGATTGCCAAGTGGAAGCAATACCATGTGAACACTGGATGCCTACATGAAGATTTGGATGTTCGCAAATACAATAGGAACAAACAACTCATGGACTTGTTGAATGAAATTCCGATGCAATACGAAAACGAAATCGTCGAAATGTTCTTAAATAGTAACCCGGTATCAAAACTAAAGACTGGTACTTACTTCATTAAGAACCGAATGAAGAATCTACACAGCGAACTATCATACTTCTAAGGAAAATAATGCAATCCATCAGTGAAAAATTAGAAACCAACAAAATCACCGTGTACTTTGGTGAAGTGCTAGAAGAAATTTCTAGGTTGAAAACACGAACCGACCGCATCCGATTGCTTCAAAAGTTTCGTGACCGTTCACCAGAGAATCAAAAGTTCGTGGTTCAATTCATGGAATGTCTAACCCATCCACGAGTGGTCTTTGATCTACCACCCGGAATGCCACCGATTGCTGACAATGGCATCATTGACTATGATTCTGCCCACATCAGCATGGCTAAAGTATTTCAACGTGTTCCATACTTCGTTGCAACAACACCAAGCTATGTGAAGAATCAAGCAAAGCGGGAACACATCTTTGTTCAGACCCTTGAATCCATGTACAAGAAAGATGCGGAACTATTCTGTATGCTCAAAGACAAAGCATTGGATTCCAAAGTCTATCGCGGGGTCACCAATCAGCTTTTAATCGACGCATTCATGCCAGAGCATAAAGAACCATTGGGAAACTAATTAAGCGCGTCTATGGCCGTTTAACGCGGTTCTGGGCGCGTCCAAAGTGGAATACAAACAAATGCCTACCTATAATTTCAAATGCATGAATTGCCACGATGAGTTTGAATATTCAAACAAGATTGCTGATCGTGACCAACCAACCGAATGGCCGTGTGAAGAATGCAAGCAGATGACTGTGCTTCGGGTTCCTAGTGCAGTTGGATTCAAGTTGAATGATGCCCAAAAAGCACCAACAGACTACTTGAATTTGCTTTCAAACATCAAGCGCAAAAATACAACCATGTTCAAGAAATCGACCATCAATGACACAGGAATTTAATTTTGATTCCGTTCAACAAGAAATTGAACGACGCATGTTGAATCTGATTGAAGATGTTAATTTTCTTCATGCATCAGGTCTAACTTTCATTGAATCCGTGGTACAATATTGTGAAGATGAAGGTATTGATGTAGAGGAAATCATCCCTATGTTGCCACCAGCATTGATCACCAAGATTCATGATGAAGGTGTGAAAGCAAAAACCATTCACGGTAAAATCTTTCCAACACTCTAATTATGTTCGACGATTCAAAGTATGTTTCTGCCCAAGAAGCATATTCAGTCTATCAATCTGTCCGTCTAGCAATGTCTGGCAAATATGATGTGGTAAAATATGGGGTCTATAATAATAGGTTCAAAAAGAAATTTGAAAAAGTACCACAAAGACTGTTATTTGAAAAATTGGCAAATCGGTATCAGACCGAATACAGATTGGTCACAGCAGTTGCAAGCAATTTAATCATTGACACCAACATCTTTGTGACCGATTTTGATGATGAGAACTACTATCGACTAAGGCGGTACAACACATCATTGCATGAATTTAATGGACAAGCAAAGAACTTGTTTGTTAAATACAACGTGAGGGATTTGATAGTAAACGGTCAGCTATTACAACTTTTTATAACTGGCGAAGTTTCACCAGAATTATTTTGCAGTCTGTACCAAATTTACGACTTGGATTCCTCACTCAACAAAACTGAACATGCCTATGTTTGGAATTTGATCAAGCCTAGAGTCGATGCATACACAATATTCGTCAACCCAAGCAATCAAAGAACAATCATTGCAAGTTTAGCATCTATCTTAAAACACAAAAACTCTATCTACAAGGAAATCATATGTCATTAGCAGCACTACGCAAAAATATGTCCACCAACTTGAGCCGCATCAAGCAACAAGTGGAGTCAGAAGAAAAAGGTTCAAAATCCGTCGATGAACGGTTCTGGAAGCCAACCTTTGACAAAGAAAAGGGCACAGGCACAGCAACCATTCGATTCATGCCAGCACCAAATGGTGAGGATATGTCATACGTCAAAATGTATTCCCATTCCTTTCAAGGGCCAACCGGGAAATATTACATTGAAAATTCACTAAGCACAATTGGTAAACGGGATTCAATTTCCAACTTAAATTACAGACTTTGGAACAGTGGTATTGAATCTGACAAGTCTGTTTCTAGCAAACAAAAACGCAAAACCAATTACTATGCTAACGTGTTGGTGATCAATGATCCAGCTAAACCAGAAAACAATGGTAAAGTGTTTCTATATCAATTCGGGCCAAAGATTCACGACATGTTGCAATCCGCAATGTTTCCTGAGTTCGAGGATGAAGATTCAAAAGCAATTGATCCATTTTCACCTTGGGATGGTGCAGATTTTGTGATCCGCATGACTGGCACAACAATGCAAGGTGCAAAAGGCCCAATCACTGTACCAAGCTATGAAAAGTCATCATTTCGTCCTGCATCTGAATTGGGTGATGATGAAAAGATTGAAACACTTTGGAAACAATGCCATAGCCTACAAGCCATCATTGCACCAGACAAGTTCAAGACACCAGAAGAACTAGAAAAGCGTTTGTTTGAGGTTCTAGGCCCTCGTGTTGGTTCTGGAATTGAAACCATTGAAGGTTGGTCGGCACCAGCACAAGAAGTCAAAGCTGCACCAATCAAGCAAGCAGCAAAAGAAGAATTTGAAGATGTTCCTGATTTTGCAGTTGAAACCAAAAAGGTTTCCAAACCAAAAGAGGAAGATGACGATCTGGAATTCTTGAAATCTTTGATCGACTAAAATATTTTTAGATTTTTACAAAAGGGTTCGCAAGAACCCTTTTTCTATGGTACAATTCAGTCATCAACTACTGGAGAATGAAATGACTGTTGAATTGAACCGTATCAATGCTCGCATCGAGCAAGCAAAGAAAGCCTTGGAGAAATTCAACGCCGAAGTTCTCGTCGATCCGGCTTACGCTTTCGCTTGGGCTGATTCGACTTTCATGAACGCGGCTCGGGTTCAAATCTATTCTGAGATCAAGTATTCTCTTGAGAACGACGTTTCTTGCGAGAAAGTCAAGCAAAACTTTGTTGATTTTATCATGCGCGAAGCAATGTCCATCAACAGCAAATCGACGAGTCAATGCGCTAATATCATGAAAGAATGCAAGATCGCCGTCGCTTCTGAAGCCATTGAGATGTTTCTATGACTGACGAAGTTTTGACTGCAACCCAATCCCTAGTGGCATACATCAACGCTCACTATGATGGCTACATTGATTCAACGAACCACGAAAAGTCATTCAACGAGTCAATGAAAGCCAGCCATCGGAATTCAATCAAATCTGGTACTGTGTACTTGAAAGTTACCGGAAACGGATCGGTTCAATTCTTTGTTGACAAAGTGACTGGCGATATTCTCAAAGCAGCATCATGGAATGCACCAGCAAAAGGCGTTCGTGGTAATGTCTTGTCTGGAATCAATGGTCTTGAAGCCTTCAATGATACTGGCATCGGTTTGTTGCAAGTCAGATATTTGAAGTAATCATGAAATATCAACTTCGACTAAGTGATCATGGCGCTAGTGGGTTGGAATATCAATTCTATCTCATACATCCACAAACTGGCGTTTCAAACGCACTACCACCAAGAAATCTCATTATTAGATTCGGTGAACTTTGGGATTTTGCAAAAGTTTCTGGTGGTATAATTGAGAATTCACCAGACTATGTTTGGTTCGTACTTGATGAAGAATTTAATCTACTTGGAATTTTATGAAAACCTTCGTAACATCAGATTTGCACATCAATCACAGCAACATCATTCAATATTGCCAGCATAGAGGAAACTCGGTCGATGAAATGAATGAACTGATCATCAAGAATTGGAATTCAGTCATCACACCAGTTGATCGAGTATTCATCATTGGTGATGTTGCTATGGGAAAGATAGCAGATGCACCACCATTGGTCAAACGATTGAATGGAACTAAACATCTGATTCTCGGTAATCATGACAAGACCATCACAAAGTTACCAGAATTCAATGAGTTGTTCGCGTCATCACAAGACTACCTTGAGTTCACATACAAGAAGGAAGGATTGAAGCAATTCATTGTCATGAGTCACTTTCCATTCTACTCATTCAATGGTCAACATCATGGTTCCATGCACCTACACGGCCACCTACATTCACCACCGGACAAAATCCATCTATTCCCAAATCGTAGAATCATGGATGTTGGTCTTGATGGGAATAATTTGTTTCCTTGGGATATGGATGTAGTCGTGGAGAAACTTCGTCAAATTCCAATGTCAAAGAACCACCATGATCGGAGTGAACTATGAAAATTCTTGGTATCTATAAAACATACAATGGAATAATTGCAATTCGTGAGCGTGGTGAACTGATTGAGCAACAGCCAACGATTTGGTCATGGGATTTTTCAAAATGTCCACCTGACAAAGCAACGTCAATCTTTAATCTTGCTAAACTTTCTGACATTCAAACAAGTTCTGCAATGATTTACTATTATGAAACCGATGATGACTATAATTTCATTCGGTTCATTGACCCACAATCACGAGATTTGTGAACCAATTTAGATTTACCAAAGGAATATTATGAAAAATTTATTGTCGTTATCAGCACAGCTATTGTTTGCAGTCCTTCTAGCAGCACCATTGATGCTTGTATGGGATTTCATCCTTGTGCCATTAACATATTTTGAACCAATCAGCTACCTTCAAATGCTTGGTCTTGTCATTGCAATTCGATGCATGACCGCAAAACTTTCTTTGGATTTTTGATAAATTTTCAAACTTTTCTTGCATCCATCAAATTTTGTGTTATAATTCAGTCCTCAACAACTTATTTATGGAGAATTTTCATGCACAACTTAACTTTTCGTCCCGATGGTAAAGTGGAATTTGCATATGCTGGCCTTCCAGCATGGCACAAACTTGGTTCTGAATTGAAATCTGGTGCATCTATTGAAGAATGGAAAACTGCTGCTGGTCTGGATTGGGAAATCTTTGAATCTGGCATCACCTACCATTCAATTGATGGCGAACATAACTTCCCCGACAAGCGTGTTCTGTTTCGCTCTGATTCCAAAGCACCATTGTCGGTTGTTGGTTCGGACTACAACATTGTTCAACCCGGCCAAGTGCTTGAATTCTTCCGTGATCTGACTTCACTTCATGGCTATGAATTGTCTGCTGCCGGTTCATTGATGGGTGGCAAACGCTTTTGGGCAACCGCACAAGTTGGTAAATCGGTCAAAATCAATGGTGTTGATGAAGTGAATGGGCAACTTTTGTTGGTTTCTTCTGCTGATTCCACCATGTCAACTCAAGCACGGTTCACATCTACCCGCGTGGTTTGCCAGAACACGATGACCATTGCATTGTCCGACAATTCCAAGAATTTTGTCAAGCGCACCCATCGTTCTGAATGGGATGCCAATGAAACCAAACTTGATCTTGGAATCCTTGATGAATCTTGGGAAAAATTCTCCAATGGCATCAAGCGTCTGTCTGAAATTGAAGTCACTGATCAATTTGTGACTGACTACTTCAAATCAAAATTCTATGCCAAGAATGTTGAAGAAAAAGACCAGACTTGGGGTGCAATCAAGAAGGTAGATCAATTGATGGGTCTGTATCGTCATGGAACAGGCGCAGAGCTAACAAAAGGCACTGCATGGGGGTTGGTCAATGCCACCACCGAATTGTTCACCCACGGTTCTTCTAAAGGTCGTGATGCTAACAAACAATTCTGGGATTCTTCTTTTGGCAAAGCAGACGAAACAAAATCTGATGTATTTTCTGACATGATGGAAATGTTCGCATAATCCATGTTATAATTACATATAGTTTAATTTTCATAGGAAACAAATCATGGCACTCACACCAATCGAACGCATTCGCAAAACACACGTTGACATCATGCGTCATCCAATCTTCTGTGTGTTCACTGGTGTGTTGTCGTGTGGTAAAGTCACCATTGAAGATGATCTACCAACGGCAGCAACCGATGGTTGGAATGTCATCTATGGTAAAAAATTCATTGAAAAACTCAGTGACCCAGAACTTCGGTTCTTGGTGTTGCATGAGGCAACCCACAAAGCATACCAACACACCAGAATCTGGCGGCATCTTGCAAAACTGAATCCACAAAAAGCCAATGTTGCAATGGATTATTTCGTGAATCTGTTCTTGGTTGAAACCGTTGGTGAAGATAATTCTTGGTTGAAATTCATCGAAGGTGGTGTTCCACCAGAAAAGAAATATCATGGTTTGAATGTTCAACAAATCTATGATCGCATGACCGATGAAGAATCCAAGCAATATAGCAGTGCAGATGAACATCAGTACAAAGAAATGTCTGATGAAGAAGCAAAGGAAATGCAAGAAGAAATTGACCGGGCTTTGCGTGAAGGCGAATCCATTCGACGGTCGTTGAATTCATCGGTTGGTGGTAATGGTGTCTTTGGTGAAGTCCTTGCACCTAAAGTGGATTGGAAGAAAGCCTTGCGTGAATTTGTGGATGAACATTGTGCTGGTTCAGATGAATCAACATGGCGCAAACCCAATCGTCGTTATTTGAGTTCTGGTGTGTATATGCCATCTACACAGTCCAACACAATTGAATCGCTTGTGATTGGTTTTGACACGTCTGGTAGCTGTTTTGGAACAGACATGATGACTCGATTTGTTTCGGAAGTTGCTGGGTTGCTTGAGAAAGTTCAACCAGAAGAATGCCATGTAGTTTATTGGGATACCGAAGTTCGTGGTCATCAAATTTTTGAAGGTGGACAATTCACAATTCAGAATTTGAAACCTTTTGGTGGTGGTGGAACTGATGGTTCTGTGTTGTTTGACTATCTACGCACAGAACAAATCAAACCTACTGCTATCATTCAACTAACTGATGGTGAAGTTGGTGATTGGGGTCGTTGGAATGGCCCTGTGTTGTGGGGAATTCTTGGTGATGCAGTTGCACCATTCGGATTGACTTTGAAGATTTCGGACTGATGACTAGATACGGAATTAGAGCAAATGG
>JAGWIG010000083.1 GCA_028873515.1 Pseudomonadota bacterium | reverse complement strand
TGATGCTCTCCGGATTCAATTTGAACTCATGAAAGAAAACCTTCAAAAGTTCAAGAATCCTTGGGATGCTCTCAGAGCGTACAATGCTGGTTGGAATCAAAATAATTGGAACAATCCGGAAACACAGAACTACGTTCCAACGATCCAACAAAAACTGAAAGATAATCAGCAATGGGAAACGGTTTCTCCTAATCAATCCCAAACAACTCCACAACAAACTACTGCACCATCTACTGATGGATGGTCTACTGTTGGGACAACTTCGCCCCAACAACCGACGTCTACGGCCTTGGGCGCATTTGGCCGGGGCGCTGAGACTTCTGCTCTGCCCACATTGGGTGGATTGGCTGCATTTACTCCCGGTATGGAAGCTGGTGGCGCAGCCGGTTTAGCTATTGGTGGCCCTCCGGGAGCCCTTATTGGTGGATTAGCCGGTGGCCTTGCTACATCTATGGGGGCGGGATATGCTGTGGATAAATTGCAGCAATACCTGTTGAATAAGTTTCCGGGTGCTGCAAAAGCCCTTGGAATCTCTCAACCTCAGTTGCAAGCGGATGTTCAACAACATCCATATGCTGCTTTCGCTGGTGGATTAGCCCCACAAGCTTTGGCACTGCGGCCATCCCTTGAAGCTCTGACGACAGCTAAAGGTTTGATCGGTGCTGGCGCTGGTGCAGTCATTGGTGGTGGTCAAGAAGCTGCCCGAGAACTGGTCAATAAAGAGGGACTGGATACCAAGAAAATTGCTATGGCCACCGCTGCTGGTGCCTTAATGAATAAGCCCACATTTTTGGGTAAAGCCATTGGCATGGGGGGTCCTGCGGAAGCCGACACTGCTACAACTGCTGCTTCTAAAATTGAAGCTACAGAAGCTGCTAAACAAGCAAATACGCCGCTGGCCCCGGGCGAGCAGGGACAACTGTTTTCTCAACAAGAAACTCCTGCTACTGTTTCTTGGTTGCCTGAGAAACCTCTTGATGAAGCTATTGCAGAGGATCAACAAGCGCAAGTTAATAAGCGCCAAATGAATCTGCAATTGGAACAGAATCCTCAGACATATTATGCTGGTCAAGAAGGTGTGACTGCAATCCACCCGGATGAACTGACTCCCTTCATTGAACATACTCAAAATCTGACTAAGGCAGAACAACAGTCGGAGCCTGTACAAGGAAATCTGTTTGATGAACAGTACATGCAGAAACTCGATCAGTATGGTGGTCAAGCTGAGCCGAAAGTGCTTGCTCCAGAGGAGTTTGCCCAAACAATGAAAAACATTGCTGGGGAACCTACTACTCGATTTGAACTTCCTGATAATATGGAAGAAGCATATAACAAATATCTGGATACTGTCTCTGACCAACAAGGATCACTGTTTGATCCTAAGACAATAGCAGATAATTTTGTCCAATTGTCCAAGCAAGAAAGTGTCAACCGCATGTTGGCAGATAATCCTGTTGTAAGTAATCTCAAGAACAAGGTACAAGCCCAATCGAATCGTGTTGATACATTGCGGGCACAAAATGCTCCTATTGATACATTAAATCGTGCCCAAGCTGCTCTGGACAAATCCCAAGCAAAGTTGGATAAAACAACTCAGAATATTGGCAAGACACTTTTGGGAAAGAATACTACAACCTTGTTGCCTTATTCTAAAGATGGTGTCATCTACATGAATAGTGGTTTGCCTTTGCCTGACTGGATTAAGAATGGTTTAACAGGTCTTCTACAAAAGTTTCATGGATTGGTCTTCCGTACTCTGAATTCTGTTTTGCGTGGACCCCGCCAGATTAATAGTCTGGCCGATACCGTGCATGCGGGCATCAAAGGGGCTATTGACAAACAAGCAAATAAAGTTTGGGAAACAAATACCAATCAGAATGCTGCTCAAGTTCTGCGCAATCTACCCCTAGTGGATCGAAATCGGGAAGCTGTTCGTGATTTTATTCCCAGCGATCAAAAGCCAGTAGAAGAAATTGCTCAGATGGCTCGTGAAGCTCCTGACGTCAAAATGAACAAAGCCACCGAGAATGTTCTTCAAGGTGGCCTGATGATGAGCGTCTATACGCACAATCCATTAATTAAGTATACGTTTGATTCATTTAATCGCGCTACAAAAGTAGCAGATGCTGCTGTTAAGGAGTTCCTGACGGATCGAAAGACTGGATTGAAACCATTGGTTCAAAAGATGAATGGTGCCGAACGTGCAGAAATCCATGGGTTAATGGATCGTAATGAGGGTATTCGGGAATTCACTCCGCAAGAACTGCAAGCTGGGGGATTTAATTCAAAACAAATTCAATATTACCAGCGATTCCAAGAAGTCATGCACCAAGCGTGGATGCGCTTTAATGAAGGCCGGGCAGCACTTGGTTTGCCCGAAGTATCCAGACGTGTGGCCTATATGGCTGGGCGCTTTATGGGTGATTTCCGCCAACTCGTGTTCAAGAAAGGCACCAATGAAGTGGTGGGATTCTTGGGTCACAACAACAAGTGGACTCTGCAAGCTATTCAGAAGCATTTTGAAAGCATGAATCCCGGTGAATATGACTACGGCAAAATCGAACTGATGAAATCAGATCAGTCCCGTGGTATGAACCGATTCAATGGTTATCAGAATGTGTTGGACTTTCTCAGCAAGACAAATGCGGATGTATCCAAAATCATGGATGCGTATCAATCCTATCTGACTCAGGATTCCAATCGTCTGATGGGTGCCCCAAAGCATGCCCTATTCAAAAAGGAAACCCCTGTCTTTGGTGCAGAGGGCAAGAAAGCTTGGTTGGATATGCAGACGAATGCAGATCAAGGAATGAAATCCCAACTTCAACATGCTGAAAACATGTTCCGTTGGTCGGAAATGCAAAAGGCTGCTGTCAAAACGAGTGAATTGCTAAAAGATTCCACCATTGACAAACCTCGTGCAAAAGAAATTGCTGACAACTATATGCACCACGCCCTTGGCCAAAGCTCTACTGCCCTGAGCAAAGCATTCAATTCTATGTTGGATGGTGTTTCTAGTGCTACTGGTTTTGGCCCGACGTATTTTCGGAAGTTCAACTCGTCGCAGAAAAGTGCATTGCTTCAAATGTTCTTGGGCTGGTTCCGTATTCCCCACAGTCTGATTAATCTGACACAGTATGTTCAATCCAATCCGGCTGTAATGGCTTTATTAAAAGCCCGTGGCTTGGAACTACCCGGTGGTGAGAATATGGCACTCGATTCTGGTAAGGGTTTAATGTCATCCATGAAGTATTGGACTAAGCAGAAACTCGATCCCTTTGAGCAACAAGCTTTTGATTATGCCAAAAAGAACCAAGTCTTCGACATTCAGTTGACGTCTCACTTGCAAGACATTAATAAGTCTCGCATGAGTGAGTGGTTTCGGGAAGTTACAGAAGCAAACATTACATATCCGGAAGCTGCGATTCGCACATCGTCATTTATGACGTATGCCCATATGCTTCGTGATGCAGGTCTATCAACAGAAGAGGCGCTGGGTGCTGCTGACAATTTGACTAAGTTCAGCATGGTGGATTATCGTCCGTTGGAGCGCCCACAGATTTATGGCCATATGGGTATTCTGGGTGACATTTCTTCTACTCTGACGCGGTTCAAGATGAATCAGTTGTCTCAATACCTAATCATGGGTAAAGAAGCTGGCCAAGGCCATGTTCTTCCTCTGGCTACTCTAGCTGCTTCTAGCATCGCTCTAGCAGGTGTGACAGGACTGATTGGCTACAATTATGCCAATGAGCTTTACCAGCTAATCAGCACTCGTGTCTTTGATAAGCCAGATAGCTTGGATGGTCTTGTTATGCGCAATCTGCCTGAATGGGCAGAATGGGGTGTCTTTAGTAAATTGGGAATCAACCTCACGGCTAGTTTCAGCAATGCTGATTTGATACCCAACGATCCTTGGGCTGCTCTGTTCCCCACAGCAGATACGATTGCCCAGATTGGAAAGTCTGCCATTGATGCTGCTCGATTTGGTGATGTGCAGTCTCTCAAGAAATTGGGATACAACATTGCACCAACATCAATGAAAGGTATCATGGAAAATACCATGTTCAGTTCCCCGAGTAACATCAAGGGACCGAATGGGGAACCGCTGACAAACTTCTACAATCCCCAATCTGGTAAGCTCCAGACTCGTCGTACAAACTATGACAAGATTCTGCGTGATCTGGCTTTCCGACCCGTTAATGAGAGCATTGAGAACAAACAAACACAAGTTGTCAATGCCATTGAGGGTAAGGAATCAGGCGGTTCTGCTGGGACAACAGGAGGTTACTCAGCCCTGCGTCAGAAGGTTATGGAACGAGTCCAGCATGGCATTGAAGCCGGGAATCTGACTAATCAGCAACTGGCACAGTATGCCAAGCAGTATTCTGGTTTCCAAGGTGATCCAAATGAGTTTGCCTCATCCATCCAGAAGTTCATGATGGATCGGCAACGGACTGCTCTGGAACGTGCCAAAGGCATTCCTGCTGGTAGTAATCTGCGTGAACTGTATCGTTATAAAACATACATGGAGAATGAGCCAAAGAAATAATGGCCCCTTAGAAACGACAAAGCCCCCATTTCTGGGGGCTTTTTATTTGTGCTGTTGATTATTAGAGAGTGCCTGCCATGATCTTACCGTACTTCATCATAAAGGCCAATCGACCTGCTCGTGGACCAACCTCTTTAGCCCATAATGAGTGGAGCATGCCATAAGCAGCAGCCTCCCAATTTTGAGCCTTGATATCCGCTAGAGTATTCGTGAATTCTAGTAAGACACCAATCCCCATGTTGAAGCACATATTAGCGAGGACACGCTGACGAACATCATCAAGGGAATCCCACCAGCCAAGGTAATGATCCAATTCCTCAAAGGTATCTTGTAGATCATCATTTAGTAGTTGATTGATCTGAGTATCTGACAGTGGGAATGTCCAATCACTCGGCAAGGGTTTTGCATCAATATTGTGACCGACGCCTACTGTATTGAATCCACGGGAATCCTTGTAGGGCATATTCCGCACACCCTCGTCTCGACGTAGTTCTTGATCCAATAGAGCTAAATTCTCAGGCGTCATTGTCTTCCTCTTCGTCAGTACTATACTTGAATAGGGTGATCCGAATTAAACCAATCTCCACGATTACAGCGAAGTTCAAACCGAAATCCCCAAGCACATCTGGATCATCTTCGTAGGACAGGCCAAAGACCAGTCCCTTGATAAAGCAACTATTTACTGTCCACATTTGTTTTGTCCTTCTTCCACAGAAACAGAAAGATACTGATGCTGGTTAAATCCAGAACCAAGCCGACCAGCAGAACGATCCAACTAATCTCTGGACTTAACTTGCTCAGTATTAAAGAAACTAAAAGCAATGTCAGAACAAGTCTTTGACTTGCTGCTGCGAAATCAGTCATTGTCAGGAAAGATCGGGTGCTCATAGACATATTCTTTGATTTCTTGTTCTGCCTCTTGTTTTTGATATTCCTTAGTTAGACGGCGCTTTTCAGCTTGATGCTTACGCGGGTCATCGCCAATTTTACGCGTCTTCGTCGGGAAGCGCTCGGAGTAATTCTTCATATTTTAATTCAATCTGATCCGACAAATACTCTACCAAATCCTCACTATTCAACTGCAAAAGTTCAATAATGGTTATTTCATCATAACGGGCGAGCGCCTCTTTGAGTTCGTTTAATGTACATTCTCTCATACTACTCCTGCGGAAGACTCCAAAATAATGCCACTAGGCCGTTCTTCCGGAACAAGTTTGTAGTAATATGCAAGAAAGACATTATATGCATAGATGGGTGGAAGGCATTGTGGCTTGTATTTGTTATTAATCGGAGGCCGACCACCGAAGTGTTCCCAAATCAGCCAGTCATCCCCCTGTGATTTAAGCAAGTAATTTGCTTCTGTGCTAAGGGCAGCAATATCCGCAAGCTTTACTTCTGTTGGATACGGATAGGTCAGCCCAAATTTCTGTGCAATGACTTCCTCAAGTCGAGTTTCTATAATCTGATAATCAGGCAGGAACTGCTTAACTGGGCTGGGAATATCACTTAGATATGCCTCCGAGGCGTCATGAAGCAGGCCGGTCAGTTTCAGTTCATCGGGTAGTTGCATAGCAACATTCACACTATGCTCCGCCACACTAAAGAAGCCATGACAGTGGCCATTGTACCGGCACTGATTTGCCAAGGAATGTGCAATGTCCTTAATCTTGATCTGCTCTGGCTTCGGCTCTAGGAATTGAACCTTTTCCCCCGAAGATGTTTCAATCCAATTTTCGATCATTATCGTTATCCAGTGGGACCTTCCATTTTTCACATCGCAGTAAGGTGAAATAATTTTGCCGAAGTTTCTCGAACATTCGAGTAATAGTGAGTTCTAAATGCTCATTCTTATGGGCATAATCAATAGGATTTCTTTCAAGATCAACATAAAGACCCCGAATTATTTTTTCGACTTCCAGAAAATCCTCTGCCATACTCTGAATTTGGGAAACCAGTATCGTGTCAATTTCCATATTATTTTAAGGACTCCTCTACCAGTTTGGCGTAGCCTTGAATATCATGCCAGTTGTCGGTGTAGTCAGGATCACCATTCAAGATGCGGGCGATCTTATCGGCAATGACTTCTAGGGCTTGGCGTTGTGTATTGTTCAAACGAGCCCACCCATCCATACGATCCCACATGACTTCTTTGAGGTCTTGGGCAAGTTGGGCATGGGTCTCAAAACTACCATACCGTTCCCCACGTTCTTGGAGAGTCTGTTGAATTCCGAAGTCTTTCAGATCGTGTTCATTAATCATTAGAGATAGCGCCTTTTCAAATAGTCCAAGGAAACAAACATTTCGTCAGATTCCCCATCATTAACTTCGTGCAGAACGACCAAGCCACGCCAGTGTTGATTACCCTGTGGACCCATATATTCTTCATCATGCTCGTAGCAGGAACCAGCAATAATGCAGCTAATGCGTCTGCCATCTGCTCGATAACCACTGGCAATCTGGCGACCTTGTTGGTGACCAGCTACACAACTCATGTGCTTTTTAGATAGGAGAGCACTAGCAGTAGTAGCAGGACGCCCCAAAACACCAGTTGTGAAATAGTGGCTATAAGCCACTCCATCAATAACCACGACGTCCAAGAAGTCATGCTGTTCCCAGCCAAACTCTCGATAGCCCAGATGATTAGTGCTAAGAACACCATCAAGCTTGGCATCATTTTCAACAGCACGTTCAATGCGATTTTCATGATTACCCAATGTCAAAACCATACGCGGTTTGTAAGCAGCCTTGTGGTTCTTATGCTGTTGTTTATTGTGTGCCCAAATTGGACCCAACAGTGCATGCATGCCTTCGATAGAGGCTTCAATATCATTGGCATAGCGCCGACCTTCAAAAGACTTCTTACCAACATCGTAAGAACTCAGGGAAGGCATATCAGCAAAATCACCGATCTGGACAATTACATCAGGCTTTTTCTCCACAATGTAATTGCCAATGGCTGTTAAGAATTGTAAATCATCACCGGGTCGTACTTGTGTATCAGGAATAATTAAATGTTTGCTCATTATTGAATAGATTCCGGACCTTCCATCACTTGATTTTTCTTATCTTTCATTAAGAAGGGCAATGCCCCATTTGCGTACAGAGTGTTCAAACCTGTCTCAACAACGAAGGCAAGTTCTTGTCCTGTAAGTTCACCTTGAAATACCAGTTGGCCCCCATCTTTTTCGACAATATGTTTGATTTGCATAGTGATTACTTTTTCCCTTTTGATTTAGTTGTATGTTTAGTGGCGGGGGGATTGATCCAGTGTTCTGGAATACCCGCTTTAATATCGGAATACTCATATCCATATTTCTCAGCCCACATTCCATATGTAGTCTTGCTGCTACGATTTAATTTCTTATTTGAATCTTGGAACAGAAAATAAATGGTAACATCAGGATGTTGCTCTTTGATGTACAGATGCTTGGCGCGATCTGCTGGAAGGAACAAACCCTTAGCTTCGATGTAGACATTTTCTCGGAGTTTGAAATCAGGTTTGTATGTATGCTCCACAAGATAGGGGAGTCGGTCAGGCTCGTATTGAACGTAATCTGGGAGAAGTGCTTTTACCCTATCCTCCAGATGGGATTTCAACGTCGAGCGAACGCGGTTTCGTCTCGTCAATGTACGTACCGTCCTTTCGCCACGTTACTGGCTGCATGTGATATTGCCCTGAATTCTTACCGTACACATAACCAATATATGGACGCTCAAGGGCAGGATTAAAGTCAAGAATTACTGCTGGGGTTCCGTCTCTGAGGAAGGTGCGGAAGGGAAATTCCATTCGTCAGTTTCCGATCTAAGGAT
>JAGWIG010000221.1 GCA_028873515.1 Pseudomonadota bacterium | reverse complement strand
GAAGTGACAACAGCAATCATAGGTGTTTGATTATAAGAGCCTCGGCTCAAACCAATGATAACAAGACTCATTGGCGTTAATAGTTCTGTCCAATAAGGGCGCGCATTTACACCATTTGGCCCTCCTGGAGCCAACGCTAAAGAAAATGTTCCGGTTCCGCCTTTCAAAGACGTGTTGATTTGTGCTTGCAAAACTCCAGCATTTGTGCCAGAAATTGTGTACTGCCCGCCTTCAAATGGATAAATAGAAATTGATAATTGAGGCCCGCTAACCTGCATTTATGGATTCTTCAACGGTTTGTGAGGAGAAATTCCAAATGCTGAGGGGTTTAGCATATCGGAATAACTGCCTAAGTTTCTGAAATCAGCCGCCGCAACACTAATAGTTGCATTCGTTACTTCCATCGCTGCATGTTGCACGTGGAACAATGTACCCGCATAATGCTGGATTGCTTTGCCTAAAGTATCCGCAATGTTTTTTGCTGCCTGAGTATCGGCAGCGGCTGCATTAACCTTGTTAACATTCCCGGCTTGCGCTAATGAGGTATTTGCAGATGTTGAAGATGAACTTGATGAAAAACCAGTAAAGTATTTCATTTTATTAGCCAAATTTGCATATGGATGGATTTCTCTTCCATTTACCATTATGGTAGATGGAAGAGTTCCATTTTCAATTTGAGAAGCATATCCTGGCCCCATATTATAGGCTAAAAATGCATCTTCCATCCGCTGCTTACGATTTTTTACATTTTTAAACAGCGCGTACATTTTTTTATAATATAAAGCGCTGGCTTTTGCGGCTGTAGCAGGGTCATTCATATTTGCCCCCGCCATACCTACGGCTTTGAGCGCCCCTGCCGTCATTTGCCCAAGGCCGCCTCCATTCCCAACGCCGCCTCGCCCTAAAGCATCTTCTCCTCCAAAAAGAGCGGTTAGCACGTTAGGATCTACACCTGTTGCTTTTGCGGCTGCTTTAACGGCTGATGCTGCGCTGGCTGGTGGCGATCCGGTGCCGCCACCATAAATAGCCGTCCCTACTAGGGGCGTAATGCCAATTGAGGATCCTAATGCTAATTCCCTCCGGCCAGGGCCTTCAGGACTATAATAATTGCTATAAATGCCTAGCGCGGTAGATAGATGCCCTTTAAAAGCTGCACCCAGCATTTGAATTTGAACAAAAGGGTTTCCTTGAGCATTATTTAGTGCAGCAATTATTTCCTGACCTTGACCAGTTTTTGTAAAACTATTATAATATTTACCTAAAAGAGATTTTGCTGTCGCATGTGCGCCGCCATGAGATTTTATATACGCATACAGCGGCATAGCTGACATTATGCTTCCGCCTGGATTATCTAGTGTGCTGCTTATTGCTGAAGTAATAGTGGTTTCTAAAGCTCCCGTTTTACCACCTGCCGCTCCAGAAGAAAGCACTCGATTATAAATTCCTGCAACACCTGTGCCATTAAAAATTGCACCTGCTGCAGCGCCTTGCTGCATTGTTGCCAAAATAGCGCGATTAACAGACGCTAAATCTGCACCGTCTGCAACAGCAGTAGTCATGATGCGCTGAAGTTGGGTCCATTGTTTTCCTGTATTGCCGCCTGAAAGCAAAAATGATTTATTTGCTGCGTAGCG
>JAGWIG010000220.1 GCA_028873515.1 Pseudomonadota bacterium | reverse complement strand
CGTTCAGGAGAACAGGACGATTGAAATGAGCAACGGGCAGATGCCGCAGCAGACCATCCCCATTGCTCCCATCGATCCAAACGCTCTGCTAAATGGAACAGCAACCCTGCCCTAAATGAAAGAAGCCCCGAAAGGGGCTTCTGGTTTACCAATATTTGTTGATTGACGCGGCTGACCATCCATTGCAGACAACTTCCCCGCCTACCACATGGTTTTTAAAGTAACAGGTTTTATCTTCTTTGTCAGCAGTCCTTGTAATTCCAGCAAATTGTGCGTTTAATATAAAGCGTCTTTCAACCCGTGCATTCTTAAATTTGATAATATCACCTATATGAATAGGATTATTTTTTGGAGCCAGCATACTAACAAAAACATCCTCTCCGGTTAATCCTCGTGCAGCATATGCCCCAATAAAATTGTATTCTGAAAGATGCGAACATACTTCTTTGGAATTTGTAGCATTGCACTTATAATCATACCAGATAGAGAATGGAATATCATTTAGGTTAGGGTAAATTTTGGCAACCATAGCATACCCAGTTATTCCGTCAATATGTTGATAAGCTTGGCGTGAAATCATGTGAGCGCATCCACTTAACAGTTCAGTAGCAATAATTACTACCGTTAAAATCATTTTATTCATATGTTTTCTTTCTTTTCTTGTTTGCATGATTCTATTGTATAGATTTATTTTTTTTGTCAAGGGCGGGAAGTTTATGGCATCAAAATTCAGTTTGGTTTTAGTAAATTCCTTCTGCTTATTCCAGTTCCTTCACCAAATCCGGGTGCTTGTCCAGCAACCTGAATAGATTGATGACTGCCGATACAGGTTTGGCCTGCCCACGCTCATAACGGCTGAAAGCATTTTTCCCGCCGCCAGCCAATCGCGCCGCCTGCTGCTGCGTCATTTTCAGTTTTTTTCTGATCCTCACCAGTTCAGCAATTTCTTCACGGTCAATCCGGTCACGAAACTCCATCCACTTTGTTTCATCTTCGCTCGATTCGGTTCCAGTCATGATTCCTTCATCACAGTGGTCACACCATGCGCCAGACTGTTCAGACTCATAAATCCGCCCCCTGTACTCAAGGCATAACCGCTTAACGCCATCCCGCAATGTTCCTTTATGACAGACCGGGCAAGGCTGTCCATTCCATTTTTTTGCCATATCACAACTCCTTGAACGAGATCACAAAATATTCCCCGTTTTTCTGAAATTTCAGGTAAAACTCCTTACCGTGCCATACCGCATGGTATACATCCTGCCATACCCGACTGCTCGCATGGGTGGTCATGCTTTTATAAAAATCTTTCCGGCTTAGCGCACGTATGGCCATCAATGCATCATAAAGGTTCATCCCTGAAATACGAATCCCATTCCTGGCCGAAACGGTAAGGTTCATGGCCTCAACTGTGTTCATCTGCTCCTGGATTTCCGTTAACCTGTAATGGGGTGATCGTTTTTCCATCTAAGGATTATATCCCCTTATAGGGGAATTTACCAGCTCGATAATAAACCTATGCATTAGTCAGGATGCTTAGATAAGGCTCGTCAACCAATATGGGAACTTTCGGCGATCCGACCCACAGCATTACCAGCAATTACATTGATCCGGCCCCGAACAATGTGACGGATATCCACTCCGG
>JAGWIG010000219.1 GCA_028873515.1 Pseudomonadota bacterium | reverse complement strand
CGCTTTCATATTCAAAAAGCACAGAGCCATTGAACCAGCTTTTAATTTGGATTTTTATTTTCATAGTTTAATTATTTTCCTCCACTTATGGAGTAGGTTGTTAAGAATTAGGATTGTGTTCATAAATAGTCGTTGTAATCGTTTTCCTGCTCAATGATTCTTTCGTACTCAGCCTCGGTAATATCGCCAGGCAAACACCTGTAATATAAGTCGGCTTCTTTTGCGCTGGGTGGTGGTGTTACTTTCACTTCACCCTTAGGCAGGTCGTCTATTCGTTGTCCGAACTTATTAAGCACTTCGGGCCATTCGCCCTGCTTTTTTCTGCCCAGCATGTATTTGGTTATTTCATTTTGATTGCTCATAATTTTAAAATAAAGGGGCGGTCTTGATTAAGAAGGGTAACCACTCATACCCCGGCATTGCTGCCTGCCGCCCCGTAAGGTTATAGAGGTAATTCACTTTTTTGTGTTAATAATTCAAAGCGTTTTTTGCCAGCCGTTTGAAATGCCTTATCAGCTATTATACTTTGCGGTAACGTTTCTTTTAGTAGGGTCAGGTCATCAACCGAATTACAAGATGAAAGTCTGTTAATAGCTTCCTCAATGCTTATTTCCGCCTCACCTTCATCACACCAATCTTTTATCAATCTTCCAGTTTCGGGGGTTATTATAAACGAAGGCTTATCCATGAATAAGCCTGTTCGGTCTTTTGAAGCAGTACAGAGGTGGTTGAGGTCAATGTTTATGTTTAGGGTTAATTCGTATTCAAAGCCCTCCCTGGTTATTTCTTTTAACCCGGCTTTCTCAACCTTTATTTTATTGTCGGCCCCTTTACTCATTTCATAATCTTGTTTTCTTCGAACGGTTGTAATGACATGGGCTTTGCTTTGAAGTATAGCATCAATAAATGACTGGTGGCGGGGTGTCACCTTACTCCAATCTTGATAACGACCTCCAAGTTTTTCAACTATTTCAAGGCATCCGCCTTTACCATCCCACTCATGGGTAATACTATCAATTATAATTACTTCCATACCTTCATTTTCACAGGCTTTTATTGCCTCAATGTAGCGTTCAGGTGAATATGGGGCTTGTAATTCAAGGGCATTAAATCCGCCTAAGTGAGAATAAAGGCTGGCAGAGTTATTTTCGGTGTCAATAACTGCTATCTTATTCCAATCATTTGTCATGCCATACGCAAGTAATAGCGCTGAATAGGTCTTACCTCCACCAGCTACGGCAGACAAGCCCATTCTTAACTTTGCTTTTTTTCGTGTTGCTTTTGTTAGTTTCATTTGGTTTTTATGATTTGGTTAATTTAATTTCATCAATTGCCTTTCAATGGCGAGATTGGTGGCAGCGGTCAGCCGTTGGGCGGCCTCCCGTCTCTCTATCTCTCTTTCCAGTTCCGATTTTAATTCGGGGTTCACATCCTTAGGGAGTGCTGATTGCAGGATTTTAAGGTTTTGCAATGATTCTGCGGGCAGGTTAAATTTATTCATGCTTTTTTATGTTTACGGGTTTTTACTCTCGCATCCATTACCCTGTTCATTGCTTTAAGGTAGCGGCTTACTCCGTTGTCATTGGCAATATCGAGGTCGCTAACATAGGTAACTATACGTATGTCTCTCTTTTCTTGTTTTTCCA
>JAGWIG010000218.1 GCA_028873515.1 Pseudomonadota bacterium | reverse complement strand
GATGCAGCTTCGCTCTTCCAGGATTTCAATGACCTTGGCCGGGTCCTGATAATAAAAGGAATCAAGCGCCATCAAGAGTCCTTTCCGTAATAGGATTTAATGACATCAATGGCTTCTTCTGTTGAATGACACACCGCTGTTTTCCAGCCAAAGTATTTAAGATCGAGGATCTCAAGTTGCTGTGCGCCCGATAACACCCCGCCAGCGGATTTAAATTCGATAAATAAACCGTGAAATTTTCCTTGTGGTACTGGCAAACACCAATCCAGCACACCGGCTCGCACACCCTCTTTTTTGAGCTTCTCTGCAACGCGTTTATTCCGTAATCCACCGTTTGGAATGGCAAAGCCCATGTGCAAACCATATAAATTTGTCTGATTCAAAAAACACCATTCCACGAACGCGGATTGAATCTGATGCTCTGATGGGTTGATGGATCTCATTTCAATACCCCCTTTTCACATAATCGCACCATACATGCCGGATAATGTTCCCTGAAAAATTCCTTTTTTTTCTCACGCGGCGCATCCCCGTCATACCACTGATGATGATCAAAGCACAGGTAGAGGCCGAGCAGGTCATGCGCCTTGATACCCCTCCCCTTTCCATGACAGATTTCATTTGAGTGCGCCCATACCACCCCATACCGAGACCCGCAGACTATGCAGGTTTCGTCACGCGCGGATTCCAGTATTTTCTTATTGCGGTAATTCATGAAAATCTCGGCAAGTTGGAAGAAATGCACAATTTTCCCCATTTTTTGAGCAAAAGCGGCTGGAGCATGCAATTTTCGTTCCCATTCTCTTTTTCGATAACGCTTGCTACTGGCTGCAATGCTGACCCCGGTGGCACGGGGATTTCACCGGTTTTAATCAACCTGTAGATGCTCACTGGCTGAGCGCCGTGCAGCAGGGCAGCAGCCGTGATAGACATTCCGTTTTTTATGTCGATGAGAGCCTGTTTCAAGGCTTCTGAACGTGGCCTTGCCATGATCCGTCCTCCTTTGTCGAAAACCTTACTCCTAGTTCCCCAGCGCCGTAAGCGTAAACTTGCTCAAGGTAATTTGAGAAGCCCTTGGTCAGCAAATCCGTCGTTGAACCCACCAGAATCCGTTCTCCGCGCGGCGAGATATCCCATTTTCGATAACCTTCCTTCGTGATGCCATCTTCAAATGTTTCTGGCAAAAACCAGACCTTGAACTGGTAATGCCACGCATCCGCGCTGAACGTCTGTCCGTTTATCCAACCCTGCTCACTGATATCCCTGAGTGGGCCAGACCACATCAGAGCATTCTGGTCAGATGTCCTGATTTTCTGCTGTTCGCTGAATTTCACTTGGAGGGGATGCTCGCAATCCACAGGAAGATTATCCAAAATACGATGACATACTTCGACCTGATCCGGGCTACGCAAGAAAATGGTGCGCGTCATGAATTTATCGCGGTTCATGGAAACATCCTTTGCTGACGATAGGCGTTTTCAATCCGTTCGCACGCCATATCAAAATACTTTTTAGATAATTCAATACCTACAAATTTTCTATTTAAATTTATACAAGCGATGGCAGTCGTTCCGCTTCCCATAAAAGGATCAAAAACAGTTTCATTTTGCAAAGATCCTTTATTTACCAACCATTCCATTGCTTTTA
>JAGWIG010000217.1 GCA_028873515.1 Pseudomonadota bacterium | reverse complement strand
CCTTCCTTGCCTTGTGAGGTCAGAACTGAATCAATGGGCGCAACCGGCAAGCCCTGTCGTGAAGCGGACTGAATCAGGGAAATGCCGCTGTCCTTGTCTTCAATCCAGATGCCTACATTCCCTTCCCGTGCCTGCGTTTCCTTGACCAGTTGTTCCAGTCTTGCATGAATGGCAGGAAGCCAGTCAATCAAAAGAGAAGCCTGAATCTGCACCACATCCCAATCGAGGATGACCAGGGGGATGCCGGCATATTTGGATCGGGCGTAAAAGATGACACCGGTTCCGTCATGCTCCATCCCGTCTTTCGAGGCGGTATCCACCACGGCAAAAATCTGATCCGTCTTGTAAGGGTATTCAACCGGCTCATGGTCAATCAGCAAGCTATCCAGCCCGAAGAACGAGGCTCCATTCCAGTCCACAAACTCGGCGAGATACTCTTGCTGATAAACCAGAGCGGGGTATTGTTCGGGAAGCTTGTCCAGCACTTCGCGTGAAAGAATCGGATTGGCACTTGTCGGCGCATGCATCTCCACCCAGCCAAGACTCTTGTCCGTACAGGCTTCGTAAAAGAAATTGTCGGAATCCATCCCTTTCGGGGTTCCGGCCATAATCGCCTTGCCATTCCGGTCAAGCAGCGTAGGAGCGATTGCCTGTTCCCAGATATCCTTCAACCCCTTGTCAATCAATGAGGCTTCGTCAATGATGACCTTATCGTAATACCGTGATCTCCCGGCATCCTCGTCCTGAAGCGTCCAGAATTCTATGGCACCACCCGTCTTGAGTTCTATGATGCGGTCTATCTTAGACGCCGACTCAATGACCGGCCTCAACATTCTATATAGGCGTTTATAGGTCGGAATGTTGAGGCTATAGGTCGGGCCAAACCATCCGATACGTTGATGCTTGACCGACCATTTGGCCGCACACCGTTCGAGCAGTGTGGTCTTACCGAAACGTCTGCCGCATCGCAAGACCGATAACCGGTTTTCATTGAATGCCCGTGCAAAGCCGACCTGCCCTGTATGGAGTTTGGGGAGATTGACCTTCATCATACATCGGGATCAGGGTCATTAAGCAAATCGGAGGAACTGGACAAGTCATCGCGCTTTTCTTTCCATGATCGCCTCACCTTGAGCCAGAAAATGCACGCCGTCACATCGGGAGGAAATTTTTCGGTATATTTAATCTTGATGACTTCTTTGTCGATGACAAGGACTTTCTCGATTTCATGCTTGTATCCCAGGGCACGATGATAAAGACTCTTAGCCACGTTGGCATCCGCATACTGCCTGCCTTTTTTTAGTGCCTCGGAAAATTCTGGATGGACATGTGTCCATTCTTCTATCGTGTCCACATGCACATTAAAAAATTTGGCTAACTCTTCATTGACAGCTCCCATCATGCAGAGCTTTTCAACCTGTTCTATGAAATCAGGATTGAACTTGCTCGGTCGTCCTCTTTTTTTTTAAGCGTTTGCATAACTGGCTTTCAATAAAAAGACCCGTCGATCGGATAAATATTTTAAATAAATGCTTGCATTATTTTTTAATGCGTGTATTATAGGAACTGTAGCAACACAAACACACAAAGGAGAAATAAAATGGAAACAGTTAAAGAAATTCAAAAGCCAGTATACAAGTCAATTTTCGGTGCAAGG
>JAGWIG010000216.1 GCA_028873515.1 Pseudomonadota bacterium | reverse complement strand
AGGGAAACTCGCAGAAGTAATGCCCGTGATATTATCGAATGATGCACTCGGAATTGGCACGAGATTAGCATCCGTGATCACGAACTTGTATGCCGTGCCATCGGTCAGCCAAATCTCCTGCGGTGGCCGGCCGTCAGCGCTCAACTGGATCGGATTGGCGTTCGGCGTGCCGCCCGAATTCGTGGTGTAAGTCGCGGCCGGCGTGGTCGTTCCTGCGGCATATGTGTAGATGAAGCCGCCATTGTTAGGGAGCCCATTGGTTAAGAAGGATTGATACCCGTTAAAGATTGGCGACAATGAAACGCTCAAGATATGCTCCAGGCATAAAAAACCTCGCGTTTTGGCGAGGTTGGATTAAACTAAAAAGTTGTTACGGGAGAACGATTGTGATGAATGGCGACTACAAATATTTGGTCCCAGAAAAGCAAAAGCCTAGCTTTAAGACGATAGCCGGATGGACGATATACATCTTGCTTGGCCTTACGGCGTCGCTGTGGGCATTCGCGTTCGGCGGGTTTTGGGGCGGCTTTGCTTGGATATGCCTGTTGATTTACGTGCCGGAATTACGGAAACGACGATAGTTTTGTAGTTCCCGCGGCAGGCTTCACTGATTCCGCAATGGATTTATTCATGCTGCGCTTTTGCATGGTATTGCGGATGACCTTAGTCGCACCCAAGGTTTTTATGTCCAACGCGCCCAAAGCCAAGTCCTTTGCGTTATTTGCCAGTGATCCGACCAGTGTATTCGAGTTGTTCACATAGGCGCCGCGGGGCTGTTCTTGCGTGTATCTGGCGACATTGCCAAGCGTTTTGAGTTGTTGCGCTTGTTTTGGATCAAATAGTTGGTCCATTTTCGGACTGAGCGCTTGAAGTGCTTTGTTGTATCCGGCCTGTGAAAAATTACCTGTATCGCCGACCAATCCGGCGCGGTTTTTCAGGAAGTTAATCGCACCAGCTGCAATCGTCTGGCCGGCCAGCGGGTCATCCGCAAGGTTAGCTCGCATCGCCTTGACGTTATCGACTTTTCCGTTGACGACGAACTTGTTAATAAAATCGTCCGGCGCAACGTTATCGTTGACAGCAGCTTTGTAAGCGGGGTCAGATTTCATCAGATCAAACCGCGTTTTCGCGGCGCTCCGAGCCGCATCTGCCAAAGGCTTGATTGCCGCGCTCTCCCCGGTCATTGGAATGGATTCCAGCGCGTCCCGCACAATCGAGGTTGCCATTGCACGATTGCCATCGCCAGCGCGTTCTGCTTTCCGAGCTTCCGCCGCTAGGTTGGTGCGCATGTTCTCGAAATTCTCGTACGTCATTGGGCCACCATCGCGAATAGCGTCCATATCGGCCTGCACTTCCGGGGGAACGTAACGGCCTTTCATTTTTGCGGCCAGGGCTTGATCTGCGGCGTCGACAAACGCCTTACCATCGACCGGAAAGCTACCGCCATTGGCATCTTCCAGGGCTTTGTATTTTGCCGAAATGTCTGCGTTCAGAACGGCATCTTTCGCCTTGTAGGAGTCAATCAGTGCCTGCCCGCTTTCCACATGATTGACTGCCGTCACGTCTGGCGCCGCAGCGTCGCGGATCGCGTTGACATTCTTGACTAGATCGCCATTTTGATTGTTGAACAATTGTGCCAGTGCGGGCTGAGACCCTCT
>JAGWIG010000215.1 GCA_028873515.1 Pseudomonadota bacterium | reverse complement strand
GTGAATGGGCAAGCGGCATCGCCGTTAGTCGGACGCATTAACTCCGCGACCGAAGGCAGCGTGAGCGTGACGGCGGATATGGGAGCGGTTACCAATACGCAAGCATGGTACATGCAGACTAAGTATGGCGCGGCGTATTGGCAGGCATCGGCCCCATATCGTAATTTCCAGTATCGCACCGGCTCATCCCGATCCGCACAATCTAAGTACAACTACGGGGTTTATGGGCAATGGCCTCAATAACCTTCAATGGTGGGGGAAAGCTGGAACGCGTTTTGCGCGAAATGGCTGAAAAAATCGGCAAAGCACAGACGCTGAAAGTCGGATTTATGGCTGGCGGGGCTTATCCGAACAAGGATCAAACGAGCATCCCGATGGTGGCCGCAATCCAGAATTATGGCGCGCCAGCCGTGGGCATCCCTCCCCGGCCTTTTTTCAGCAATATGGTCGCCAAGGAATCGAGCCATTGGGGGCGCGATCTTGCGAAGATTTTGCCATCGGTCGATATGGATTCCGATATTGCTCTAAAGCAACTCGGGCGCATGATTGGCGACGAGTTGCAGCAATCCATTATTGATACCAATGACCCTCCGCTAAGTCCTGTCACTTTGATGCTTCGCAAGATGCGCAGCGAAGATTCGAATTTTCAAGGGTCTAGAACAAAAGTTATGGAAGCTCGCCAGAAAGTGGCTGATGGGGAAAGTTATGGCGGCGTCAATACCAAAGTGCTGATTGATACTGGCGTGATGAAAAATGCCGTTCAATACGATGTGGACGGCGAAGTATTCGACATGCCGAAAAAGGATGGCGAATGAATCTGCACGGCATCGCATCGGCGGCTATCAGCGCGGTCAATCCGATGGTTCCGGTATCAATCCAAGTGAGTACAGGCTATACGACGAATCCTGATGGCACTCAAGTGCCGATCTATTCGACGGTATCCGGAAGCGGTCAAATGCAGCCGCTGACCGGCAAGGAAATTGCGCATCTTGATCGGATGAATATTCAAGGGGTTGAACAATCAATTTACCTGACCGGCAATTATGAAGGGATTTTCCGCGTGCTGGGTAAAGGTGGAGATTTGTTATTGATTAATGGCCGCACGTACTTGGTTGAGACGGTTTTTGAGCGGTGGCCCGATTGGTGCAAGCTAGGCATCGTAATGCAATTGGATACCTGATATGGCCGATATCCTCCCTAACATTACGGAATCCAATGTTCTGAATGCATTGCGCAATTATTTGCTGACGATTGTCGGTTGCGAAGTCATTCGCGGACAAGTCAATCGAGTGTCAATGCCAAAAGGCGACTTTATTGTTTTGACGCCAATTCAGCGCGTCGCATTATCGACAAATGTCGATGAATATGTCGCGGCATCCAGCAAAAAAACAATTGAGCGCCCGATTAAATTCACTGTGCAAATTGATTGCTATGGGGGTGCGGCAGGCGAGCGCGCGCAAACCATTTCAATGCTTTTGCGTGATGAAAATTCAACTTTAAATTTTGCCGGTTCCGGGTTTGATATCGCGACGCTTTATGCCGACGATCCGCAGCAAATGCCTTTGCTAACTGGCGAAAATCAATATTTAGAACGTTGGACGTTTAATGCTATCATTCAAATGAATCCGATAGTCAATATCTATCAAGACTTTGCGACCAGCCTGGAT
>JAGWIG010000214.1 GCA_028873515.1 Pseudomonadota bacterium | reverse complement strand
TGCTTACCACGATATAAGCAAGTCAGATTGCAGCGATGTGCAGCTGCACGGCCCTCTCGGGGTTATTCATTCCTCCTTCTCAACAGGACTGTTCCAGTTCGTATCAAACAAATCCGGCTCCGGCTCATTCTTGTGCAATCTCCTGATCCGGCTCACCGAGACAAGAGCCACCACGACGATCAGGATCATAAATAACCAGATATTCATTTCTCTAGCCCTTCATCCCATAAGATAACCATCAGTTCCTCCCTTCCGCATCATTAAAACAGTCCCGCAAACGTGCCTCTTGTTTACGTTCATCCCTAGTCAGTATCGCGTAGTCTTCCAGCAATTCGGCAAACGCGAGATTCTTAGGATTGGGGAGGGCATCAAATATCTTTTGCAGGATAAGATGCGTTCCCATTAAGTCGATTCCGGCGGAAAACATGTTCAAAACCTCCACTCAAAATTCAACAGGCTTCCTGCAAGGATTCCTACCAAATCACCACGAACGCTGGAAGCCTCCCAGTGTGGCTTTTGCTGCTCTCGCACCACTGACACCCCAACCCCTGCGATAATTCCCGCAACCAAACCATCTGTGCGGCTATGGGTAAAGTATTGCGTAGCTTGTCCGACAACGAGCGTCGTGGCTCCTGTTCCGATGGCATGACAGGCTACATGATGACCTTCACCGCACCATCCTGGATAGGGGAATTGCATCGCATGCGCCCGTCCTCCCCACAAGAATGCGCAGAACAGGAGGAGTGATGAAAATTCGATGAGTTTTTGCATGTTTTTCTCCCTTAATTTCCTTCCATTTTTCCTATATCAAAAAAAATTCTTTTTTTCCATCTGATAAAATTTTTGTATTTTTATCAGCATATATGACACCGTTATACATAATAGCGGGAATATAAAATTCTTTATTTTCCTTTGATTTTTCAATCATATCCATAATATATCTATCATCTACATCAGAATCAGTATCAAATGATATTCTTTTTACAGTAATAAAATGTTTGCAATCTGATCGCATATCAAAACCAGACATAATTCGATTAATTTTTCGATCGGCAACAAAGAAAATCATTTGATATTTCATTTATTATTCCTCTCCCATCGCCTTGGCGATAACGTTGTCAATCATTTTTTTCCATGCGTCATAATCATTACAATTGCATGCGGCAGCCAGAGAAGCGAGATTTCCAGATGTGGTGATAAGAGCTTGGAGCATTTCGGGGGAATTTAGAATTAATCTAATATTTGCGTCGCCCATTAATTTAGAATCTACCAATTCGACATTTGGACATTCATATGTAGGAAATTCTTTTATCGTAGCAACAAGCTGAAAATTTTTATCTAAAACACCACCCCATTCTATTCCAAGAAATTCAGTTTTCCACGGCGCAGGACTATGTTTAGGCTCTTGCATCTTCATCCTCCTTATCAACCAGATATTCCGCCACGCGTTCCATAACCATCGCCAGAGTCATATCCATCGCCAGATCCAGATCCATACCCATCGCCTGAGCTATAGCCAGATTATAAATTTCATTCTTCTCAATCCTGTGCCTTTCTCCATCCTTCCGGGGTGGATTCACGTGCAGTAATGGCGGCATAGATTCCTTCCGAGAACCGGATTGTTTCATGTGTATCAAAAGACCTCAGATGTTCAAGCAGTGCTTCTGATT
>JAGWIG010000082.1 GCA_028873515.1 Pseudomonadota bacterium | reverse complement strand
GATCGCTTCCGTGATGGTGGAAGTCAATGCAGTTCGTGAAGACAAACATCGGGTAAAAGCGATCAAGGAACGGGTTGATGCGAATGAAAAAGACCCCGCCGCCCTGGAAGAATTGTTGATGGAACTGGGCAAACTTTTACCCAGTGACAGGATGGGTGATCTCTGGAAAAACACCCTCAAATTCGGTGCTGAAAAAATCCGAAAAGGAGAATAGAACATGTTGACGATAGCTAAAATCTCGGCGTCAAAATCGGAAGCCCTTACACAATACTACGAACGTACGGCAGGCCGGGAAGACTATTATCAAAAAGGCGGGGAACCCCCCGGCCAATGGCTCGGGAAGGGTGCGGAAAATCTCGGGCTGGCCGGTATGATTGAAGAGGGGGATCTGGGAAAAATCATGGCGGGTTTTCACCCAAAAACCGGCGAAGCCTTAACCCGGAATGCAGGCGAGGATGATCGAGCACCCGCCTGGGACTGCACTTTTTCTGCCCCCAAAACCGTATCGGCAGAGTGGGCCGTGGCCGGACGGGAAGTACAGCTTGAAATCCAGCGGGCGCATGACGAGGCGGTAAAATCAGCGGCTGAATACCTGGAACGGGAAGCCGTAACAGCAAGACGCGGACATGCCGGAGAAATCAGAGAACAGACAAAAGGTATTGTAGTTGCAACCTACCAGCATTCCACCAGCCGCAACGGGGATCCGCAGCTTCATACCCACACCATCATCATGAACATGGGTGAGCGGCAGGACGGGTCATGGGGCAACATTGATCTGGATACCCGTCACAAGATGGCAGCCGGGGCGCTGTATCGCGCCGAACTGGCTGAAAATCTACGCCAGCAGGGCTTTCAGATTGAGCGGGATGGTGACAGTTTCAAGATCAAGGGTGTACCGGATGATCTGGCACAAACCTGGTCAAGCCGCCATGATGAAATCAAGGATGCGATGAAGAAAGCCGGAACCAGCGGCTACCTGTCTTCAATCCAGGCTTCTCTGCAAACACGGGCAACAAAAGGGGAAATCAACCGCCAGGAATTCATGCAGGACTGGAAAAAACAGGCCGCAGAATTGGGTTTTACCCAGAAGGAAGCGGAAAACCTGAAAGACGATATTCCAGCCAGGCCACTGAACAAACCGGATGCTAATCAAATGCTACAAACACTAACAGAACAGCAGTCTACATTCTCAAACATCCAGATGCTGCATGAAGCAGCGAAAGCGGCGCAGGGCGCGGGCATGACGGCGAAGGATGCGGAAACTTTTTCAAAAGAAGTTTTAAACCGCGAGGATGTAGTCAAACTGGAAAACCAAAAGGGCGATATCCGCTACACCACTATAGAAATGCTGGATCTTGAAAAACGGATGGCCGATACTGCCTTAAAAATGAAGGAAAATACCAACCATCGAATCAATAATCAAACCATCGAAGAAGCGGTTAAAGGCAAAGGACTGTCAGATGAACAGCTTGATGCTATTCATCATATCACCCATGAAACCGGGGGGATTGCAGCCGTTGAAGGCTGGGCGGGTACCGGCAAAAGCACGATGCTGAATGCCGCAAGAGAAGCCTGGGAAAATGCTGGCTATCAAACAAAAGGAGCGGCGCTGGCCGGGAAAGCGGCAGAAGGGCTGGAACAGAGTGCCGGTATTCAGTCACAGACCATACACAGCCTGATTAAAGAGGTTGAGAACGGACAGGCCACACTGGATAAAAAGACGGTCCTGGTGATAGACGAAGCCGGGATGATCGGTTCCCGGCAGATGGAAAAGCTGGTGAGAGCATGCGATAAGGCTGGGGCCAAGCTGGTGCTGGTCGGAGATTCAAAGCAGTTGCAGGCGATTGACGCGGGCGCGGCGCATCGAGCAGTCGCTGATAAAATTGGCAGGTTTGAAATGCAGGATGTAAAACGCCAGCAGCATGCCGCAGACCGGGAAATGGCAAAAGCCTTCCGGGAAGGCCGGGCTGGGGCTGCACTGCAAAATCTGGATGAAAGAGGCAGACTGATCGTCACCAAAGATCAGCAAAAGGCCAGAGAAGAAGCGGTTAAAGGGTTTGTCCGGGATGCAAAAAAAGGCAAATCCACTGCAATGTTTGCAGCCACCCGCAAAGAAGTCCGGGATCTTAACCTGATGGCCCGGGAAAAACTGAAAGAAGCCGGATTGATTCGGGGTGAAGATATAAAAATGGTGGTATCGAATGGAATCCGGGATTTTGCGGCGGGGGATCGGATTGTTTTCACTCGCAACAGCAAACAATTTAACGTGAAAAACGGCACCCAGGCCATTGTTACCGAAGTGGATAAAAAGATGATGACGGTCATGAAAGAAGATGGATCATATCTCCGGTTTGATCACAATAAACTACCCCATTTTGATCATGCGTACGGACTAACCGTACACAAAGGGCAGGGTGCAACGGTCGATAAAGCGCATATTGTCGGAAATGATCGATCAGGCAAGGAATGGTGGTATACGGCTGCAAGCCGTGCCAGGGAATCGACTGAACTGTATGCCAGCAAGGATCTGATGGCAGTCAGGGAGTATGAAAAATCGGATCTGGAACGCTCAATGAGCCGGAGCCAGGCGAAAGATACCACACTTGACTACCAAAAAATTGAAAAGGAGCCGGAAGCAGCAAAAGAAAAAGAGCAGGAGTCCAGCGATCTGACCAAAGTGGACAAGGATCGGACTGAAACCACAAAAGAACCGGAAGCCACAAGAGAACCGGAAAAAGAGCAGGAAAAGGGTAGGGAATATACCCGGGAAGTGTGATCAAAAGGCTATCGGTAAATTTCCCGCCGGTGGCCTATCTGCACAACGAGAACACGTAACACACTGTCCTGAATGTCACAAATTATCCGGCAGTCGCCCACCCGGTAACGCCAGAAGCTACCAAGTGGGCCGGTCAATGCCTTGCCTGTACTACGCGGATTTTCTTGTCCAGCAATACGCTCGTCCATAAAATTGACGATGCGCCGCGCCATTTGCTTATCGAGTGTATGTAGCTGTCCCTTGGCCGTGTCGGCGTAATCAATTGTCCAGGCCAAGGTCTTTTCTCACATCAGCGGCAGAATGTACCTGCTCTTGTCCTTTACGGACGCGTTCCAGCACGTCTGCGGCAAGATAGTAGTCCTCCATTTCGTCAATGCCATGCTCAATGATTTTCCGAAGATAGTAGGCTTTTGTGCGCCCGGTGTGGGAAGCAAGGTAGTCAAGCCTTTGCTCGATTTCTGGAGCCAGGCGGATCGAAGTAGCCATGTAATACCCTCCGTTTAGATACGTGCATTCACTGTATCACAAATTTACGGCTTCACCCACCCTAAATCTTGCTGAATTTCAAACACTCGCCCGGTGCAATGCCGGGCATTTATTTTATGAACCGCAAAATTTCAATCGTTGGCAATAAGAAACAGGAGCAGCTTGTTGCTGCCTGCATATTTCAGGAGATTCAATTATGGAAGAGAACCAACAGCACCAGCCTTTAGTCATTAATGAGCATGAAGTTGCCCGCATGATAGGCGTATCGGTTTCGTTTGTCCGCAAGAATCGGTACGGCCTCAATGGCCCGATGATCCCGTTTTTCAAGATGGGCGACTTGATCAGGTACCGCAGAATGGACGTGGAAGCCTTTGTTACCCGCCTGGCAGAACATCCCGTTACTGAACCTGTTGCATCAGCCTTGACCCGCAGCGGCAAACGCAGAGGCCGCCCCACCAAGGCCGAACAGCTTGCCAGGCAAGGCCAGATTTAACCATCCAGAAGGAAAATGAGACATGAACAAGATCGAGCAGAAGGTTTTAACACTTAAACAGCGGATTGAGCTGGTACTACACCACCTTGGCCCCACGTGGCAAATCTGCCTGATAGCCATATTTTCCGTGATGGCCGGGCTGATCGGTATCCTGTCCTTCGCAGTGTTGTTATTCATTTTTAATGACATAGGCAGGGATTTGGAGAAGAAGCAGGAGGCGGATCATGCAGCCGGGCAAGGATCTGTTTAACAATCGTTTTTCCGCGCCCGGTACCCAGCCGCCCCTGGGTATGCGGGTAATGTGGACTGAGCCGGTGTACGAATCAATCCCGGGCTGGAGTTACAAACTGAAGATCGGCACCCGGCAGGCGCTGGGAATCGTGATCGAACACCAAGGCAAGACAAGCTTCTCGGTTGAAGTGCTGGCGTCAGAAGGCACGCAGCCATATCAGCCCGGTGAGATTGTCCGCACCCGCGGGTTATGTAAAAGGCGCGAAGTCTGGCAAATGCAGCCGGATGAAAATTTTCCCGACTTGATGCAGAATGAAGCCCTGAACTAATCAGGTTCAAATCAAGGAAGGAAGGAAGTTTTTAACCCTTGAAAGGACTGGATGATGTTCAGAAAATTTATTACCTCTTTTACCGGTTTGTGTTTCCTGTGCATGGTTCTGATCGTGCCGGGAACTCAAGCCCTGGCGACCCCGGTAGGGCAGTGTTCAGCCAACGATCCCAATGCCTGTGTCGTGCAGCAGGCCGCGGCACCTGTTGGAACCCCAGCCCAATATCAAGCGATGCTGGTGGCCTTGAGAAAAGATTCCCGGATCATCAGGAATGACGGCGCGGCCTTTATCCTCAACATTCCTGCTTCCAATACGACCCGCCAGATTAACAAATTTGCCGGGGCCGCCCCCTGGGTGTGGGCACGGTATAATCCCCTGGATGCAACGGGCAGAATCGATATTTCCTATCTCATCCGCATGCCTAACCATAGTATCCAGTTGGTTATCAAGCATTTTACCCCGGCTGATGGTCTGGCATGGGTAGGCTTTACCGACACCACGGATGAATCAAGCTGTCATTACAGTCAGCGTGTTCCCGCATTAACCTCTATCTGCCACGGAACGGGAAGCCAGACGTATTTTTTTAATGGCCCAATCAACGACAGCGTGAATGCGCTTAATCCGTTTGACAACACCCTGACTTCATTTGTCGGTAACGGAGACGGGGAATTTCACGGCATTAGCCAACAGGCATTTTTGGCAGCGGTGGGGATGGCGCAGCAGCGGTATAAAGCCCCCCAGTCCTTTACGGCGATTGCCAACCCAAAACAGGTGCAATCCGTTACTACGAGCGGCAATATTTTACGGAAAACGGTCACCACAACCGTGGATACCTATGTCAAACCATACTGGCTGCTTGGCCTTCCAATCGAACTCGGCGGCCCGGATCGCTTCACGACAGCCTTCTGTATTGACCCGGCGCAGAAAGCCGCTTGCCCGGCTAATCTGACCGTGCACGCGGGTGTTTCCTTCATTCCTTTTGATGGCGGAAACATGCCGATGAATTCGGTCTTGATGGATGAGCAGGTTAACTCTCAGTCAGCTTTTACAGCCATATTTTACACTCTGGTCATTACAGTCATCACCTGGGGAACCACGGATTTTCTGATGCAGGGGGGCACTTTTCTATCTGGATTTGGTGGAGTAATCGGCTCAGGAACAGGTGGTGCAGCACTTGGGGGAACCTATGCCACCGAAGCAGGGCTTGGTTATTTAGGGCTATCCATGGCCGGAGCGTCTGGCACCAGCCCGTTTGAAACGCAGAATGGCCTGTTTGGCAATGTTGCGGCAGGGGCGGGGATGAGCCAGGCTACGGGCAGTTTCGGAGATCCGGCCAAGGGGATTACTCAAAATTACATTAATCCGGCCCCGAACAATGTGACCGATATCCACAGCGGGGCACCAGCGGCTTCAACCCTTCTGTACCGGGGTGATTGTCCGCAGCAGTACACGCTGGCCCAATGCCAGGGCATGGGGTTCACCGGCAACCAGAACGGGCTGGAACCCCGGGCAGATACGTATGTCCAGGAAAATCGGACAGTAGAAATGAGCAACGGGCACATGCCGCAGCAGACCATCCCTATTGCACCCATTGATCCAAACGCTCTGCTAAATGGAACAGCAACCCTACCTTAACCCTCATTCTTTCCTTAAGCCCCGGCCTCAAACCGGGGTTTTTTTTATCATGGAAATTTCAATTGCGTGCAATAAGAAATGTAAACAGTAAATTTTACTGCAAGTTAATCAATTTGGAGATCCATCATGAATAAAATTGCCCTGGCATTCATTCTTTCGTTAGTTTCATTCAGCGTATCAGCAGCCGAAACCGGTGTACCGGCTACTCTCCCAAATCTGAAGCTGGTCAAGGTTACACCCCTGTATAAAACTGTTTCAAAGGCAGTTTGCAGCCAGAATCTGGCAGGCCAGAAAGTAGAATGTATCAATCAGTATAGTCAGGTAGTAGCTGGATATCAGGCCATTTACCAAATCATCAAACAGTAAACAAAGGGCGGCTTCATGCCGCTTGACTGTTTAATAGTATGTGCTATAATTATCACATAATTAGCACATATAGGTTTAACGATGAAACGAACGAATTTTTATTTTCCACAATCCTTACTGGACAGGCTGAAAGCGGCGAAAGAGAAGACAGGTGTTCCTGTCAGTGAAATCATTCGCCGGGCCGTGGATAAATACTTGAAGGAAACAGGATTATGAAGAAAATTCTTGCCATGGCAGTGGCTGTAATTACTCTTAGTGGGTGCGCTGTAATACAAACTGAGCATGGCCCCTTAATTTCAAAGAACAATTCTGATTTCAATGGTTATGTGATGAGAGTTGGTAAACCAGATGAGATTAAAGCACATCTAAAATGGTACAAGCATGAATGTGGAAAACCACCAGCACCATTTGATCAGGTGGTAAGGGTAGGAAAGGGTGGAATTTTTGAAAACCTTTTTGCTGTAGCATTTGTAAACAATATGCATTTACGGGTAGGCGATAAGGTTCATATCAAAGGTGGAAGCTTGTGTAATGATTACCCGCGTATTACTAAAGTTATTAAGCGTGGAGATGGGTCTTGGCATTTGCTTTAAATTACCAGTAGGCGCAATAAGAAATGTGAATAAATGGAAAGGACAGGAATTATGGAATCATTACAATTACAAGCAGTTCTTGCCCGTGCAGAAGAGGAATACAAACCTTTAAATATCGGTACAAAAGATTCTCGCCCGCTAAAGAAGAACGAAATAATAATTTTGGTTGCTTTATCCAGTCTGTTGAAAAGGAAGGAAGGTAAATAATGAGCAAACCACGTTGTCGTGCTGACTACAATTTAAACCTGGCTGTAGCGAGCGATAAAGAAATCAGGGTAATGATTAATCGCCTGAAGCGGGAAATGGTGCAAAGTCCTTTAAATTCAAATCTCAACATTGACCTAATGTTAAAACAAGAAGAAAAATGGGAAAACGAGCTGAAGAGGCGAAAACTCCTGCATAAAGCTAAAAATTTCCAGCAGGAGTAATAAGAAGTACAGGGCAAAAAGCCCAACCAAGGAAGGAAGGTGCATCATGAGCAATAAAGACATAATCAGTATTCTGCTGGCCTGCTACATCCCAATCGTTATTGCCTTTACATTTCGGGTGACAGTCAATAACCACCTGAATCAGGATGCACTCAAACTTGATCATCAGGTTGGAATACACCAGATCCAGACCAGTTTTTAATGAAGAGTGTGAATTGAACTCCCGCCCTTTGAGCATCCAGAGCCGTCTAAAAGCCTGTTTGGCGGCTCTTCAATTTTCCTGATTTAACCCTTAAAACTGCCTTAAACCGTTACCAGTCAAGCTTCTTGACCGGTTTACACGATCATTTTGTCTTTTATCCAGAGCCGTCTAAAAGCCTATTTGGCGGCTCTCTACTTCAAGCCTGTTTACTTTTTTTCGGCACGAAAATTTCAATTGTGCGCAATAAGCGTTGTAACCCGTTTTATCAACTCACAAAAGGAAGGAAGAACCATGAAGACCATCATCATCATTGCAGCCATTGCAGCCTTAACAGTCATGACCGGCGGACTAGGAATCACCACAGCGCTTGGCGGCGCAGCCGTACACGCCATCCCTGCAACCCTTTTACCGCTTTAAAGGAGTGCAGCCATGGCTTATTCAATCATTCATTCAATTCTTTATACCTTCTCTCATTTAACCCGTACCGAGCAGGCTTTCATCGGGGTTGAGCTGATGATTGAAGCCATGGCTTTCACTCTTACAGTCAGGCGGAACCGCAGAAATTTCAATCCCTGGTAATAAACAGGGCAAGCAGTCTATTCAATTAAGGAGATTCAAATGATTTATGCACTCTTTTTCGCAGTCCAGATGTTGATATCAGCAGGCGCGTTCGGCCAGGCTCCTGCCGCTGCCGCAGCAAGTATCAGCACAGCAACAGGCGTGGCTCCAGTCGGTATAGCCGCCGCTTCTACGGGCGTGGCTGCCGTCGCTGCAAGCGTTCTTTAATCCATCATCAGGGCGGGAAACTGCCCTGTTCTTTACTAAAGAGAAAGGACAGGAACATGTATGAAGATAGTGAATACAGTCAACCCCTCGATCAGGTTGATGCATGGTGTGAAGCCCAGGAAGCGGAACCGTACCGGCAATTCGATGAAGATGATCCGTTTTTCCGGGGGGAAGAAGATCCTTGGCTGGAGGACAAGGAGGAATGTCCGGAAGCTGATCAGGGCGAAGAAAAGGAAGAGGATAAGCTGATCCTGGATCCTGAAACCGGGGAATATCACCCAAGATGGGTGCTGGACTTAATCAACAACAGGATAGTTTGGGA
>JAGWIG010000081.1 GCA_028873515.1 Pseudomonadota bacterium | reverse complement strand
GAGTTACGTGCATCAGCAAATCGCTGAGCAGATTCCTTAGTCTGGCAGTCCCAGCTTACCGATCCATGCTCGTCAATGACGACATACCGCGTTTCGTAGCGGAGCGGAGAGTCTCCACGCCTTGCACCGAAAATTGACTTGTATACTGGTTTTTGAATTTCTTTAACTGTTTCCATTTTATTTCTCCTTCGTTATTAGTTTAAGTGTGTTGCTACAGTTCCTATAATACACGTATTAAAAAATAATGCAAGCAATTATTTAAAATATTTATCCGAATGTGAATGGCATGCGCCTCCCCGAATCGGACAGGCGGAAAAACAACGGCATGAGCCGGAAGACCGTTCACATTCTGATAAACCACTCCCCTGCGGTTAACCCGTTTCGGCGGGTCTTTTTATTCAACAACAACGAGGCCATAATGATACGTCCTTTGCGAGACAGAGTAATTGTTAAACCCATATCTAGAATTGCCAGTGAAATCATCGAAGTTATCCTCAACGAAAAGCCTAATGTAGGGGAAGTCATGGCGGTAGGCCCTGGTAAAGTAGACGGGAAAGGCCGTATTCGTCCCTTGGATCTCAAAGTTGGTCAGAAAGTGCGTTTCGGAGAGTTTGTCTTTCCCGAATATCATGAAGCCGGACAAAAATACCTGGTCTTGCAGGAAGCAGATATTGCTGGCATTGTGGAGGAATAAATGGAAAAGAAATCGGGAATCAAGAAATCAGGCACTTTTGAAGGAAAATCCAACAAATTAGGTTATGGAGGACGAGCGGCCCAATTGAAAGCTCAAGGCGTTCCAGGGGGAGTGATTGGAGAGTTGGCAAGAAAAGCGCATGCCGCACCGGGCCAGAAAAATTATCATGGGGGCAAGAAGAAATAAGATTAGCCCACAATTTAATGATACAGCATGATACACAAAGTTATGGAAATATCGAGGTTTATACTAAAAACCATGATACAAGATGATACAAAAGTTAACATTATTTTAAATTACCTCAGAAAAAGGTAAAAAATGGCTTATAAAGACCCTCCCAAAGAATACCAGTTCAAGAAAGGTCAGGTGGCCAATCCTGGTGGAAAACCTGTGGGTGCACGGAATCGTTTGCAAGGCGATTTTATGAATGCATTAGCTGATGATTTTGCCAAGTTTGGAAAGAAAGCCATTATCCAGATGCGCCAGAAAAAGCCAAATGAATATATTCGTGCAATCGCCTCGTTAATGCCTAAGGAATTTGAAATATCAAAACCGATGGAAGAGATTACCGATGAACAACTCGACGCTGCCGTCCACACCATCCGAGCTATTCTCAACGCTCAAGGTTCTGGAGATGGAACGCAGTATCAGGAAGAAATTCAATCGTCTGAAGGATTATGAAGCCTATCCTAAACAGCAGGAATTCCATGAAGCGGGGTTGAATTATCGTGAACGCTTGCTCATGGCAGGCAATCAACTCGGCAAGACATTATGCGCGGGGGCAGAAACCGCCATGCATGTAACCGGACGTTACCCGGATTGGTGGAAAGGCAAGGTTTTCGAGCAAGCTATACATGGATGGGTTGCTGGCGTCACGAGCGAATCTACACGCGATAATCCCCAGCGCATCCTCTATGGCACATTGGGTGCGCCCGGAACCGGGATGATTCCCAAGGATGCCATCAAGGATTTTTCGCCGAGTCGTGGCATAGCTGATGCCTTGGATACGCTGGTAATTCGACATGGTGGGGGTGCGGATGTGCAAGCCGCCGATTCCATTATCGGGTTCAAGGCATACAACCAGGGTCGGGAAAAGTGGCAAGGACCCACATTACAGTTTGTCTGGTTCGACGAAGAACCACCGTATGATATTTACAGTGAAGGCTTGACCCGGACGAATCTTGGATTATGCCCCGTCTTCATCACTTTTACCCCTCTGCTGGGTATGACTGGCGTGGTCAAGCGGTTCCTTATCGACAAAACGGTCGGAACGCATGTCACTCAAATGGAAATTCAGGATGCCTTGCATTATTCACAAGAAGAACGTGATGCCATTATTCTCAGTTATCCCTCTCATGAACGTGAAGCGCGGGCGCGAGGTATCCCAACATTAGGTTCAGGGCGTGTTTTCCCGATTGATGAAGAATTCATTAAAATTGACGCGTTCGAGATTCCTTCCCATTGGCCCCAGATTGGGGGATTAGATTTCGGTTGGGATCATCCAAGTGCTGCGGTGAAACTGGCATGGGATCGTGATACGGATACGTTGTATGTCACAGCCTGTCATCGGGCGCGGGAACAGACGCCTGCCATGTTTGCTCCCGCAGTGCGCTCATGGGGGAATTGGCTACCTTTTGCATGGCCCCATGATGGTTTGCAGCATGACAAAGGGTCTGGAGAAGAATTGGCGCATCAATACAGCCAGCAAGGTCTCAAGATATTGCCGGAACGCTCAACCTTTGATGACGGGTCGAATGGTTTGGAAGCCGGTGTGATGGAAATGCTGGAACGAATGCAGACCGGTCGCTTGAAAGTCTTCTCTCATCTTAATGACTGGTTTGAGGAATTCAGGTTGTATCACCGCAAGGACGGATTGATTGTTAAGCTCAATGATGACCTGCTTTCCGCCACACGCTATGCGATGATGATGCGGCGTTTTGCGGCCTTGAAAATCAGGAAAGTCACCAAAATCATGGATACTTATCAACCGAATGGATGGATGGGATGAACATTGAATTAGAGCTATTGCGCGATTTCTACGATTGTTGGGTGAGCCTTCATTCTTTCCCGCTGGACAAGAAGCATCGCAAGGACATGGAAACCGCAGCCCAGCGATTGGTGGATGCAGCGCATGCGGTCGCCAATTTTGATAAAAGACAAGCCAAGGTGATTCTCCATGCCTGACATCCAGGAAGCGGTTCAGTTTCTTACCAAAGTGACCGAAGCCGATAGCGAGAACCGGCGCAATGCCATTGAAGACCTGCGTTTTGTCGGGGGTGACCAGTGGCCGGTGCAGATGCAGAACAGTCGCCAACTGGAAAACCGTCCTTGCTTGACGATCAACAAACTGGCTTCCTATATCCGTCAAGTCACGAATGGACAACGACAACAACGTCCACGTATAAAAATTCATCCGGTCAATGACATTTCCGATCCGAAGATTGCTGAAATTCTGACGGGAATCATGCGAGGCATAGAAGAGAAATCCAACGCGGATCATGCCTACGATTTAGGATTCGACTTTGCTGTCAAGATGGGATGGGGTTACTGGCGTCTGGTCTCGGATTATATTCGTGATGATTCCATGGATCAGGATATTTACATTCGTGCGATTGAAAATCCGTTAAGCGTGTATTTTGACCCCAACTCGGTCTTGCCGGACGGTTCCGATGCCGAAGCCTGTCTGATTACCGATATGATGACCAAGAAGGAATTCAAACGTCTTTATCCTGATGCACAGGATTCTATGGGGTTCCGCTTCTTCGGTTCCGGCGATGTCATGCCGGACTGGTTGACGAAATACGATATCCGCTTGGCCGAATACTTCAAGATTGAAAAAATCCGAGATACATTGATTCAGCTTTCAGACGGTACGACGCACTGGAAAGAAAAGCTTCCTTCAATGGAAATGCTGGACCAAATGCATCTTTCCATCATTGGAGACCGGTTAAGCATGCGAAAGCAGGTGAAGTGGTATAAACAGACCGCTTTCGAAATCCTGGAAGAACGCACATTACCGGGTCGATATATTCCCGTGGTACCGGTGTACGGTGAAGTCTCGGTCATTGATGGGAAACGCAAAAAATCCGGGCTGGTACGCGATGCCAAAGACCCGCAACGGATGTATAACTTCTGGCGTACAGCCATGACAGAAAAAATGGCACTCGCTCCCAAGGCGAAATGGTTGATGGCCGAGGGTCAAGATGAAGGGCATGAAAACGAATTCGCCCAAGCCAACGTTCGGTCGATTGCTTCCTTGCGCTACAAGCAAACCGATGTGGAAGGACGTCCCGCACCCCCTCCGCAATATATCGAACCAGAAGGACCTCCTGCTGGAGCCATTGAGCTTTCGATGGCCTTTTCCAGTGATTTGCAGGCCACGGTGGGGATTTTCGACCCGGCAATGGGCATACCCAGCGGCCCTAAATCCGGAAAAGCAATACGTGCCGAGCAAGGTCAATCCGAGAATTCCAATTATCATTATTACGATAACCTGACCCGTTCTATCAAGCATACGGGGCGCATCATTCTCGACTGGATTCCGACGTATTACGACCGCAAACGCGTGGTGAGAATCATCGGGGATGACGGTCAACCGGACATGATTACAGTCAATGACAATACCGCCATCAACAAGATTGAGAATGATGTCACCATCGGTGAATACGATGTGGTGATGGATACCGGCCCCGGATTCGATACCAAACGTGAAGAGGCAGTGGATGCCTTGATGACGCTTTTACAGGGTAATCCACAATTGATGCAGATAGCAGGCGACTTGATTTTCCGCAACATGGATTTTCCGGGAGCGGAGGTCATTGCCGACCGTCTGGCTGCGGCAAATCCTCTTGCCCAGATAGATGACAAGTCCGAAGTTCCCCCGCAAGCGCAGATATTGATCAAGCATCTCCAGCAACAATTGCAACAAACAACCCAGCAGCTGCAAGGTCTTGAACAGGAACTCAAGATCAAGATGGGCTTGAAACAGATGGAAGAATTCAGCGAAACCCAACGAGAACATATGCGGTTGGCTGTCAAGGCCCATGATGTCAATACACGGGAAAATGTCGCCTTGCATGAATCGCAGACCAAAGCCTTGACTGCCCAGAATGTAGAAGAACTGAAAGGGATGGTCCAACTTTTGTTGCATCATCTTTCTACCCAGAAACTCGAACAAGAAACGACGGAAATTTAAAGGTACCGATGCCTTTCATCGGGAAAAATCCATGAGGAAATCATGTCTGCTACCGTTTTAACCAATGAAAACATGCCGGAATTTGTCGCCAAGAAACTGAATCTTGATGCGGTTGAATCTAAACCCGAAGAGGTTTCGTCCAGACAAGAACCGGTTATCGAAAACAAGGAAGAATCCCAATCCAATACGGAATCGAATGCCTCCGAGGAAGGAAAACCCCATAAAGGAAATCCTAAAATCGAGCAACGGATGTCCGAACTGACGAAAGCCAGAAAGGATGCCGAAGCCTTGGCGGAGCAGGAACGCCAGCGCAGTCTGGCCTTACAACAACGCCTTGACGAAATAGAAGGACGCAACAAGCCCCCAGAAAGTGAAGAGAAAAAACCGGAGCCGGGACAATTTGAGGATGCCTTTCAATATGCCGAAGCCTTGGCGGAATGGAGTACCAAGCAAGCGTTAAAGAATCGGGATGCAGAAGAACAGAAACGACGCATGGAACTCGATACCCAAGAACGTCAGCGGCGTTGGCAGGAACGTCAGAACAAGGTGATTACCGATACACCTGATTATGAAGAGGTCATTAATTCTTCCGATGTCATGGTATCGGACCCGGTGAAAATGGCGATTCTTGAAAGCGACATCGGTCCTGAATTGCTTTATCATCTGGCTAAAAACCCGGAGGAAGCCAAGCGGTTATCTTCCTTGTCGCCTATTGCGGCGATTCGTGAGATAGGGAAGCTGGAAACCAAGTTGGAAAAGAAACCGGATACGGAAGGCAAACCGGAAACCAAACCGGAAATCAAGCCTTCATCGGCTCCCGCTCCCATTACTCCTGTCAACGGCAAGACCTCCATTGCGGATGTTCCGTTCTCGTCCGATGGAGAATTCAGGGGAGACTATGCGACCTACAAGCAAATGAGAAAAGAAGGCAAGATCAAGTAATTCTGCACGACATCGCCCACCTGTGCGTCATCAGGGAATATCCGTGTTGCCTCCATGAGATGTTGAGGTCTGTTCACTCAATTTATTCACTTATGGAGATTCAAAAATGGCTAATAATCTGCTTACGATCTCCATGATCACCAACGAAGCGTTGATGGTCTTGGAGAACGAACTCACGTTTACCAGCGAGGTCAGTCGGGAATACGATGATCAGTTTGCCGTAATCGGTGCAAAAATCGGTAATACGGTCAATGTTCGTCGTCCAGGTCGTTTCATCGGCACCACGGGTCCTGCCCTGAATGTCGAGGATTTCAATGAAACCTCCGTACCCGTCACCCTCACCACCCAATTTCACGTTGATACCCAATTCACGACACAGGATTTGGCGTTGTCAATGGGACCTTTCAGCGAGCGTGTCCTGAAACCGGCTATAGCGGCTATCGCCAACAAGGTCGACCGGGATGGTCTGCTCATGGCCAAGAACAATACCGCCAACATAGTCGGTACGCCAGGAGTCATTCCTAATGCGTTGCTGACCTTCCTGACCGCTGCGGCCTATCTGGATTCCGAAGGCGCATCGCGTGACGGAAAACGTTCCATGATTGTGGAACCGTTCACCCAAGCCACAATTGTCGATTCCCTCAAAGGCTTGTTCGTGCCACAAAGTGCTATCGGTGAGCAATACATTAAGGGTATGATGGGGCGTGATACGGCCGGCATGAACTGGAAAATGGATCAGAACGTGGTCTCGCAGACATTTGGGGCCTGGACTTCAACAGCCGGAACCTTGACTGCCGATACGACTTCCATTGGTATTTCATCAGGCTGGGCTTCAACTTCCACGATTACCTTGACCAATTCCCAAGGCGTTAACCTGAATCAAGGCGATACCTTCACGATTGCCAACGTCTTCGCGGTCAACCCCCAGAACCGTCAAGCCTACGGGTCCAACAAACTGCGTAATTTCGTGGTGACTGCTGCGGCCGGTAAAGCTTCCAGTGGCACCTTCTCGGTCACGGTTTCACCTGCCATCATCACCGGTGGCCAATTCCAGAATGTGAACGTTGCGTCTACCAGTACAACGGCTACGGTTACCGCCTTGAGTCTTCCCGCTTCGGGAGCCAACGTAACAGGAAGCCAGAACATCATGATGCATAAAAATGCGTTCACGGTGGCAATGGCAGATCTGGAACTTCCAGAAGGTGTGCATTTTGCCGGACGCGCTGCCGACAAGGAAATCGGCTTGAGCATTCGTGTGGTGAGACAGTACACCATCAACAACGACTCGATTCCGACACGTCTGGATGTCCTGTATGGATGGGCGCCTTTGTATCCTGAACTTGCTTGCCGTGTCACGGCTTAAAGGAGAGTTAAAATGAGTAATCCTGGACCAGCCAGCAGCACGACTGGCAATCTTGTCGCACCCATTGGCAACACCGAAGAATCTTTGGTGCTGTCCTTGGCTTTGACGCCCGCTATCGTCGCACCCAATACGACAGCTGAGCAAACCTTTACCTCGACGGGTGCAGGCATTTCCAGTGCCGCGTTCATTGCTGTCAACAAACCCACCGCGCAGGCAGGATTGGGAATTGTCGGCGCACGGGCGGTCGCAGCGGATGCCATCGGCATTACCTTTTCCAATAACACGGCGGCTACCATCACCCCGACTGCCGGAGAAACCTATCTAGTCAAGGTAGAAAATCCGCTGTCCCAAGGGGGTGTCGCCCAAACCATAACCCAAGCACCATACTAAGGAACCGGGGGGAGCAATCCTCCCGGATTTTTATGAATGTCATGATTGCTACGCCTTCACTGGATGGAAATCTGTCCATTGAGTATGTGACATCCCTCTTGAAGACGACTGTTTTGCTGAAAGACCAACAGATTGATTATGTTTGGAGTGTCGTGCGAGGAGATTGTTTTATCGACAAAGCTCGCAACAATCTGGTGCAATCCTTTCTGGATTCTTCCTGTACGGATTTATTCTTTATTGATGCGGATCAAGGCTGGAACGAGAAATCCTTCCTGAAATTGCTGCACGATTCCCATGAAATCGTTGCCGGAGCGGTACCCAAGAAAGATGATGACTTGTGCTTCAACAATCCTGAAATGGTGACGGATGAGAAATTGAACTGCGTCATTGAAAACGGGTTGATTCAGGCACGACATATCGGCACCGGCTTCATGCGAATCAAGCGGTCAGCACTGGAAAAGATGATCAAGGCTTATCCTGAACGTTATAACCCTGGCTACAAGGACCAAGACATCCATTATTACGGACTTTTCGAGACTCAAGTCCGGGATGGCCTCTTTTGGGGCGAGGATTTGGTCTTTTGCAAGAAATGGTGCGAATTAGGCGAATTTATCTGGATTGAACCGAATATCGACTTTCAGCATGCCGGAAGAAAGTGCTGGAAGGGAAATTTTCTGGAATACCTGACCCAGACCTGCACGGTTGAAGTCAGCAAAAAATCTTTTACGGCCCCGGTTTTGGCTGGAAAACCTTATCAAGTTTATGGAGAAGAATCATGTCAGGCATAACCATTCTTTTACGTCCCTGTGGCAAAACCGCAGCGTTATCCGTGACGAATTCTGCCCACGCTGAGATAACAGTCGAATCGAATACGAATGAAAATGTAACCCAAGCGGCTTTCCTGAATACCGGAGCCTCCGTTTTGGCGATTTCGTTGGCTCCCAGCGGGAATACGCCTGAAACGCCGGCGATTCCTTCGGACGGGAACACCACCGATTCCTTGATTCTGGCACCCAACATGACTTCACCTGTAGTCGTCATCACCCCTCCTTGTCCCTTTAACCTCAAGGCGATTAGCGGAAGTTCGACTGCCTCTGTGCTGTATGTCATGCCCGTAGGAGCACAGTCTTGAGAACAGCATCCGACATCATCAATTTATCGTTGCTCGATGTCGGAGCACGGGCGTCGGGCGAAACAGCAGACCCG
>JAGWIG010000080.1 GCA_028873515.1 Pseudomonadota bacterium | reverse complement strand
AACCAGGCCACCCATTCCAGCGTGGCCAGCTCCACGGCCTCCTTTGTTTTCCAGGGGGCCCGGCGGTGGATTAACCCGGTCTTGTAGAGCCCGTTGATGGTCTCAGCCAGGGCATTGTCGTAACTGTCACCACGACTGCCGACTGAGGGCTCTATACCGGCCTCGGCGAGACGCCCGGTGTAGCGGATGGAGACATGTTGCGAGCCTCTGTCCGGGTGGTGGATCAAGGCACCGGGTTCAGGCTGCCGGTCGTACAAAGCCTGCTCCAGCGCATCCAGTACGAAGTCCGTCCGCATGCTGCTGCTGACCCGCCAGCCCACAATATGCCGGGCAAACACATCCATCACAAAGGCCACGTACAGCCAGCACTGCCAGGTGGAAACGCAGGTAAAATCCGATCCCACAGTTGATTAGGCCGATCAGCCTTGAATTGCCTCTGGACCCGATCCAGCGGACACGGCAACGCCTTGTCCAGAACCGTCGTGCGCACGACCTTGCCGCGCCTGACACCCGCCAGACCCAGATGCTTCATGAGTCGTTCAACGGTGCAGCATGCAATGCGTACCCCTTCGCGGTTGAGCTGGCGCCACACCTTGTCGGCACCGTAAACCTGCATGTTGCTCTGCCAGACCCGTCGGACTTGTGGAATCAATGCTTCATCGCGCAGTGCGCGTGCACAGCGTAAGGCCGGGTTGCGCTGCCCGGCCACATGACGCCGATATCCTGACGGGGCAATCTGCAGCACGGTGCAGATGGGCTCGACCCCGTAGGGATCACGATGCCGGTCAATAAAACTTCTCAGGACTTGAGCCGGCGGTCGAGCCGCCTTAAGCAAAAAACGCGCTGGCCAGTTTCAGGATTTCATTGGCTCGGCGCAGCTCCTTCACTTCGCGCTCCAGAGCCTTGATACGCTCACGCTCCCCGCTGGTCACACCATCGCGCAGCCCTGTGTCGATCTCATGTTTACGCACCCACTCATGCAAGGTCGAGGGGACACAGCCGATCTTCGGTGCAATCGATTCAATCACCGCCCACAGGGAAGGATATTCGCCACGATGCTCTTGCACCATGCGACCTGCGCGTTCTCTTACTTCAGGGGAAAACCTGTCTGGTTTGTTCATGGCTCCATTCTCTCAGATATTGGAGCCCCCTCAAAACCCGGGGCGATTCATGCCAGGCTGAAGGATGATTACGGTGGCCGGCATGTTCGGGTCAGAGGCAATGCCAAAGTGATGTCGCACCTGATGTTCGGCATGCTGGCGTTGACGGCAGAGCAGTTGATGCGATTACTGACGTAGCCGCATCAAGACTAACAGGTAAAAGACAGTAAAATGGGCGTTGGCGAAAGTCGGCGCGGTGGCCTATGGGCATAACGGAGCAGAATCGATGATTTCGGACGGGTAAAGCGAAAAACAACGCTTGAAAAGTGAAAAAACTCACCCAAAGGTGAGACTTTCCCCTCTGAAACCATTGCGTTCAGCTATTTTGCAAGAAGCTCACAGTTAAATGACTATATGGATCCCTGGCTCTTTATCATAATCTGGTGAGCCATTGTTACAGATGATTCATGATTCCATCCCAACCACACAATGTCAAAATCCGTAATTGAGAAAATTAAATTAATTTAATAAATTACTTGGATTCAAGTTTGAAGTGCCTTTTCCCTGTTTTATTTTTTTGACAATGATAATCAGATCATTTTGGCCCTCATTTAGTTCGTAGTTCTTTCTCTGCGGGTTAAACCGAGTTTGATGTAGATCAATAATCCCTTAAGGGAACATTCTAGACTTTCTAGGTATTATATTTTTTCACCATTTATTTTCTGAGGTTGTTTATCTGTCCATTGGGATGAGGAGAAATTCATGGCTAGCCATTTCAAATACATTCGCTTTTTTAATGAGATTGAGATGGAGGATGTGCCTTTGGTGGGTGGTAAGAATGCCTCTTTAGGAGAAATGTATCGTGAACTTACAACAAAAGGCCTGTTTATTCCCAATGGTTTTGCCATCACTGTTCGAGCCTATCAGTATATGCTTGAAAAAGCGAATGCATGGGGCCCCTTACATGCAGCTCTGGATGGTGTCAGCCCTAATGATGTCAAGGATCTTTCACGTCGCGGGGAGCTTGCTCGGGAAATTGTATATGGAGCACCTTTACCTGACGATCTGAAAAATGAAATTATAGCCGCTTACAGGTATCTTCAAGGAGAATATGGCCCTGATCTTTCGGTTGCAGTAAGAAGTTCCGCTACGGCTGAGGACTTGCCTACGGCAAGTTTTGCAGGTCAACATGAGTCCTATTTAAATATCTATGGGGAAAGTCGGCTTCTTGATGCATGTAAGCGCTGTTTTGCGAGTCTTTTTACTGACAGGGCAATACAGTACCGTATTGATAAGGGGTTTGATCACTTCAAGGTGTACTTATCCATCGGTGTGATGAAAATGGTCCGATCAGATCTGGGCTCTGCTGGAGTGATCTTTACCCTTGATACTGAAACGGGTTTTCGTGATGTAGTTTTTATTACCGGTGCGTATGGTCTGGGTGAAAATGTTGTGCAGGGTGCTGTTGATCCAGATGAGTTTTATGTGTTCAAGCCCACTTTTGAGGCAGGTAAGCAATCAATCTTGCGACATTCCCTCGGTAGCAAGAAGATAAAAATGGTTTATGCATCTGGAGGAACCCGTGAGTCTACACGGAATATTCCAACCTCACTTGAGGAGCGGGAGCAGTTTTGTATCAGTGATCAAGATGTGCTTTTGCTTGCGGATTACGCAATTAAAATTGAACAGCATTATAGTCAGAAAGCAGGTGTTTCAAGTCCTATGGACATTGAGTGGGCTAAGGATGGAATTGATGGCAGATTATATATGGTGCAGACTAGACCTGAGACCGTAGCATCCCAGAAAAAGCCTGGTATTCTTGAAGAATTTGAGTTGAAAGGTATTGGCCCAATTCTGGCCAAAGGCCGGGCTGTGGGCGGTAAGATAGCTTCTGGAAAGGCGCGTGTTATTAGTAGCTTGGCCCAGTTATCCGAGTTTCAGCCTGGTGAAGTTCTTGTGGCAGATACGACAACTCCTGATTGGGGTACCGTAATGAAAGTTGCCTCGGCAATTGTTACTAATCGTGGAGGCCGTACTTGCCATGCAGCAATCGTTGCACGTGAACTGGGTATTCCAGCAATTGTCGGAGCAGTTAATGCGACACGCACAATCGTTTCTGGCCAGGAAGTTACCATATCCTGTAGTGAAGGTGATATAGGCAAGGTCTATTCTGGATTGGTTCCATTCGAGGTGCATCATATGGATTTAGGCAGTATTGAGCGGCCCAAAACCCATATCATGATTAATGTGGGTAATCCTGATATCGCTTTTCGCACCTGTTTGCTGCCTAACGATGGCGTGGGTCTTGCCCGCATGGAGTTTATCATTTCCGAGTCAATAAAGGTCCATCCGATGGCACTAATGCAACCCGAAAAGGTGGTGGATCCCAAAGAGCGTGAAAAAATAGAGCATTTGACTTCCCATTATAAATCCAATTCAGATTTCTTCGTAGAACGGCTTTCTGAAGGAGTGGGTATGATTGCCGCCGCATTTTACCCCAAACCTGTCATAGTAAGGATGTCTGATTTTAAGACTAATGAATATGCAAGTCTTCTCGGTGGTCGCTGGTTTGAGCCTGTTGAGGCTAATCCGATGCTAGGGTTTCGCGGCGCTTCACGTTACGTTCACCCTTCCTATGCCGAGGGTTTTGCACTTGAATGTGCAGCGATGAAAAAAGTCAGAAATGAAATGGGACTGGTTAATGTAAAACTTATGATTCCTTTCTGCCGTCGAGTTGAGGAAGGTCGAAAAGTTATTGAGCGCATGGCTGAACTTGGACTTAAACGAGGAGTAAATGGGCTGGAAATTTATGTTATGTGTGAAATTCCCAATAATGTATTGCTGATTGATGAATTTAGCAGCATTTTTGATGGTTTTTCGATTGGATCAAATGATCTGACCCAATTGGTTTTAGGGGTGGATCGAGATTCTGAAATTATTTCTTTTGATTATGATGAGCGTGATCAGGGTGTCAAGGAAATGATTCGTCTTGCTGTAGAAGGTTGTACACGTAATAAACGTCATTCAGGCATTTGTGGTGAAGCCCCGAGTGATTATCCCGAAATGGCTGAATATCTTGTCCGGCTGGGTATCGATTCCATGAGTCTAAATCCAGATTCAGTATTTAAGACCACGCTCCATGTTCTGGAAATAGAGAAACAATTGGGTTTGAAGCTGTAAAAGCCAGTTTCATGATTGCTTTATGTTAGTTTTAATTTCAGAAGATAGTTCTATAGGCAAATGAATTATCAATCTATATGAGGTCAGTATACTTCGTATAGTTCATTGAACTGCATATTAACTAAACATATTGTTTTAATGATAATCGGCCTTGACGTAATGTTCTATTGAATTGCAAACACATTGCTTGGTCCGCGTTGCGATAAGCATCATGAATGCGTATAATGTTTGCCTTGGGCGCCCGTAGCTCAGTTGGATTAGAGTACCTGGCTACGAACCAGGGGGTCGTGGGTTCAAATCCTGCCGGGCGCGCCATAAAATCAATGGGTTAGGTGATATCTGCTTGGCCCATTTCCGCTCGCTGCGCGACTTTTGCGCGACCTCAGCCATAAGCCACCTTCAGCACCGTCTGGATTTCATGGCGTTTGATGGCGCGATTGGCCAGTTCCACCAGTCTCTCCACGTCTGCCGCCGCATAGTGCTCAGGCATGGAAGTTGTGACATGTCCGAGCAGTGCCGATCGATCCTCCTTCGCGACTTCCGCTGCTCTAAGCCTTGTTGCAAAGGTGTGCCGCAGGTCATGCACCCTGAAGTGAGCTAACCCCACCCTGTCCCGGGCCGCCTGCCATCCCGAATTGTTCATCGTGCCAATCCGATGCCCCCGCCACGGAAAAACCCATTCAGGATGTCGTCCCCGCTGGGATGCAATGACTGACCAGGCCACATCGTTCAATATGGCCACATAGGCTCTTTTTGTCCTTTTCCCGGTCTTGTGGTCGACAGGAGGAATGACAAAGACACTGCGTCCCACTTCGGGAACAGGAATTTCCCATTCCCATCGCAACCCGCAGACATTCTCGTCACGCAGCCCGGTATTGATGGCAAACAGAGCCATCTGCTGCAGATGAGCTGGAAGCTCAGGAAACAGACGATCCTGCTCGCTCCAGGACAGCGGATAAGGAAGGCGCCGGTTTTCTGCTTCCATCGTGAGAATAGGAGGCGCCTGATCGAGCCACGGTTGCCCCGTTTCATCACGATAGACGCGTGCTGCACGATTCAGGATAGTTCTGACCACTTCCAGGCTCCGGTTAATGGTGGTCCCGGTGACCTGGTCCTTGTATCGTGCCGCCTTGAACATTTCCAGTGTTCCATCATGCACCTGCCTGACCTCCAGATGACCAATGAATGGCAGCACCATCCTTATATGGTACGCCAGAACTTCGGCACAGGGTTTCTGGGCCGATTCGGTTAAGTATCTTGCTGCGCACACTGCAAACAGAGGCCTACGGTTTGTTGCACGCTCGGCCTCACGCCTGCGGCGCTCGATTTCCTGGTGGAGCCATTGTTCGGCTTCGACCTGGCTGACTTTTCCGAGGCGGGCAAAAAGGCGTTGCCCCTGATGGATTTTGTTGACAACCTTGCTTCCGTCCTTTCCTGAAGTAATGCCGGATGTTCTCGTTCTTCCCATTTCGAATCTCCTTTCTGATTCGACCTGGGTTGCCCGTTGCACTTGATATATTGGTCTGTCCAGGCATCCAGGTCAAGCCTGTCGAACGCAATCCCATGGGCCCCGATCCTGATTTCAGTGAGTTTTGGCCTAACTATCTGGTTGAATAAATTCCGGTTCATACCCAGGTAGGACGGGGCATCCCGCATTCTGATCAGTCGGGGCAATAGGAAAACATTTTTTACTGAATCGGATATCGAAAATAACGAGGATAGACGGGGTGCCCTTTTCATGGATTGGTTTAATCTTCAACAGGACATTTAAAAAGTTCTTTTTCTATCAGCTCGCGAACGTACTGGCTCCTGGATTTATTTTGCATCCGGGCAAGATGCGAAAGGGCAGACAGATCTTCTATGCAGATCCGCATCTTCAGGATTTCATTTTTCTTTTTCCTGCGTGCTGTTGGTTTGGTTGAAAGATTCTTGGATGTTAAGATCGGGGTTGACATCTTGTTCGGTTTCCTTTTATTTGGTGAATAAAAGGATTTTTGTCTAAAACAAGGGCTTCGTTGGCACCAAAATGACACACTTTCAAGAAGAATCAGATGAACTATTCTGACGGAAAAATAACCCCTGCTTTTAATATTGAGCAAGATAATGCCATTGAATGCATCACGATCTTTAAGGGGTGTTTCTCCTTAATAAGGGACGCGGTAATGGAGTTCAAAGCCTGTATTATGCCGAGCCATTCCCTGGGGCCCGGTCCGCATAATTTATCAGTTCTTTGTCGAAAAGTGGTTGATGAAGCTTTTGTGAGCTTCCTCCATCGGTATCCTGATGATCTTCCTCAGGATGTTTTATCATTATCCCAACTGATAAAAAATTGGGGAATCTCCGGCACAGATCGATTTCTGGCAGATATGGCGATAAAGCACGCCTTGCCCGGGGATGTCATGGCCCCCTCATTTAACCCACTTTTTTGTGATCCGAAAACGCATCAGCAGGCTGCATGTGACAAAGATGAAATGGCCATTCTTGCCACCATTGATACCTTGCGAACACTGGTTCAGGCAATGGGTGCTTTTCGTCCCCGGCAGATCAGGAAGATTCCTCCTGATGGGCAAGGGCGGAATTGTAGCTTACGGGTCTGGTCAGTCCGACGACAGCATCCTTTAGCCGTTAACAAGATAAACGCACAAAATTACCGCTACCTGACTCTGGGCACGTATCCTTATTGCAGGCTTTGTGATCAATACTGCGCCCAGTATCAGTCACAGATTGATGGGGTGGCCACCAGGCCGAAATCAAAGCCGATAAAAAAATATTTCCCCTTTGTTGACGGTGGTTCAATGTTTATCTATGGAAAAAGCAAAGAGTACTGTTCGCTCCATCAATGCGAACGCAAGGAACGGATTAAGGCGCAACGCGTGCAGCCTGTGTTTTACGGCCTGCTGGCCGCCTTGCTCTATTTGATGAAGTTAAACAAATTCCCTCGGTGGGATCTTGATTATACAAGGAGCTTTGCCTATGAAGAAGCCAGGGAACGGGGGCCATATGGAAAATGTATAGCCAGGAAACTGAAAACCAGCCCGGATGCATCGACAAAGGATCTGGCCCGGACTGTGGGAGGCCAGCTTTTCAGAGCAGATGCACCACAGTTACGTATTATTGATAAATGGCATCAGTAAAAATCTGGAATGTGCCCTGACCGTGGACTATATGAGCTTGAGAAAAACCTGTAAGGGTGTGCGTCATAGCCTTGGTATAGGGGATAGTGCTGATTACTAACTTGCGGGTTGGGTGTTTAGGCTTTCATGGGATTGGTGATTGGAGCGGGCCTATTCGCCATGCAATGTTTTCTGACACAGTGCTAAGTAGCATATTGTCGGCTAGTTTTCTCAACTTTTATGTTATTCATAAGATGATTTTTTCAGCTTCGATCAGTTCTGCTAGCAATTCGCTGCAAGTATCACCTGGAATGCTGCTCCTCCAGTAATCGGCTGCATTTTGCAGGTGCTGATTGTACTCTTCAACTGTATCCGGGATGATATTTAAACCTGTATCCTGTTTGAAGGATTCAATCTCATTTTTGTTGAGTTTAATTTGGCCATCTAATACTATCATTTCTTGTTTTCCCTTTTGATATTAGCAGCATTGTTTTGAATGAATTGTAGTACAAAAAAAGGTTTGAACAAGATCCACTCTATTATCTGGTTTATTAGGGGACTGGATAATCATCCTGCCGCATCTGCCTGTCTTGCAGGATGATGGCCTATTGATGGGGTCTGATTAGCCGGATCAAAAATCCCCTCTATTTAGAGGGGATTCCAAGTATAAATGTCAGGGTACTGTTTAGATTAATTACTGGGGCTAAAGGATTAAAGTTCCCTCTCCTGTTTTAAGGCAGGGATCGCAAAAAAAGGATCACTGTAATTCCAAAGACAAGAAACGCAGCTACGGTAAAGCCAATCGTATGTTTCTGCTCTGGTGTCATGGGGAGCTTCTTGCCGTGGACTGGAACCGTTCCGACGACTTGAGCCCCTTCCAGTTCGATGAATTTGCCCCCTGCTGTCACGATGGTCCCCCCGTCGGAAAAACTGTATTGCTGATAGGGCTCGATAATTGAGCATTGTCCATTCAAATGCTGGACGGGTAAATCGAGGGACTGCAAAAAATTACAGCCTGTTGGGGTTAGTGCAATCTGGGTGAGCTGGGGTTCAAATGTGGCGGATAAATGGACGACACTCCCCATTAAAACCAATAGGGAGAAGAAGACCCCAAGAAGCAATACAACATTTATTTCCTTCTTTTCACTTTTTTCACTAGATGTCATGTTATGACTCCTTTTGATTAGGCGCAGTATCCAATGCGATTTCACGGATAAGCATCCATCCTAAAAACACCATAGCCAGTAAGTCAGCAGCCAGCATGCTAACCGCCCATGTCTCCTTCCTGTTTATTCCTGTCCTGGAAATGCTTGCCACTCCCCTGATCTGTCGCGGCTTGAGTGACAGCCTGATGGGGCTCTGGGCCAGGACGCCTCCCTTGTCGAATAGAGAGGTATGATATTGGCCAGATACTTCACAACCCATCGGAGTGTTTTGA
>JAGWIG010000213.1 GCA_028873515.1 Pseudomonadota bacterium | reverse complement strand
GGCGATGTCTTCCGCATAGGTGAGTGACCATTGATAATAATCCGAATTGGTCGGAAGAATGGTCACGGTCACCCCCTGATTCTGGCAGAAGGTGATGAAATCTGCCAGATTCGGAGTCGTCGGATTGACAAAGCTCATAAGGCAACCTTATCCTTCCCTTCAGGAGACACTTCCACCGAAAACCGGATCTCGTCGCCTTTCGGTTTGGCATTGATGGGAACATCCTGTTCCACAGTCACCTCCGTCACCTTGGCCAGACGCTTGCGGTTTTTCTGGTTGGCCTTGTCAAAAGCTATTGCCGAGCGTGTGGCTTCAATGGCAGACCGGTGTTCTTGCATATCCACCACGGCATCATGACCGGTCACGATGTCATTTTCCGAAATCGCTTTACCTTCACGGTAAAGCAATCCAGTAAAATGTTCGAGACGTTGGTTGACGTCCGACGATTCCCGTCCCCCATACAGCTTCAGGTGCTGAATCACCGCATCCATCTGGTTTCTTGTCCAGTCCTGTCCGATGGCCACCTGCTGGCCGGATGGAATCTCGACATAGGATGCGCGGGCTGTTTCCGGCGCACGGAAACAGAAAACCTGAAGCTGTTTAGTGGTATTGGCTATATATAACATGAACCCTCCTTAGTAAGGCATCGAGAGAATGGTCAATCCTTGTGGACGGATGCACCAGCCGCTGGAAACCCGAAGCTCGTTGACTTCGGTAATCGCTCCATCTGGAGTGGGCGTCGGGATCTTCATCGGAGCAGCCATGTCGGCATACATGAGGTTGACCGCCTTGTTGTTGGGCTTGACATCGGCGAAGATGTTGGTGTTGATGCCCTCGATATCCGGTTGCTCGATTTCCGGAATGGTGATGAGGATGGCATCATTGCCGCCTGCACCTTTTCCGATGAGCGTATCATCAAAGGCCCATTCGACCGTATCCCCGTTTTCACGGGCGACATTCTCGATGACCTGGCCTGTCGTGGACGTTCCTGCACCCGGACGCTGATAGGAAGTGATCTGGACGATGTTCCCATACTGAAATTGCAGGAATTCGCGCTGAGGCGAGACAATGACAATCTTGTTACTCAGGCGTGCTCCGGACTGGAACATGCGGGTCTTGAGGGCCACAATCTGGCTCAGGATGTAAAGGGCCATTTCGCCATTGTCATAGGTCTGGGAGGTGGTATTGCCATAAGTGTCAGGAGGAAGCGTTACCGCTGTCGCTCCTACGGTATTGAGCAAACCTTCCCCATTGGAGGCATTGAATCCATACAGAAGCCCGGAGCGCATTTGCTGGAAAATACCCTGACGCATGGCTAAATCCTGTGCGGCAGGCAACCCGACTGCATATCCGGCGGCTGCCGCCATGTCATGATGATCATAAATGGCACGCGTGCGGATAAGATAGGTCGCGGTCTGATAGTATTCCCCGACAAGCGTGGCGGAAGGAAGAAGATTTCCTGCGGCCTGACCACTCAGGGTTTCGGTTCTCAAATCGAGACGGTTGATATAGACATACAGGTCTTCCGAACCGATCTTGACCCTTGGCTTGCCTTCTGCCAGGGCAAGGAATGCACCGGAAGCCTGTGCATAGGTAACGATAAGCTCCGGTTCCGAAAACGAAGGATTAATCCGGGCTTGTGCTGGGAAATAATTAGCCATTAAATTTGCTCCTTAAATCTGGATGAGTGCACAAGTTCCGGTCGTCCATGTCAC
>JAGWIG010000004.1 GCA_028873515.1 Pseudomonadota bacterium | reverse complement strand
CGCGGATTCAAGTATGAAGTGCAACGTCTGACTTAAAGAATACCTGATTGGGTGTCTGGTATCCAGGTCGTTTTCCTGGTCTGTTGTTCAATCGCTCCATCGCCATATTGATCTCCTGTTGTGGAATCGTGGTGAAATCCTGTTCCTTGGAGAAATACTGATGGATCAGTCCATTGGTGTTCTCGTTCGTCCCGCGTTCCCGGGAAGCATGGGGGTGCGCAAAATAGAAGCCGGCCTTCAGTTGCTTGCTGATCGCTTCATGCCCTGCGAGCTCTCGCCCATTGCCAGAAGTAATGGTATACACCTTGCGGTGATATGGCCTGAGCAGATCTGTCATCGCATGACTCACACCCTGGGCAGTCCTGCGTTCAACTTTCTGAATCAGCGTGAAGCCTGTCTTGCGCTCAACGATGCTGACGATGGCCTGTCTGTGATTCCTGCCGATGAGGGTATCCGCTTCCCGGTCGCCTATCCTGCTGCGATCTTCGACAATAGCCGGACGATCTTCGATCGAGAGACGATTCGGAATGATGCCGCGCCGTTCTGTTTTGCCATAGCGCTTCCTGCGCTGTTTCTGGCAACGCAGATTCTTCCAGGGCAGACCGCCGGATTGCTTGTCGGCGTAGACGCGCCATACACGGTCTCATGACTGGTGGCTGCATGCCCACTGTTCTGTTCAGGACTCCACTGTTCCAGCAGCGTGGCCTGTGGCGAACTGCCAAGTGGCATCGTCTATTCTCCGGGCATTCATGGCACGTCATGCCCCGGCCAGGCTCTGTGCCTGCCTGGGGCGATAGCCGCGTCCACCGCGGTTGCGGCTTAACTCCCGACTGATGGCTGAGGGGCTGCGTTCAAGCACGTTGGCAATCCCGTTCTGTTTAAGTCCTGCCTTCTTCAAGGCGACAGTCGGGTATCGTTCTTCCCGGGTGAGTTGGGCGTAGTTCATCTTTGCAATTTCGATTGGCTGGTCAAAAAGCCTGGATGCTACCGCATCTCCCCCACCTGACCAGAACTATTCAAAACTGCACTTCAAACTTGAATCTGCGTAAATCAAAAAATTATTCAACTTCATTTATGGGATGTCCTGAAGCAAAAGCATCAATATTATCCACCATCATGTCTGAAAGAGTTTGCATTGCTTCTTGTGAAGCCCAGGCAATATGCGGGGTAATAACAAGGTTTGGAATTTTTAAATCAAGAAGCACATTACCATTTTTTGGAGGCTCTACAGTCAGCACATCAAAGCCAGCGCCTGCTATTACGCCCTGTTTTAATGCCACTGCCAAAGCATTTTCATCAACAAGACCACCTCGTGCAGTATTAATAAGTATGGCAGACCGCTTCATGTTCTTAAACTGTGCTTCAGCGATCATATTACGCGTATTGTCAGTCAATGGACAATGTAGGGTTACGATATCCGATTCTCTCAGAATCGTATCGAGATCAACCATACCTTCAACTGGAAAGTGATCGGTATAAAGAATTTTCATATCAAACGCACGAGCAATTTTTGCTACAGAACGTCCTAGGGAACCATATCCAATAATTCCAATAACTGAACCTGCAAGATCATGAATTTTATGATCAAAAAAACAGAATTGATCAACTTCTGACCATCGACCACGACGAACATCCTCATGGTATGCAATCAGCGCACGACGTAAAGCAAAAATCAGTGCAAACGTATGTTCTGGAACAGTATTGACTGCATAGTTTCGAATATTCGAAACTACAATGCCATGCGTCTTACAATATTGTTTGTCAATGATATCCGTACCCGTTGCAGCAACGGCAATCATCTTGAGGTCAGGCAACTGCCTAAGAATCGTTTCCCGCATCGGTACTTTATTAACAATAGCAATGGTAGCGCCCTTAAGACGCGTGACAATTTCACCTGGTTCAGTAACCTGGTATTCTTCGTAAGTATGATCGAAATTTGGTTTGCGTACTTTTGCATCCAGAGTTGATCGATCCAAAAAAACAATATGATGTTTGATCATAAAGACCCCGCTTATGTATGAGGTTCAAACAAACGGGACGGCCAAAAGCCGTCCCGTTGCAACCGGCCTGGATTTACTCAGGCTACTACCGGTTTACCAGTAACTTTGGAATGCAATGCCGAACTGCTGTAATATTCAATAGCCGCGCCCACACCACTACCAGGCTTGAATGGAATACCAACATCACGCATTGCCATTTCCACACCGCCCAAACCTGAAAGCACCATACATTCATTCAAGTCGCCAAGATGACCTATTCGGAATAGTTTTCCTGACACCTTGGACAAGCCGGCACCAAGGCTGAGATTGTACTTGTGGTAAGCAGTTGCAATAACGTCCTGTCCATTAAAACCTTCAGGAACCATTACTGCAGATACAGTATCAGAATACCATTGAGGTGCCTGAGCGCATAGTTTAAGCCCCCAGCCTTTAACTGCAGCACGAACTCCTTCAGCAAGTCTATGGTGACGCGCAAATACATTTTCCAGACCTTCGGCAAAAAGAAGGTTGAGAGATTCCCGTAAACCATACAAAAGTGGGAGCGAAGGAGTATAAGGGAAATAACCCTGGGCATTGGTTGTGACCATATCATTCCAGTCAAAAAAACAACGCTTGAGCTTTGCTTCCTTGCTTATGGCAAGAGCTTTCTGGCTCACACAAATAATTGCAAGGCCTGCCGGAAGCATAAATCCTTTTTGAGATCCTGACACGGCGACATCCACACCCCATTCATCCATGCGAAAATCAATAGAAGCTATGGAAGACACGCCATCTACAAGTAAAAGCGCTGGGTGTTTGGCATTATCCATAGCATGACGCACAGCTGCAACATCTGAAGTTACGCCAGTTGCAGTTTCATTCTGGCATACCAGCACGGCTTTAATCTTGTGGTTCGTGTCGCCCTTAAGAGCAGCTTCATAACGATCGGCCGGCGCACCCTGACCCCAATCTGTTTCAATAATTTCGACATCAAGACCCATACGTTGGCACATGTCTATCCACAAATGTGAAAATTGTCCAAAACGTGAAGCCAGGACCTTATCACCAGGCGATAGAGTGTTTTCTAAAGCAGATTCCCACCCACCTGTTCCAGATGCAGGAAAAATGAAAGGTTGACCATCTTTCGTTTTAAATACCTTGCGTAAATCCACAAATAGAGGTTTTGCAAGCTCTGGAAAAATTGGGGAACGATGGTCTTCCATCGATACGTGCATTGCACGCAATACGCTATCCGGGATATTTGTAGGTCCTGGAACGAAGAGAAAATTACGACCAGCCATGATAATTGTCCTTATCGTTTATAAATGATGGGTTTTGGCCATCGCTTCACTATCAGCAGTTAATTGTACTTGCCACATCCTGCGAAACTGCCATTTTCATTACTTTTCGTAGACTGGGAAAGCATCGCACAGTTTTTTAACCTCAGCTAAAACACGTTCAGTGACCCCGGAATCTCCGTGCGCCTCAAGCACATCAGCACAAAGATGAGCAAGTTTTTCAGCTTCAGCCTCTTTAAACCCACGCGTAGTCATTGCAGGTGAACCAAAACGTAATCCTGAAGTCACAAAAGGTTTTTCAGGATCATTTGGAATAGCATTTTTATTAATGGTTATATTGGCTCGACCCAAAGCTGCCTCAGCATCCTTACCTGTAATCTTTTTCGCGCGCAAATCTACAAGAAAGACATGCGAATCCGTCCCACCAGATACGATACGCAAACCACGTTCCGTCAAGGTATTTGCCATTGCTTTTGCATTTTTTAAAACCTGATACTGATATTCCTTGAAAGCAGGTAACAAGGCTTCTTTAAAAGCTACTGCTTTTGCAGCAATAACATGCATCAATGGCCCACCCTGGATTCCAGGAAAAATAACCGAATTAAGTGCGCGCTCATGTTCAGCACCAGCCAGAATAATACCACCACGGGGGCCGCGCAGTGTTTTATGAGTCGTTGAAGTCACAAAATCAGCAATCCCAACCGGGCTTGGGTATAGCCCAGCAGCAACAAGACCTGCATAATGGGCCATATCAACGAAAAGGTAAGCATTCACAGAGTCAGCAATAGTTCGAAAACGCTTCCAGTCAATAACTCGAGAATATGCTGATGCTCCAGCAACAATCATTTTCGGTTTATGTTCATTGGCGAGGCGTTGAACCTCAGCATAATCAATTTCTTCAGTTTCAGGATGCAAGCCATAAGTAATTGCATTAAAGAGTTTTCCGGAAATGTTGACAGCAGCACCATGCGTAAGATGGCCACCGTGAGCAAGTGACATTCCTAGAATTGTCTCCCCAGGCTTAAGAACGGAAAGATAAACGCCCTGGTTAGCCTGTGAACCTGAATGGGGTTGCACATTGACATATTCAGCTCCAAAAAGTTCTTTAAGCCTGTCAATCGCGAGTTGTTCAGCAATATCCACAAACTCGCAACCACCATAATAACGTTTGCCTGGATATCCCTCAGCGTATTTGTTGGTAAGCTGAGAACCCTGTGCTTCCATTACTGCAGGACTGACATAATTTTCGGAAGCAATTAACTCAATGTGATCCTGTTGACGCTTATTTTCAGAACAAATGGCGTCCCACAGCTCAGGATCAACATTTTTAATTGTCTGGTTTTTACTGAACATTATATAGCTCTCTATATTTACGGATTGCTGCGATCCCTTGCCGGACACTTAACATTTCAAGCCCCGCCCAATAACCGGTGTGCTCTGGTGAGCAACGATTAACGCTGTCAAATATGTACCACCGAATCAATTTATCATTCAGTTTTATCTGGGGCGACACATATTACAGGCATTACCGGAAAAGTAAAAAATGATAACGCATGAACGCCTGCCCTGCAAGGATAGAGCACTTAAATGTGAATCCAAGTAACTAATGCACATTACGAATAACATACTCTAACAATATGTTCTATTATATGATTATAAAGAAAGCGGAGGGATTTACCATAATCTAATACGCTTATAAATTTCCATGAAAAATATTAAATACCGCCAGCTAACCATTTAAGCAACAATAATTGCACCTGCGTGACACATACTCATAAAGGCTTACAATTATTACAAATAACTAATTGAAATATATAAATAAATTATATTGGCGAAATGCTAAACAGTACAATAAAAACCCTTATACGGCAACGTCTTCACTTTACCATTCTCATCCTTATCAACATAGTTATCCACAGCCTTTGTTAACAACTGCCATATTTCATTATCAGTGATTGAGTTAGCAGTATTTGTTGAAGTTAGTCATGGAGTATCCACTCCAAGTAATTCAACTCATCTCCTGAACCAGGCAATACAATCAGATAATAAAGTACTACGGCATTAAACCTGTTTTGCTAAAATCAGCTTAAAAGCCTAAACTATTGGCTCTTATCTAGGAATTTAAATATGTCTGTTACCATTAAGACTCCTGACGAAATTGAAAAAATGCGTCTTGCAGGTAAACTTGCGTCAGAAGTGCTTGATTATATCACTCCTTATGTTAAACCTGGTATTACAACCGGCGAACTTGATCGTTTGTGTCATGATTTCATGGTGAATGAGCAAAAAACAGTACCTGCCCCACTTAACTATGCTCCTCCAGGTCACATTCCATTCCCACGTTCAATCTGCACTTCAGTAAATCATGTGATTTGCCATGGCATACCGGGCGACAGGGTTTTAAAGCATGCTGATATCATCAATCTGGATATAACAGTTATCAAGGATGGCTTCCATGGTGATACATCCAGAATGTTTTATGTCGGCCAAACTTCCATTCAGGCAAAACGATTATGTGAAATCACATATGAATGTATGTGGATAGGAATAGATCAGGTTCAACCTGGCGCATATCTGGGAGATATAGGCCATGCTATTCAGCAACACGCTGAACGTAATGGCTACAGTATCGTTCGAGAGTTTTGCGGCCATGGTATTGGTAAACGTTTTCATGAAGATCCACAGGTTCTACATTATGGCCGACCCGGAACAGGGCTAAAATTACAGGAAGGCATGATTTTTACGATTGAACCCATGATTAATGCTGGTCGTAGGGATATTCGTCAACTCGCAGATGGCTGGACTATCGTCACCAAAGATCATTCTTTATCAGCACAATGGGAACATACCATTCTTGTGACTGACAGAGGTTATGAAGTTCTCACTCAGTCGGAAGGGACCCCTTCCAAGCCTGCTTTTCTAAGTTCAACTACCCACGCCTGAATGAAAACATCATTATTGTCAAACAGGATCTCTTTTTGGCGTGACGTATTAACTGAAGGAAGAACAAAACTTAAGGACGCATATTTTTCCATTCCGCGCGCAGATCTTCTTCTTACCGGACTAGCCACCCAAACTGATAAATTACTCACTGAAATGTGGCATGAAATAGTCAATATTCCAGATACCTGCCTGATTGCGGTGGGTGGATATGGCCGTGGCGAGCTTTACCCTTTTTCCGATATTGATCTTCTAATTCTTTTACCTGAGAAACAACCCATTGAATCAGGCCCGCTTGAACGATTCGTTGGTTCACTATGGGATATAGGTTTAAGCGTTGGCCACAGTATTCGCACAATGAATGAATGCATTATGCAGGCACAAAATGATATTACAGTGCTAACCAACCTTATTGAAGCCCGCCAGCTTACGGGTTGTCCGGAGCAGTTCAATAATTTTTGCAGTGAGCTTGAAAAAAGTATTGACAGGCATGACTTCACCGAAAAAAAACTGGACGAACAGCGTAAACGTCACATGCGATTTCATGATACCGCATACAACCTTGAGCCTAATATAAAAGAAAGTCCTGGAGGCTTAAGAGATTTGCATAGCATACTCTGGATAGCATCAGGACTGGGTTTGGGGAAAACCTTTGAAAATCTTGCTCTAAAAGGGTTCCTGCTGCGGCGGGAAGTTAAGGATATTCATAATCAGAAAAAAACACTCGCGAACCTACGCATACGTCTTCATTATGTTGCTGGACGCCGTGAAGACCGTTTGCTTTTTGATTATCAGGAAATTCTTGCAAAACAATTTGGATTCAAAGGAAACCCGCATCGTTTGGCAAGTGAGCAATTCATGCAACACTATTTTCTAACTGCCAGGCGTATTAGTCTCTACAATGATATCCTGCTTTTTTCGATTACATCAACAATTCGGCCACAACCCTTATCAGTCTGCATGGAAGATTCTTATTATCAGAAAATAGGTAAGCATCTTGACTTGATTCAAGGTACGACATTTTCAAAATCTCCAGAAGCCTTGTTAGATGGGTTTGTCAGGCTTGCGAGTGATTCAGATCTGGAAGGATTCACACCTGATACTCTACGATCCATTAAGCAAGCGGGAACATTAATAGATAGGCAATTTCGAATTAATAGGCATCATCAGAGCCAATTCATGAGCATTTTACGCCATTCTTCTGCAGCACCAAAAATTCTTCGCCTGATGAATCGTTATAATCTTCTGGGGCGATACCTTCCTGCTTTCGGCCGTATTATTGGTTTAATGCAGCATGACTTATTTCATGTTTATACAGTTGATGAGCATATTTTATTCGTAGTTGCCAACCTTGGCCGGTTTTTAAACCAAAAAGAAGAAAGTGATTACCCTCTTCCATATAAGTTGATGCAAAATTTTGATCGGCCAGAAGTATTGATTATTGCTGCATTATTCCATGATATAGCAAAAGGACGTGGCGGCGATCATTCCAAACTTGGTGAAAAGGATGTAAGGCACTTCTGCAAACAACATAACCTCGGTAAAGGCGATATTGAGCTCGCTTCCTGGCTTGTTGCCAATCATCTTGTCATGTCTGCCACTTCACAAAAACAGGATTTGACGGATCCTGCAACCATCAGTATTTTTGCTAACCAGGTTGGTAATGAAGCACGTCTTAATGCATTGACTCTTCTTACCATTGCCGACATGCAAGGCACAAGCCCCGATATCTGGAATGCCTGGAAGGGTCGGTTATTGGCTATTTTATATGAACAAACCCAAAAATATTTGCGTGGAGATCTTACAAGAGGTTCAAAACGTATTTTAGAAAAGCAGGCACAGGCACGTGCCGAAATGATAAGATCCGCCTTGCCTCAAGGTATTGAGCTTTCTCTTTGGAAAACATTTAACGATGATTATTTTCTGGGTGAAGAGGTCGAGGACATTGTCTGGCATGTTCGAGCACTCAATCGAGTTGTGAATTCCGGAAAAACAGTTGTCAAAGCTCGGGTGCTCCCAAATAAGCAGGGGATCAAGGTTCTTGTCTATACTCCAAATCAATCTGCTTTATTTCTCAAACTTGCAAGTACTTTTGAACGACTTCAGTTCAATATCGTTGAAGCCAGACTCCATACTTCAAAGATCAACTATGTTCTGGATAGTTTCGTTGTTTTGGACGAAGATTTAGCCACATCCAGTTATCGTGATCTCATCAATTTTATTGAGTATGAATTGCAAGAAACTATAATCAATAGTTCATCAGTAACCAATAACCTGAAACCACGTTTAAACCGTCAGTTACGCCATTTTCCAATTGCACCGGAAATCAGTATCAAGGAGAAGGGTGAGACAGATCAATACACCGTATCTTTGCTTGCCGGAGATCGTCCTGGCTTATTGTCTTCCATTGCACAAGTATTTTATAAAGCCAGGATTGAAATCCTGAGTGCACGTATCAACACACTGGGCAAGCGTGCCGAAGACAGCTTTCACCTGCGAACTAATAAATTGTCTACCAAGGCCAGAAATGATTTACATCATGCGCTATTGGCGGCGCTCTTAACCAAATGAGGTAAAGTATGATTAAGTTATTCTTTTTTCTGCTTCTGCTAACTGGATGTAGCGTACTACCAACATCCCAGAGCCCTGCCCCATCAGGACCATCAATCAACACTCCTGCTGCAGGACAAGCAACCCCCCTGCTTTTGCCAGATCAAATTATCGCGGGCAAGATCCTGAACGCCATCAACCATGACCCTGTCATGGTTGGCGCTCATCTTAAGGTTTCAGTCAAAAATGGAAACGTTTTGTTACGTGGTACCTGCGTATCAATAAATCAGGCGTTGCAAGCAGATGCCATAGCAGGGGACAAAGTAGGGGTCAAACGAGTCATTGATGACATTAGTGCTCCAGGACGAACCTAAGGGGCAGGCTCGACACTGATTCGAACATTAAGCTCATTACCCGGATCATAAGGCAACGTATCGGTGAAAACATGGCCATTGAATCGATAAGTAACACGATAGCCTTGTGGTTCGCGCACCCAGTGGTTTTGCATGACGCAATTTTGCTGAGACTGCTGCCCAATATTATTGGCAACATGATTGCCCACCATGGCACCACCTATTGCACCGACGATTGTGGCTGCAGTGTTTCCTCTGCCATTACCCACCTGATGGCCTAAAAGCCCACCTGCGAGTCCTCCAAGTAACGTGCCAGCAGTACCTGCTGCCGGCGAAGAAGCTTCAGGCTGCGTATAGCCACAAACTTGTTCAGGGCGGTTAACCTCTACATACGCTGGTTCACTAGATATTACAGTTGCCCGGCCGGAAAAATCATGCATTCCCATAGCCATGGTTATATTGCATAAACTGGCACCTACCAGCAACAAAACAAATCGCTTCATTATAAAACTCCCATAAACATCAGCTTTAGAAGCCTGCAAAAAAACTAAAGTCAATTTATTACAATGATCAGAAAAGAATAACCAAAATTTATTAACAAAACATGAATGGCACATATTTAATCAATCTGTTTTATAAGTTCAGCAGAAATTGACCTATCCAGTTTATTCCTTCCAGCTTTTTCTTTAACACGTTCATCAAAACGCTCAACATTAACAATGATACGCTCATGCACACCTTTGCTAATCTCTTCAATCTCGTCTTCTGCGCTGAGTTGAAAAATCAAGCGTCGGTTGTTGAGGACCTCAACAAGCTCGGCTCGCGCGATTACCTGCATCCCAACTGGAGTTGCCTTAAAATGAGAAACATCCAGGCGTGTTCCTACAGTTTGATAACCGTCGAGTAAATACTGTTCAACGGCATCCAAAGCTGCGGCTTCAAATAAATTAACCAGAACTGGCGTTGCCAGCACCATAATAACACCGCTACCTACGTGAGGTGCGGTTTGTTCCGATGTCACAATCGTTTTTACCTGGGCAACCAAACCCGGTTTAAGATTCATTTTATTAATCCTGAATTGATTAAATCTAAACAGATTGCTTCAGTCGTATATTTTCAGCCCTGAAACTTGAAAGCTACTAAATCCTCTTAAACAGCTTCTTGAAAAAATTTTGCCAGCCATTAACATTAAATAATTAAAAGGAAAGCGATCACGGAACCAGTCTATGAGGGCAGTTTGAAATATGGGAACTGGCTCCACAAATAGTCACGTAAAGAGTCGCGTAGGGTAAAAACCAGCTGAAGGGTACTCTACTTGCATAATTGTCATAGATTATATAAATCTCCAGCCCTTTTTAAGCATAAAAGACATTAAAGAAACATACAATTCGTGATTTTCATCAATGTAATAAGAGCAGCGTGTCTAGAAAATACAGTGATTATACAAGTCTCAAAAAGAAAAGTTCCGCACAATCACTAAAATTTTATCAGGCAACATGCAGCCGACTGCTTGCTGGGACCTGGCTCATAAGATAATCCATCTGATCTGCGAGAATACGACGGTTAATTAATATAAAATGTTCATATCGATTAGGTATATAGGGCACATATAATAAAGGCATACCGGCCTGCTCAGGGGTGCGGTTTCCCTTACGGTGATTACAGACGTGACATGCAGCTACAAGATTCATCCATGTGTGATCACCGCCTTGGGCACGTGGACGAACATGATCCTGGGTAAGTAACCGGGTAGGAAAGACTTCACCACAATAAGCACACATATGACGATCACGCACGAACAAGGCATCGCTCACAACTTGCGGGACAGCAAAAGTGCTTACTCGAAGCTCATGACCATCCACAGCAATTATACTGCTTGCAGAGATAATTGACTGGCAGCCAGTCTGACGGCAAATACCACCGCGATAGGTAAAGGTTGTATCCCCAAGTGTCCAGAGGATCATCCCGCGTACATAATAACGCACTGCCTGTTCACAATCGATCCATCTGCTTGGATAACCGGCCATGTCAAGTGCGAGAATCTGTGTCAAAAACCCTCCTTTACATCCGATCTATCAAAAGAATTTTATGAATTAGACAATATCCATTCTAGAATGCAGCATAAATTATATACTGCTAAAGGACCTGAAATAAAGCCATCAGACACTTTAGCTGCAGTTTTGCACTTAATTCCATCAACCTATCACAAAATTCTAAAAAATTTTTATGAATACCCTTAGTCACGTGCATCAAAACGTTCAGGATTTGCCCAATAATCACTATTAAGCCATTCCGGTGCGGGTTTGTAGGATTGAAGAGAAAATCCATATAAATGGTACGGAATGGAATCTTCATGCCATGATAAAATCTGTTGCAGGCCAAGTGCAATAAAGTCTATAGGTTGCCAACATTCATCAAATGGCCTATGCAATACCCAGAGTGTACCAGCATATTGGTCTCGCAATCCTGCGAGCATCATCTCAGCCGTGGGCTTTTCAAGAAAAGCAAAATCTGCGCCCACAATGGCGAGATCAAAATGTTCGGTCAGTTCCTGGAGTTCAAATTCAATCTGAAGCCAGCGAGCTTCATAAGCTGCCTTGCATAAAGGTACAGGGCCAACCAGAAGAATCGATTCAGGTGCCAGACCATCGAGAAGTCTATAAAATTGGGCATCCATTGAATGGCCTGATAAACCAATCAGTTAGTGTAGCGTAGGAATGAGGCGGAAAAACCGCCTCTATTTCATTTTGAAAAATTGGCAGAAGCAAAATCCCAATTCACAAGATTCCAAAATGCCGCGACATAATCGGGGCGACGGTTACGGTAATCAATATAGTATGCGTGCTCCCATACATCACAGGTTAAAAGCGGTTTATCATCGCCAGTCAACGGTGTTGCTGCATTACTGGTACTGATAATGCCAAGGTTGCCATCACGTTTCTTAACAAGCCATGCCCAGCCCGAACCAAATGTACCTACAGCAGCTTGAGAAAATAGCTTCTTAAATTCATCAAATGATCCATATGTATTATGTATTGCATTGGCTAACGCTCCGGAAGGCACCCCCCCTCCTTGTGGAGACAGACTATTCCAATAAAATGTGTGGTTCCATACTTGCGCAGCATTGTTAAAAGTTCCACCACTGGATTTTCGAATAATGTCTTCAAGATTTAGCGATTCGAACTCTGTTCCTTTTATAAGATTATTCAAGTTGACCACATAAGTGTTGTGATGTTTCCCATAATGATATTCGAGTGTCTCCTTGGAGATATGTGGTGCCAGGGCATCCATAGCATAGGGTAATTCAGGCAATTTGTGTTCCATGTGCTTCTCCTTTAATGATTTCGTCGATGCTCTGCAAAACTTATATTAAGCGATGTAAAAACCGTACTGAAATGGCAACTAGCTAGATTATACCTAAAATCAATACACCTCATAACCTACCTATCCTTTTAAACTTTGGATCAGCATAGGCCTTTATTCAGGTAGATGAGAATAAGTTTACCAATGAAGCCACAGTTATGATCACAAAGAAGGCCTATCAACTGGCCCGAGTCATAAGAAACTACCAGCTTTAATAGAAAACCAAACCTCCACCTGAAATTCCAGGTTAGGCGTTCATGAGCTCAAAAATCTAGCCCTTATGGTTGCAGCTATCCAAGCAAAAACATAATCATGCCGTATTATCAAATGTCTAGTGCGTAGACTAACCAAACCATAAGCTGCACGAAATTCAATAGCCTAAAGATAAATGGACAAACTGAGTACTCTCCGAACCTTTATCCTACAAACTCCCTTTAACCCCTTCAAATTGATCTGGTCTATACGTTACACTTACAGGTAAGCATGAAATTTCTGGAGAAAGGATAATGATAAAAGAAGTATTAAAAATGGGGGATCCGAAATTACTCAAACCTTCGGAACCGATAACTGAATTTAATACCCCATTTCTTAAAACCCTGATTACTGACATGCATGATACGATGGCTGCCCTTAATGGCGCTGGCCTTGCAGCGCCACAGATAGGTGTAGGCTATCAGGTGGTCATATTTGGTGTTACCCATAACCCACGTTATCCTGAGGCTGAACCGGTACCCTATACAGTATTAATCAATCCGGAATTAACCCCTCTCTCAGGGGAAATTGAAGAAGACTGGGAGGGCTGCCTTTCAATACCAGGAATGCGAGGTATAGTGCCACGATATAAAAAACTGCACTACAGGGGTTATGATCTTGACGGTACTATCATAGACCGTACCTGTGATGGATTTCACGCACGGGTTGTTCAGCATGAAACTGATCATCTGTTGGGCATTCTCTATCCCATGAGAATACGGGACTTACGCCTGTTTGGATATACGGACACCCTTTTCCCAGGGGAAAATGTACAAGATGACTGATCAGTCATGAAAACAGATCACAACTTGCTCAAGGAAACTTCGTACTCGCTGCATAGTCCGTTCCAAAGCGGCATAGACTGTTTTACCTTCTATCCGCTGTAAATTATCACCACAACCTGCCGCATAATTCGAAACCACAGCCAATGTAACATACTGAAGCCCCAGCTCCCTTGCAAGCGCCGCTTCAGGCATCCCGGTCATCCCAACCATGCTAGCCCCATCATAAGCATAACGCCTGACTTCCGCTGCTGTATCAAGTCGAGGCCCCTGACTTACTGCATAGACCCCGCCAGACTTGACATCAATGGAAGATTTGCTGGCAGCATTGATGCATATATCCCGAAGCTCGGGAGAAAAGGGTTCTGTAAAATCCATATGGGCAACTCTTTGATCAGTCGTGTCAAAAAAAGTATGTTTACGACCATAGGTATAATCAATTAATTGATCCGGCATGACGAGAGTTCCGGGAACAAGTCTCGGATCAATACCACCTACAGCAGAAACTGATACAACATGAGATGCCTTTTGTGCAGCAAGTGCCCAGATATTGGCACGATAATTAACAAGGTGTGGCGGAATTGTATGCCCATATCCATGGCGGGCCATAAACATCAATTCGTGTCCAGCAATATTTCCTAAAAGCAGCGCTCCAGACGGTTCGCCATAGGGCGTTCGAATGACCTGACGATGGGTAATTTTCAGATCAGCAAGGTTTGTTAATCCTGTACCCCCCAGAATTGCTAGCATCAAAAATCCTTATATTTATTTTCAGGGATTGCATAAATGCGTGGCAAATTACGCCAATAGCCATAGATATCAAGGCCAAACCCAAACAAAAAACGATCTGGTAATTCAAGCCCGATAAAGTCAGCCTTCATGTTCCTGGAAGCAGCCAGACGTTTATTTACAAACACGGCTGTCAGAACCTCAGATGCACCATAAGAAGCCATTTTTTTACAGACAGCTTCAAGCGTAATCCCTTTATCTAGAATATCATCCAAGATTAGAACGCTGCGGCCATGCAAATCAATTCTTGGTTCAATACGCCAATGCACCCTCCCGCCTGTCATATTTTGACCATAACGATTAGCCTGCAGATAATCTATTTCCAGAGGAAAAGTCAATTTCGGGAGTAAATGTCCAGCAAAAATGAGCGCTCCGGTCATAACCGGTAGAATAACTGGGTTTGATTTTTCAAGTCGATTGCTAATTGCCATTGCCATATCAGATAAGGCCCGCTCGATTTTTTCAGTCCCCGCCACACACACAGCTGATTCAAGCAACGATTCTGCTGCCTCTGGTGTCATGCGCCACCTGCCCGCCCAGTAAGCCAGGATGAAAATTCCTCAGCTAAATCAGGATGTTTCATTGCAAAATCTACTGTTGCCTTAAGATAACCGAGCTTGCTACCACAATCATAGCGTTTACCTTCGAATTCATAAGCAAGAACCATTTCTCGATTAACAAGCCGTGCAATGGCATCAGTCAACTGGATTTCACCTCCGACCCCAGATGAAATTGCCTCAAGTTCCTCAAAAATTCGAGGTGTCAAAATATACCGACCAACAACACCAAGTGTTGAAGGTGCCTTATCGGATTTGGGTTTCTCAATTATGCCCGTAATCCGGTGTATACGTTCCTGGATATTATCAAATTTAACAATCCCATACTGATCAGTTTCATTAACAGCTACATTTTGCACCCCGATGATAGAACTGTGGAAATGGGTATAATGTTCAATCATCTGGCCAAGAACAGAGGGAGTAGCATCGATTAAATCATCTGCTAAAACTACAGCAAAGGGTGATTCTCCTACCACAGCCCGTGCGCAAAGTATGGCGTGACCCAAACCTAGAGCTTCTGGCTGACGTGTATAGATACAAGTAACCTGCGGCGGAAGAATGTCCTGTATCTGTTCAAGCAGTTTTGTTTTCCCTTTTGAAGCCAAAGTAGTCTCAACTTCATAGGCTTTGTCAAAATGATCTTCAATCGCTCGTTTTGACCTTCCTGTAACAAATATCAACTCGGTAATGCCAGCTTCAATTGCCTCTTCCACAGCATATTGAATAAGGGGTTTATCAACAATTGGTAACATTTCCTTTGGGCTAGCCTTAGTTGCAGGAAGAAATCGTGTACCCATCCCAGCCACAGGAAATACTGCCTTTGTAATTCTATTCACTGTTATCTCTCAAGAAATTTACACCTATTGTAACACGAGGGCTACATGTCAACTTTATGGAGAAGTTCTAACCAGGTTTTTTCATCCAGAATAGTCAAATTCAATGCACGGGCCTCTTTACCCTTACTACCAGCATCTGAGCCAACCACGACATAATCAGTTTTTTTCGACACTGAACCTGCTACGTTTAGGCCCAATGCTTCAGCCTGAGCTTTGGCTTCGCTGCGAGTTAAGCTTTGCAGTGTTCCAGTAAAGACAACCGTTTTCCCTGCAAGCGGGGACAATTGGGAAGGCAGGACATAATCAGTGACCTTTACCTGTTTTAACAACAAGTCAAGAACCGAGGTATTATGAGGCTCCGTAAAAAAACCAATAAGATCTGTAGTCACACTTCCACCAATACCACTAATCGATAAAAGTTCCTGCTTTGCCATTGAAGCTGGATGGGCCGCATCTTTCATGGCCATAAGGAAAGATTCAATATTAATATAATGGCGTGCAAGAAGCTTTGCGGTAGCAAGTCCTACTTGATGGATACCCAGAGCATAAATAAAACGATCAAGACTTACAGTGCGGGCGCGATCAATTGCATCAAACAGCTTTTTGACTGAAGTCGCTCCCCAACCTCCAATTTTACTCAGAGGATTAAGGCCATTACGCTCACGCAAGGTGAATATGTCTACCGGTGAATGTACCCGACCTTCTGCAAAAAATTCAGCGATAGTTATTTCACCAAGACCATCAATGTCAAATGCATCCCTTGATACAAAATGCTTTAATCTTTCTATGGCTTGAGCCTTGCAGATTAATCCCCCGGTACAATATGAATCTGCTTCACCAACCTCACGAATAAGTTTACTGCCGCAATCCGGGCAAACAGTTGGAAATTCAAAAGGTCGGCTGGAAGCAGGCCTAAGAGAAACTATAACCGAAACGACCTGAGGAATAACATCTCCCGCACGCTGGATAATTACCGTATCTCCAACACGGATATCTTTACGCATGATTTCATCACGATTATGTAAAGTTGCTCTAGTAACGAGAACCCCACCAACATTTATTGGACGTAAATTAGCAACGGGAGTGATTTTTCCAGTTCTACCCACCTGGCATACAATGCTTTCAATAACGGTTTTAGCCTGCTGAGGAGGGAATTTCCATGCAATTGCCCATCGTGGGCTTCGCGATACGAAACCGAGTCGTTGCTGCCAGTCCAGTCGATTAACCTTAAGAACTATTCCATCAATAGAAAAGCCAAGTTTAGATCGTACCTCTTCAATATACTCATAGTAATTAAGTAGTTGTTCAGTATTTTGAGTTAATTTAGCAGGTTCATTAAGAACAAACCCCCATTGTTTCAACTTATCTCGGGCTTCCCATTGCGTTGCTGCAAACGGGGATGATATTTCACCCCATGCGTACGCAAAAAAACGAAGTGGCCTGGAAGCTGTAATAGCAGAATCCAGTTGACGCAGGCTTCCGGCAGCTGCATTACGCGGATTTGCAAACAACCGCCCCCCGATTCGCTCCTGCCTTACATTTAAATCTAGAAAATCTTCATCCGAAAGGTATACCTCGCCCCGCACTTCAAATATATCAGGTACCTCAGTTGGTAATTCCTTGGGAATATCCGAAATTGTAAGTACATTTGCCGTTACATCTTCTCCTTCATTACCATCACCACGGGTAACACCATAAACAAGTTTTCCATGTTCATACCTCAAGGCACATGACAAACCATCAATTTTTGGCTCGGCTACTGTTTCTATCTGCACATTTTCATCCTTGAGTTCAAGAATGAAGTTTCGGATACTATTGAAAAAATTAAAAACATCCTCCTGATTAAAGGCATTATCCAAAGAAAGCATCGGTATAACATGTCTGATCTTACGAAAACCTTTAGATGGAGCAGTGCCCAACCTTAAACTGGGACTATCTGGAAGAGTAAGGTCAGGATAAACAGATTCTATAGCTCTATGGCGTTTACGAAGCTCATCATACTGAGCATCTGTAATTTCAGGGGCATCCTCAGCATAATAAAGTTGATCATGGTAATAAATCTGACCTGCAAGCAGGGAAAGTTCTTTTTTTGCCTCTTCTTTGCCTAGCTTATCAACTGGGGTATTCGACAATAAAAACTTATTTGAATGCATTCAAGTGATTCCGCGCATAAAAAAAGAAAAAAATTACTAGGCAGCCTTACCACTTGAACTAATATTAGGAAAACAGCCGCATGGCCCCATCACTACCAGGTTTGATACAGAATGTCTGCATTCTTTTATATATTTGTTCCAGTTGACGTCGAATCGCCGCAATTCCAGCAGGGCTTAAGGGTTTCTGATTGTCATCTGCTAAAATTGCATTTAATGACTGTGCCATTTTGGTTGCACCAGAAACAACCTCATCAAAAACCTCAAGGCCATTTTTAACCTTAGGAACATCGACCAAAAAAGTGATTCCATGAGTGGTCATCTGTCGAATTGTAGTGCCATCAAAAGGCTCATCACCATAATTACTAAGCGTATAAACGGTATTCCCTGCCTCATCATATTTGTGAAACATTCCATCTTTCATAAGCTTCATCCCTATAGACTCAGCTAGTGCTCTAACCTGGGTTGCGGCAAGGCTCTCACTGTGGGCAAAAATGTTTATACCCACTTGCACGTCAACTTCTGCACAAACTTCGTCTAGCTCTACAGCTTGTGCACGAGCTTCATCAGGTTCTGGGCAAACTGCACGGAAAGGTTGCGCCACATGTTGAACCATCGTACAAAAAGTTGACAAATCACGTGCACTAATAGGACCAGAGCGGTCAACGAGTTGCACTCTTGCAACCATTTTTACAAATTCGGTATCATCAGATGCTCTCATCACTTCCTGCCAGTGATGATCTGATTTGCGAAGACCCAGCCAAAGTACGGATTTAGTAAACACGGGCTGTTTTCGTAAGATTTCCTTAATGGAAGATCCAATAATGGGAGAATCAGCCAACACCCATGAAACATAATCAATAGCCGGATCAACGCTGGCCGGTAACCCCTCTTCGGGAACAGGGACAGCCGCTTCAACAATAATTTCTTCAGGTAGTGGTTCTGCCAGAGAAACCAAAACCGGTTCATTTCGTCCCGACACGGTTTTGAGCAGAATATCTTCCTGTTCACCAAAACTAGCTTCAGTCTTGCGCCGGAATCTACGCTCCTGCATTCGGTTAAAAACTACTACAGCAACAACAACAATTATTCCTACGCCTGCAAGACCAAGTTGCAATTCATTCATCCTTAACTCCGTCTGGATGCTTTCAAGAATTAAGTCTACCCATCATAAGCCTATCTGCATATGATGCCCTCTCAATCATACCGAAAAATATTAAAAAATTCAGCCGTATTAAAAGAAAATAGCAAAATCCTTTGTTTTTTTTTATTCAACCTTGCACAATTCCACTGGATAGCAATCAATAAGCCATTACGTTATAGTTTCGCAAACATATTTTTTCATGTGAGAAAAATGCCAATAAAGCCTAGTAAAATCATTGATAGTTTTCTTAATCCTGCTCCTTCAAGGGATTACGTCGTCCACATTCAGATTCCAGAATTCACCTGCCTTTGTCCTCTAACAGGGCAACCCGATTTCGCCAAGTTGATTCTTGGTTACATTCCTGATGAGCGTTGCATTGAATTAAAAAGCCTCAAAATGTATATATGGTCCTTTCGAAATGAAGGCGCATTCCATGAAGCAGTCACAAACCAGATCGTCGATGATTTGGTAAAGGCTATAAACCCTCGCTACCTTAAACTTACAGCAAAATTCTATGTTCGCGGCGGCTTATTTACCAATGTTGTTGCAGAACATCGAAAGGATGGCTGGATTGCACTCCCTGCAATTAATCTAGAGAATTTTTCTCAAGCGCATTCAACGGTTGATTCAGAGGAATAATTGAAGCCATAATACCAGCGAAGACGATACAGCCGCCACCAAACCATTCGCGTGCGTTCATGACTTCGCCAGCTATCAACCAACTTGATAATCCTGCAACGATAAGTTCGATCAAAAAAATTAATACTGCGCGATTCGCTGATGTATAGGTAAGGCCATACTGAACAAATAGATTACTCACTGAAACCAGAATTCCAACGATAACTACAAGAAACCAGCCCTGAAAGGGAACAGCCAATTTCAAAGGTTCACCTTCTACAAGAAATACCAGCATTCCAATAACAAACACCCCTGCACATACAATACTCGATCTTAAGGAAAAATCCAGATAAGCCGCTTTCCGTGACAGCACATTCATTAGGGCAAATAAAATTCCGGAAACTAGAGCAAGCCATTCAGAACTATTTTCAGGTAAGGGCATTCCTAGCTCTGGTCGCCAAAGCATAAAAGCTGCTCCAATAATCGCTATAACCATAAGCACATAGCCAGCCGGTCGCAATGCTTCACGCAAAAACATTTTTGAAAACAGAACCGTCCATAAGGGGGCAAGATAAAACAAAAGCACAACCCGCATCACCTGACCATGTATAACAGCCATGATAAAGCCAAGATTGGTTGCTCCAGAAGCCAATCCAATAGCAAGTAACAACACTGCATTGGTTCGCAAAACTTTCCATGTAAATGTGGTAAAAGTAATGGGTAGAAAAATCCCAAGGCCATAGATAATGGTGCTAGCAAAGGGTCCGTCAATTCCCCAACCAGAAAATATACGCAGTGGATACCACATAAATCCCCAAACCAGTGCCCCAGAAAGTAACCCGAGTGTAGATCTTATGTTTGCTTCATTTTGTGACATGGTATTTGGTAAACCAAAATAAACATTCTAGCTTGTTTTTAGGTCGTAAGGCTTATTGCTATAATGCAGCAATTTAGCAATCAGAAAATAAACGGGGATATGATGAACCACCAGCAACTGATTGAATCAGCTTACGAGACACGCAGCAACCTAAATCCTGGCAATGCTTCCCATGAATTAAAAACAGCAGTTAAAGAAATACTTGATATGCTAGATCAGGGGAAATTGCGGGTAGCAGAAAAAATAAACGGTGCATGGATTACACATGAATGGCTTAAAAAGGCGGTGCTTCTTTCTTTTCGGCTAACAAATAACAGTATTATCGAAGGTTCTTTTACGCATTATTTCGACAAGGTTCCAGGAAAATTTGAAAAATGGCAAACAGAAGATTTTGAGAAAGCAGGTTTCCGGGTGGCGCCTCCCGCATTTGCAAGGCATGGAGCCTATATCGCTCCCAATGTAGTAATGATGCCTTCATATGTCAATATTGGAGCCTATGTCGGCGAAGGAAGCATGGTAGATACCTGGGCTACGGTTGGCTCCTGTGCCCAAATTGGGCGCAATGTGCATCTCTCAGGAGGGGTAGGGATCGGCGGCGTATTGGAGCCCGTACAGGCTTCACCCACCATCATTGAAGATAACTGTTTTATTGGGGCACGCTCAGAAATTGTAGAAGGAGTTGTTGTTGAGGAAGGATCAGTGATTTCAATGGGGGTTTATATCGGTCAAAGCACCCGGATTTATAACCGTGATTCTGGAACAACAAGTTATGGACGGATACCGGCAGGATCTGTTGTTGTTTCGGGAAACCTACCCTCAACTGAGGGTCGGTACAGTTTATATTGTGCGGTTATCGTCAAGCGTGTTGATGCAAAAACCCGTGCAAAAATAGGTATCAACGAATTGCTTCGAAGTATCTAAGCCGCGCAGTGATTTTTTACGGCTATCCTATCTGTTACAAGGAATGATCGCGATCAAGAGGATAACCAATCAAACCTATAAGAACTCGTAATGATCGGTAAGCCAAGCGATTCCATAGCCGATCCAGTTTGTTGTTGCGCCAAACAGCCAAGGACAACTGGATTGCATCTTTTTTTAAAGCCTCAAGCAGCTTGCCTTTAAGCTGCCTGGCAAAACGCTCATCCTCGACAATAATGTTTGCCTCTCTTGCAAGCAATAATGAAAAAGGATCAAGATTAGATGAGCCAACTGTCGACCAATATTCATCAATAACTGCCACCTTGGCATGAAGATGGCTACGAACATATTCATGAATCTCGATGCCACCTGACATAAATTCATCATAAAGGCTATGTTCGGCGTAGTGCACCAATGGGTGATCAGCACGTCCCTGTAGTAAGAGTATAACTCGAACACCTCGACGTGCGGCTTCTAGAAGCGCCTCTCGAAAAACCTGGCCTGGAAGAAAATAGGCAATGGAAAGAATGATTTCATGCTGCGAGGCACGAACCGCATCAAGATAGGCCAATTCAATAGCTCGACGATGCTTAATATTATCCCGGATTGCAAAACCTGCCTTCATGCTTCCCACAACAGGGATTGTAGGCGGGTGTATAAAAAATGGCCGCCTTCCAGCGAATTCAAATAAGGAGACCAAACGCCACAGGCCCTTAACACTTCGATAAATGTCTCTGACGAGCGGCCCTCTTACAGAAACAGCAAAATCAAATCTTGGAGCGGAAAATTGGTGCCGGTTCATATCATCAATAATATTAATACCACCCACAAAAGCCAAAGAACTGTCTACAAGAACAATCTTGCGATGCAACCGGCGAAGCCGTTGTCTTTTAAACAAAAAACTACCTGAATCCGGCCGATAGACCAGAACTTCAATTCCCTTGCCGGTGAATTCAAAAAGTTGTTGCTGCAAAAATGGCAAGGAGCCATAGCCGTCCAAGAGCACATGGACCTTAACGCCCCGATGCAAAGCACGAACCAAAGCATCACGTACTAACATGCCAGTTGCGTCTAATTCAAATATATAGGTTTCAACATGAATTTCGATCTTGGCTTCATCAAAAGCACTGATCAAAGCTGGAAAATATTCTATTCCCGACTGCAAAAGCTGAATGTCATTGCCATAAACAATTTTAGTCATAGATGACTTACAGAGGCAAAAAGAGGGGCATGATCTGATAGCATGGACCATGGGTTACCAGCTAAGACATAGGCAGTCTGGGCCTGAAAACCTCTAATATAGATTCGATCTAGCCGAAACAAAGGAAAGTTTGATGGATAGCTTCGAGCTGGATGGCCATAAGAAGATTCAAAACATTCAACCAGACATAATGGTTCGGCTAAAACTTTACCTGCTTCACAACGCCAGTCGTTAAAATCTCCAGCAACGATTAACGGAGCTTCATCCGGAACCACTCTTTCAATACGATCTCTTAAGGCTTCAAGTTGATGCCTTCTTCCTCGAGAAAAAAGCCCAAGATGGGCACAGACGGCATGTAAAGGAATATCCCAACCGGGCATAGAAATTACACAGTGTAAAAGTCCTCGCTGCTCAAAACGGTGAGTGGAAACATCTTCATTTTCCCACATAAGGATGGGAAATCGAGAAAGAATCGCATTCCCATGGTGTCCATCAGGATAAACTGCATTTTTTCCATAAGCATAGTCAGGCCAGATATTCTCAGCAAGAAATTCATATTGGCTTGCAGCAGGCCAGTCTTCAAAGCGTTCGGCATGAAGGGCATGTTCTCCAACTACCTCCTGCAGGAAAACCAGATCTGCATGCATTTCATGTAATAGCTTTCGAAGCTCATGTAAAACATGACGTTGATTAAAACGGGAAAACCCTTTATGAATATTATAAGTTGCAATTTTTAATAACAAAGAACTATCGGGCTGAGATTCGTTAGAGGATAAAGTCTTCGGACTGCCTTCATTTTCAGCATGCGTCTTAAAAGTCCCTGCGCCTTGTGAAGAAGGCTTCCAGTCCTCGAGCTGACTTTTAGTAAATTTCATGGCTGCTTTACTTTTTCAGGAAACACCAGATGGGTATTGAAATACAAATGTAAAATTATCGCTTCGATTATTGGTTGGCAACTATCTGTTTGAGTAAAAAAACACCCCTACCAAATCATTGGCCACTGCTTGGAAGTAAGGTTCCTTAGTAATACTGTAACTACAGTTCTTCTACTACAGCACTAAATAGCGTTTTCTACATTTACTACATTTAATCAAAAAGTTAAAATGTTATGGCGTATGCAAAGCATGTTAATCATGTTAAAAACGCACACTATATCATGATTCTAATATAGATTTATTAATTAGGTGAGGTCTTCCCTATCTGTTTCGAAATGCAATGATCCCCAATATTCATAAGAAGCGGTACAATGGATCAGCCCAGGGTCCTGCAGCATCCTGAAAATGAACAGCTAACGACATGCTGGAATAAAGTCTGACAAGGGTTCACGGGAGCCAAATGATATATGGAATAAAGAATTGTTCAACTATGACAAAAGCCTTTACGTGGCTTGCCGAAAGAGGTTACTCCCTCCCCTTTCATAACTATAAGCTCAAGGGGATAGATTCCATGACACTAAAAAGATGGTGTAATGCAAGTGGCTGGGAAAACCTGATAAACCGCAAGGGATTGACCTGGAAAAAACTTAAACCAGAAGAAAAAGAAAACGTTAAGGACATGAGTGGAGCCATCGAGCTTATGCAGTTACACCCCTCTCTCATACGCAGGCCTGTTGTAGAGCAGGGTGAAAACATACTTGTTGGCTTCAATCCTGAAGTCTGGAGCCATTATTTCCCGGAGAAGGAATGAATAACCCTCTATCGCTATGTAAAGCCCTGCTAGAACGTCGTTCAGTGACACCTGATGATGCAGGATGTCAGGAATTAATCGTAAATTATCTTAAACCCATGGGATTCAATTGCGAAACACTTGTATCTAATGGAGTTGCCAACCTATGGGCTAGACGAGGCACAGGCTCACCCCTGGTTGTTTTTGCAGGCCATACTGATGTCGTCCCTCCAGGCCCATCAGAAGCATGGCATAGCGATCCATTCATTCCCAGCATACGAGAAGGTAAGCTTTATGGGCGTGGATCTGCCGACATGAAAGCTTCTCTTGCTGCATTTATCTGTGCCATCGAACGCCAGCTAACTTTTTCCCTAAAAAGTTCAGGCTCAATTGGTCTTCTTCTCACATCCGATGAAGAAGGGCCAGCGACAAATGGAACTGTTCTTTTGGTAGAGATGTTAAAAAAGCGTAATGAACATATTGATTATTGCATAGTGGGTGAACCCACCTCGGAACAACAACTGGGTGATACTATAAAAAACGGGCGTAGAGGTTCACTATCCGGCTATTTGACTGTCCATGGCATCCAAGGTCACATCGCATATCCACATCTTGCAATAAACCCAATTCATGGTGCAGTGCCTGCACTTGCCGAACTTACCCGAACTGAATGGGATAAGGGCAATGATTATTTCCCTCCAACCAGCTTCCAGATTTCTAATATACATGCAGGAACAGGTGCAAATAATGTCATTCCTGACTCGCTTGTCGCCGAATTCAATTTTCGTTTTTCTCCCGCCTTAACGCCTATATCAATTAAAGCTCAGACAGAATCAATTTTGAATCAACATGACTTAAAATATTCATTGAAATGGTCCCTGTCAGGGTTACCGTTTCTGACACCGAATGGACATCTTACAGAAATTCTTAAACAAGCGATTTCATCAGTAACAGGGATTACTCCTAAGTTTTCTACAAGCGGCGGAACCTCTGATGGCCGCTTCATTATTGATATATGTTCGCAGGTTGTTGAATTCGGACCAATAAATTCAAGCATCCATAAAGTGGACGAGTACATTGATATTGAAGATATCGAACGGCTTACCGAGATCTATGCAAAAACTTTAAAGGTGCTACTGGAGGACTAATGCTGGAACACGGAGAGGCTTTAGATACCCTCAAAACCCTGAGAGACCTGATGCGCTTTGCAGTTAGCCGTTTTACCGAAAATTCCTTGGTTTTTGGGCATGGCACTAGCAATGCGTGGGATGAAGCGGCTTACCTTTTAACCCATACATTACACCTACCTCACGATTATTTTGAACACGTTCTGGATGCAAGGCTGTTACCCAAAGAAATTGAGTCTGCACTTAATGTCATAAAAACCCGAACACAAAAACGTTTGCCTGTAGCCTATATCACACATGAAGCATGGTTAGGAAATTTTTCTTTTTATGTCGATGAACGGGTAATTGTGCCACGATCATTCATTGCCGAAATAATCAATGATCCACCTGGTTTCCTGCAACCTCAACAGGAGTTTAAACGAATAGCTGATATCTGTACGGGCTCAGGATGTCTGGCAGTTCTTTTGGCATGCCAATTCCCTGAAGCTCATGTAGACGCCGTGGACATTTCAGTTGAGGCCTTGACAGTAGCAAACCTGAATATTGAAAGTTATGGACTTTCAAAACGCATAACTCTTCATGAAGGAAACATGCTCGCGCCGCTTAAGGGAAAATACAATCTCATTGTTTGCAATCCACCCTATGTAAACGCGCAAGGCATGAAGACTCTTCCTCCTGAATATCAGCGGGAACCTTCTATCGCTTTGGAGTCTGGAACAGATGGGCTGGAGCACGTAAAAATTCTCCTTGACAATGCACCAAAATACCTTACAAAGAATGGTCTCATCCTATTAGAAATCGGCCATAACCGGGCTGAATTCTGTATGACCTGGCCAAGACTTGAGGTCACATGGCTAGACACTGTGTCAGGAGATGAGTATGTATGCCTTATTGAAGCAAACGCCCTCAAAACTTAGCGTCGAGTGTGACGCGTTCCTTCCCCATTGCGCTGGGGAGTATAGTCTGGCATGGCGAAACCGGCCCAGCGCAGAAGATCACGGATATCACTTTCACCCAGATCTAGATACTGTCCCCGTTTAAGTCTAGATGGTAATGCAATGGGACCAAACTTTATACGGATAAGCCTGCTGACAGCAAGACCTACTGCCTCAAATATCCGGCGCACCTCACGGTTACGCCCCTCTTTTAGGCTTACATGATACCAATGGTTCGTTCCCAACCCTCCTTTGTCAGTAACAGTATCAAAATGCGCCGGTCCATCTTCCAGTAAGACTTCATGGCAAAGTTTCTCAATTAGACTTGGGGTCAAGTTCCCAATGAGACGTACTGCATATTCGCGCTCAACCTCATGACTGGGGTGCATCATAAAATTTGCAAGCTCCCCATTAGTTGTAAACAGCATAAGTCCACTAGTGTTGAAATCCAAACGGCCGATAGCAATCCATTTTCCACCCTTTACTGGAGGTAGTGCCTGAAAAACATTCGGTCTCCCACCCGGATCATGCCGGCTTACAATTTCGCCTTCAGGTTTATAATAAAGCAGGACCTGTGGAAGTGGGCGATCAAAATTTATCTTGACCGGTCGACGATTAATATAAATTCTGTCTTGAGGTCCGATACGCTGACCTACAGTCGCAACCTTTCCATTGACTTCAATCTTACCATCAAGAATCATTGCCTCCATTTCCCTGCGAGATCCAAGCCCTACCTGGGCCAATTTCTTGTGCAACTTCTCACTGGGCAAATTTTGAGGTGAAGTGGGGTATTTGTCTCGAGATGGAAAAGATCCTGATCTGTCAGCAGATTTTGTTCGTCTGGCATGCTTGTCAGTTTGACAATATGGAGAACGGGAATAATTAGCCATCATGTCGCCCCATAATTCAGACCCATAACTTCACGGACATCGCGTATTGTCTCAATTGCAAGGCTACGTGCCTTATCGCACCCATCGCTGATTATTCCACGTACAAGAAGGGGATCATCGAGGTATGCCTGCGCTCGGTCACGAATCGGTTCTTGTTCTTTAAGAACGGCGTCTATAAGTGGCTGCTTGCAATCCAGACATCCTATACTTGCCTCTGTACATCCCTTACGTACCCAGTTATGAACAGTTTCCTGTGTATAAACCTGGTGCAAAAAAAACACGGGGCAAATTTCAGGACTACCTGGATCATTTCGATGAACGCGTGCGGGATCGGTTGGCATACGTCGGATTTTATCCGTAACTGAAGAAGCATCCTCACGCAGGGCTATAGTATTTCCATATGATTTGGACATTTTTCGCCCATCAAGCCCCGGCATACGTGATTCCGATGTCAAAAGTGAATGTGGCTCTGAAAGTATCATCTTTCCGCCCCCTTCCAGATAGCCAAACAAACGCTCCCTGTCACCAATGCTAAGATTTTGCTGTTCAGTCAGCAAAGCACGGGCAGCTTCCAGGGCATCAGTATCGCCTTGTTCCTGATAACGGTTCCTGAGTTGTTCATAGAGTTTCCCCTTTTTATTGCCCATCTTACGAATTGCTTCACGTGCACGCTCCTCAAATCCTTGCTCACGGCCATAAAGATGGTTAAATCGGCGGGCAATTTCACGGGTAAATTCAATGTGAGGCACCTGATCATCTCCAACAGGAACCAGATTGGCACGATAAATCAGTACATCTGCAGCCTGCAATAGGGGGTATCCCAAAAAACCATAGGTAGAAAGGTCTTTATCCCTTATGTTTTCTTGTTGATCCTTATATGTTGGCATGCGCTCCAGCCACCCTAATGGGGTAATCATGGAAAGCAGCAAATGAAGTTCAGCATGTTCAGGCACTCTCGACTGAACAAAAAGTACAGCTTTAGAGGGATTAATCCCACATGCCAGCCAATCAATCATCATTTGTAGAACATTATCTTGAATATCCCCGGGCGTTTCATAATGAGTTGTTAGAGCATGCCAGTCAGCAGCAAAAAAAAGGCAGTCATATTGATCCTGGAGATTAATCCAGTTTTTAAGAACTCCATGATAGTGACCCAGATGGAGAGATCCTGTTGGACGCATGCCGGAGACAACACGATCGACAAACATGAAATACGGCTCCTTACTGTAGGTTGAACAGGCTAAATATCAAATTGACACTCGCATCTACCATAGGGAAAAGAATATGGCCAAGCACACCCGTAAAAAGAAGTAGCACCAAAATGATAAGGCCATACGGCTCACTTCGAGAGTATTTATAAGACAGAGGCCCTGGTAAAAGACTGGTTAGCACCCTGCCACCGTCAAGAGGTAAAATTGGCAAAATGTTTAGCATCATGAATACGGAATTAATTTCTATCCCCGCCCTCCCCATCAGATACATAGGTGTTGTAAAGGCATTGCCAGGGATTATCAAGGCAAATTTAGCTATAACCGCCCAAAGCAGACACTGGATAAGATTACTACCCGGGCCCGCGATAGCCACCCACAGCATGTCGCGTTTGGGATTTCGCAAATTATTAAAATTAATTGGCACCGGTTTGGCCCAACCAAAAATGATGCCACCGAATAACATTGTAACAAGAGGCATAAGGATGGTTCCAACCAGATCAATATGGGCAATGGGATTCAGAGTGACACGACCAAGCATCCATGCAGTCTTGTCTCCCAGACGACTTGCAACATAACCATGTGCTGCTTCATGCAGGGTAATTGCAAATATCAGCGGAAGTGCACTGATGGCTATAGTTTGTATCAGTTCAGGGTTCATTCGATAATCCAAAAGGACTTAAATCGCCAGCTCCAGCCCTCAGCAGTACAGGTTCAGTGCCTGACAAATCAATAACAGTAGTCGGGACGTTACCAGAAGGGCCACCATCAAGAATCAAATCCACATCATGCTCAAGTTTAATGCGAATATCATTGGCATCTGAAAAGGGTGCTCCCAGTTCAGGTAACCATAGTGTAGAACTTAAAAACGGCCTTCCATAGACAGAAAGCAAAGCTTGTACAACCGGATGATCAGGAATACGAAACCCCATAACACTTCGCCTCACATGCAACACACGCCTTGGAACCTTGCGATTGACCGCAAGTATGAATGTATAGGGACCAGGAACTGCTGTTTTCAGTAACCTATAAATACGGTTGTCAAGATGGGCATAGACTGATATATCCGCCAAACCATGACAGATAAGACTAAATGGGTGATCTTCAGTTAATCCACGAAGCCTTCTAATGCTTACCTGTGCCTCCTTGTGTTCCAATGCACAAGCAAGCGCATAACTCGAATCTGTCGGGTAGGCAATGAGACCCCCTGAGTCAAGCAAAGATGCAGCTTGACGCAATAACCGTAATTGAGGGTTTTGAGGGTGTATAGAAAAAAACTGCGCCATTAAACAACCACTTCGGGCCAGTCCCGCCAAATCGGGGTAACCCCTGAAGGCAGTTCTGGTAACCTGCCCAAAGGAAAACGGTTTTCACCCGGCCCATGATAATCTGAACCGATAGAAGCAAGCAAATCAAATTGTATGGCTAGCTTTGCAAATACAGGATATTGATCAGGTCTATGGGAGCCCGTTACAACCTCAATTCCTCTGCCTCCAAGGCTTCGGAACTCACCAAGTAACTCGCACATCTCTACATCACTTAAAACATAACGGCCTGGGTGTGCTAGAACAGCTTGTCCTCCACTAGCACAAATCCAACTTATTGCATCACCCATCTGTACCCACTCATGCTTTACATGCCCTGGCTTCCCACCTGACATAAACCTATTGAAGACTGTGCGCATACTAGAAGCATAACCTGCTTCAACAAGATACCGGGCAAAATGAGTGCGATTTAGAATTTCAGGATTGCCTGCGTGTCTTTGTGCTCCTTCAAGAGCACCATTGATCCCGGCTTTGGCAAGAGAATCAGCTATGCGCTCTGCGCGAATTTTACGGCCGGCACGAAGTTCAGCAAGACCCGAAATTAAAACGGGATGGTCCGAATCAATCTGTAGCCCTATAATATGCAATGTATGGCCACGCCAGCTGACCGATATTTCAACCCCCCTTATAAAATGAATGTTGCATTTATCCGCAGCAATACAAGCTTCCTCTAATCCGGAAACATCATCATGATCAGTTAAGGCAAGAATTTCTACCCCACTACTCGCAGCAAGTTCAACCAGAGCGGAAGGAGACAAAAGTCCATCTGACGCAGTCGAATGACTATGTAGATCTATAAGATTCATATTTTAATTGTACATCATTTCAGTACATTCCGCGTGCCAAGGCATTCGTCATATCCTGAAATTTATAAAAATAATGCTTTACCATTGAATCCAACGCAATAACGTTGCAGAATAGCAATGCACGAATTACAGCTGGCGAATCCAGAATATTACGCTATTTAATAACCCTATTGAGCACTTCACTTCTAAATGAAACTCCTGTTTGATTTATTTCCCATCATTCTTTTTTTTATTGCTTTTAAAGTTAGTGGCATATATGTTGCCACTACGGTAGCTATAATCACGACAATTGCTCAAATTTTCTATGCCTACCTACGACATGGAAAGATTGATCCCATGCTTTGGGTAAGCTTCATCCTAGTAACTGTTTTTGGCGGAGCAACACTCTTTTTTCATGATGAAACTTTCATCAAAATCAAACCTACTATCCTATATTGGATTATGGGAGCTACGCTTGCGCTCTCACAATTTGGCTTCCGGAAAAACCTGATGCAAAACATCATGAAAAAACAGCTTGATTTGCCACCGGTTGCCTGGCGTCAACTTAACCTTAGCTGGTCTCTTTTCTTTTTTCTACTTGGGGGCGCCAACTGGTATGTAGCAGCTCATTATCCCACCGCTATCTGGGTGGATTTCAAATTATTTGGCACATTAGGACTTATGGTATTTTTCATTATCATCCAGACAATGATGCTTTCCCGCTACGTAAAGGAGCATGAATAATGCTTTATGCAATCTTCTGTGAAGATGCTCCCAACAGTCTCGAAAAACGACTAAAAGAACGGCCAGCACATGCAGCCAGATTGACTGAACTCAAAGAAGCAGGCAGACTTCTGCTAGCAGGACCTTTCCCAAACGAAGGAACGGATGGCTTCAGTGGAAGCCTTATCATCTGTGAATTTAATTCCATTAAAGAAGCAAAAGCCTGGGCGCATGCGGACCCTTTCATGACATCCGGTGTATACAAGGAGATCTCAATTAAGCCATTCAAGCCGACTTTTTAATCATGATTACAGATGAAATTTGTCTACGTCTTGCTAAACTCAATCCCACAATGATTAAAGTTGAAGATGAAAGTCAGATGCATATAGGTCATGCAGGGTCACTTCAAGGTGGCCATTATCATCTGCATATTGTTAGCAAGTGTTTTTCTGGTTTGTCGTTAATTGAACGACATCGCCTGATATATGATCTACTTAATGATTTAATGCACAATAAAATCCATGCATTGAGCATTGATGCTCATACTAGTACGGATAATTTTTAACCTAGAGGAATCGTTATGCCTACTTTAAAAACACGTATTCTATTAACCATCATAGGCAGCCTTATGGCATTGACTGCCTGTCAGGCACAGAATGCGGCCCCTGCCACGGCTACCTCTTCTGCTACAGCAGATAAACCAGCCATTATTGTAGATGGAACACCCATCAAGCAAGGTCTTGTCAATATGCTAATAGCAGAGCATACCGCACAAGGCGAAAAAGTTACGCCTGATCTCATCAAGAGCATCCATGAAGATCTAATAGCAAGACAGTTACTCACCAACGCGGCCTTAAAAGCTAATCTGGATCAGAATCCACAAATCGCTAACGAACTTGAGATGTCTCGGCAGGATGTTCTGATTCATGCCTATTTACAGGATTATCTTTCAAAACATCCCCCTACAGAAGCACAACTCATGACTGAGTACAATCAGATGAAGGCGGCCATAGGGGACAAAAAATACAAAGTTAGCCATATTCTTGTACCAACCAAGGCTGAGGCGGAGTCCATAATCAAATCCCTAGAACATGGTGCAAATTTTGCAAAACTTGCCAAAGCAAAATCCAAGGATTCAGGTTCTGCCGCCAAAGGTGGGGAACTCAACTGGATTGTCCCTACTAGTGTCGTACCTCCCTTTGCCCAGGCAATGATGAAACTAAAAAAAGGTCAATATACTCACCAGCCAGTACATACCCAGTATGGTTGGCATATAATTAAACTAGATGATGTTCAGAACTTACAGCCCCCTCCTTTTGACCAAGTGAAGCCACAGCTCACTCAACGTCTACAGCAGCAGCAAATTACACAGGCGATTGCTGAACTGAAAAGTAAGGCACAAATTCAGGATCCTGCCAGATAATCGGGTTTAAAAAAACTTTGGGTGGCTCTTCAGGCCACCCTTTTTTTACTTAATCGCTATTAATATTTTTTACTGCATATATTTAAACTTTTAAATGGACTTTATAATCCTTATTCCTTCCAGGCTAACTTTTTTTACTGCATTTCGAATACATTCGGCTAATAAAAGTGTTGCCGGGCCTGCAAAACGTGACTTACCTAATACAAGATAGAGTGGCACTTCTCGCTGCCTGCCTTCTATCAGTTCAATGACTTTCAGGGTTCCGCTTTCAAAATCATTTACAACTGAATGCAATGGCAACCAGCCAAATCCTATACCAGCACGTATCATTGCCAGCTTGGCCTCACCAGTTGTCAGGGTAAGCCTGTGAGTCGTACCAAAAACGCCGCTGTCTCTAGGTTGTCGTAGGCCTGAATCACTTACCACCACTTGCACTTCACGCATTAAATCTTCTAATTCTGGCGATCGACCCAAATGATGCAAGCGATGTTCAGGATGTGCAACAGGAACAAAAATCAATGACAATAAATGTTCACCCATAAATCCTGGCAGTACAGTACTTGTAATTGCAAGATCTGCATCTCCCTGCACAAGCGCCTCTTCAGTGCCTGACAACACTTCCTCTGCAATTTTTACTTCTGTAGTTTTTGCCTGTGGCATGAAAATCCGCAAGGTTTCAGTCATAATTTCATAAGGCAATGCAGCCTCAACTGCGAGATAGATATCAGACTCCCATCCCTTTTTTAAGGATGCGGCCACCTCTTCAATTTCTAAAGCATCTGTCAAGAGTTCACGTGCATAACGCAATAATGACTCTCCTGCAGAATTGAGTCTTGCCCGTCTTCCTTCAAGCTTAAATACTGAAAAGCCAAGTTGCTCCTGCATGCAGCCAATCATGTAACTCAGCGAGGACTGACTTTTGTTCAATGCTTCCGCTGCTTGAGCATAACCGCCAAATCGTACAATGGCATCAAATATCCTCCATTGCTCAAGGGTTACACGAGGTATTTTTACATCAATATTTTCGATTGATTTAATCAAAATATTAGGCTTTTTAATTTAAAAATTAAACTATAAAATGACTTCATTAACTGGTCAATGGAGAAAATATGTCCACTCTTCTTAAAATAAACACGAGCATCCTGGCAAGCGGAAATTCCCGCCAACTCGTCGATCACTTTGTTAGTGAATGGCAGCGCACTCATCCCAAAGGTAAAATCATCGACCGCGACCTGGCATCAGTTCCGATCCCGCATATTGATGAAAATGTCATAAATGGTTTTTTTACCCCAGCAGAAGAGCAGTCTATCAACCAACGAAAAGCAGTAACACGCTCAGATGAACTTATCAAGGAAATTGTTGATTCTGATACTATTGTGCTCGGAGTGCCCATGTACAATTTTGGCATTCCTTCAACTCTCAAGGCGTGGATTGATCATGTTGCACGAGCTGGAATAACCTTCAATTACAGTCCTAATGGCCCTATTGGCCTTCTGGCAGGACGTAAGGCATTTATCCTATCAGCTCAGGGTGGCAAATTCGCAGGAAGTGAACACGACAGTCTTTCAGGTCAAATCCGTTCATTTTTCTGGCTAGTTGGTATTAGCGATATTACTTTCGTCTACGCCCAAGGAATGAACATAGCTAACGAAAAAGATGAATCAACTCATACGGCAAAACGTGAGATAAGCAGACTTGTAGCCTAATTGATTAAAACATGCTGTCGTCCAGCTGCCCCTAACAGGACTTCCACACAACTACAAATTTGACGCAATCTCCCGCAACCAGGCCTGTAACCGGGCCTAGCACAAGCTCTATGTGAAGGCAGCAAGAAAGAGACTCAGGGTCTCTGTTTTCACAGCGGTCACCTTATCCTTTACCTACCTGACTAGCCTACCCAAACCCGCGCATTCTGGAACATGCGTAACCAGGGAGAATTTTCACCCCAGATTTCAGGTTTCCACGAAAACTGAGAAGCGCGAAACCCTCTTTCCGGGTGAGGCATAAGGATGGTAAAACGTCCATCATCTGTTGTAAAACCTGTCGCTCCTCCTGGAGAACCATTTGGATTTGCAGGGTATCTCAAGGTAGTTTCCAGATTACCATCAACAAATCGCATCACGGGTGCTGCCTGAGGAGATTCTTCTGTAAATTCAACACGACCTTCACCATGCGAAACAACAACAGGCATTACTGAACCTTCCATCTGTGTAAAAAACAAGGATGGGCTTTTCTCTATAATCACATTAACAAGCCTTGCTTCAAACTGTTCACTTCGGTTTCGCAAAAATTTAGGCCAACCCTGTGCGCCAGGAATTAATGAAGAAAGATGGCTCATCATCTGGCAACCATTGCAGACTCCCAATGCAAATGTATCCTTGCGTGTAAAAAATTTAACAAAAGTTTCACGCATCTCTTCATTAAAAAGTATGGATCGGGCCCAACCCGCACCAGCACCAAGCACATCCCCATATGAAAATCCACCACAAGCCGCAAACCCTTGAAAAGATTCTAGAGAAATACGTTTAGATACAATATCACTCATATGCACATCTACAGCTGTAAAACCAGCCCAATCAAATGCAGCAGCCATTTCAACGTGACCATTAACGCCCTGCTCACGCAGAATTGCTATTTGGGGGCGATTTTGTATGGAAATAAACGGAGCAGCAACATCCATGTCTAAATCAAAAGTCAATTCGGAACGAAGCCCATGGTCTTTTTTATCCAGCAGATTATCATATGCCTCATCTGCACATTCACTATTATCCCGTAAGGCCTGCATTGAATGCGATAGCCGTGACCAGGAGCGAGCCAGACTCACTCGGGTAGCATGAATAATTTCCCGATTGCCATGACGTACAATCAAACTGTCTTCATTATTGATCTGACCAATGCAATGTGTAACCCGATCAAGATTCAGGGCCCTGAAAATTCCCTCAACCCTGGAAATATCCTTCAAATGCACCTGAACTATCCCTCCAGCTTCTTCGGAAAACAAAAATGCGAGTAAATCGGTAGAATCTACTCCCAGGGTTACGCCAACATGAGAAGCAAACATCATTTCGCATACTGAAACAGCTAGGCCTCCGTCTGAACGATCATGATAAGCCAGAATCAGGCCTTCCTTATTAAGTTGTTGTATTGCCTTAAAATAGGAAGCGAGTAAAGCAGGGTTGTCAATATCCGGGCATACTTCCCCTACCTGGTTATACACTTGTGCTAGCGCTGAAGCACCAAGACGGTTACGCCCTTCTCCTAAATCAATCAAATAAAGCACGCTCTCTTCAGCTACAAGCTGGGGTGTTAGAGTGTCACGGATATCTGGTATCGCTACAAAAGCAGAAACAATTAAGGATAATGGAGAGATTACCGCCTTTTCTTCAGCCTGATCCTGCCAAACTGACTTCATGGACAATGAATCCTTACCTACAGGAATAGATAATCCCAAAGCCGGACAAAATTCAATTCCCAATGCTTTTACGGTATCATAAAGAGCAGCATCTTCACCCGGATGACCTGAAGCAGCCATCCAGTTTGCCGACAGTTTAACCTGCTCCAGAAATTCAACTGGAGCAGCTGCGATATTCGTAATGGCCTCAGCAACTGCCATACGCCCTGAAGCACACGCGTCGATAAGAGCGATAGGTGATCTTTCTCCCATCGCCATGGCTTCACCTGCGAAACTTCTAAATCCAGCAGCTGTTACTGCAACATCTGAAACCGGTACCTGCCAAGGCCCAACCATCTGATCACGATAGGTAAGCCCACCCACGGTCCTGTCCCCAATAGTAACAAGGAAGGTCTTGTCAGATACGGCAGGTAACTCCAACACACGGAACAAAGCTTCTTCTGGAGAGATACCATCGAAACAAAGAGGTTTAAATTCAGGATATTCATGAAAAACCTTACGGCTCAGGCCTGGTGGTTTGCCAAACATAACCGACAGATCAAGATCGACTGGCAAATTATTAAAAAGGGGATCCTCAACAGTCAAATGAGGGGAATGCCCAACCTTACCCACAACTGCAAAAGGGCATCGCTCTCGGTCACAAATTACTTTAAATAATTCAAAACTTGATGGAGCAATAGCGATTACATATCGTTCCTGGGCCTCATTACACCAAATTTGCATAGGCGTCATTCCAGACTCTTCATTTGGAATGGCACGCAAATTAAAATACGCGCCCCGTCCTGCATCATTTACGAGCTCAGGAAACGCATTGGATAATCCACCTGCCCCAACATCATGGATTGACAATATCGGATTATCATCTAGCATGAGTGCACAGTGATCAATTACTTCCTGAGCACGTCTTTGCATTTCTGCATTTCCTCTCTGGACAGAATCGAAGTCAAGATCTATGGCATTGGTCCCGGTTGCCATTGATGAAGCTGCCCCCCCTCCAAACCCAATCAGCATCGCAGGGCCTCCAAGCTGAATTAAAAGGCTCCCTTCAGGAAGATCTGCTTTGAAGGCTGACCGCGCCGATACTGTCCCCATACCTCCTGCCACCATGATTGGCTTATGATAACCACGCCTTACACCATTAACTGTATCTTCATAAGTTCGAAAATAACCTCCCAGTACCGGTCGACCAAATTCGTTATTGAATGCAGCTCCACCAATTGGTCCTTCGAGCATGATTTCGAGTGCTGAAGCAATTCTTTCAGGCCGATTATAAAATTCTCTTTCCCATGGTTTGATATCATCAGGAAGATAGAGATTTGAAACACTAAACCCTATCAGGCCTGCTTTTGATTTTGCACCCCGTCCCGTAGCGCCCTCATCGCGAATTTCTCCACCCGCACCCGTGGCGGCACCAGGGAAAGGAGAAATAGCTGTCGGATGATTATGTGTTTCCACCTTCATGAGAATATGCATCTCATCTTCAACATAGCCATAAACCGTACCATTAGAAAAGGGAGAAAATCTGGCAACCCGATGTCCCTTCATAATGGCTGCATTGTCTGAATAGGCAACAATTGTGCCTTCAGGATGACATGCGTGAGTATTACGTATCATGGAAAACAGGGAATCTTTCATGGGCAGGCCGTCGATTAGCCAATCTGCATTAAAGATTTTATGACGGCAATGCTCAGAATTCGCCTGTGCAAACATCATCAATTCAACATCAGTGGGGTTTCTTCCGAGCTGGATAAAAACATTAAGAAGATATCCAATTTCGTCCCCTGAAAGCGCAAGACCTAAAGATGAATTTGCTTCACCGAGTGCTTCCTTCCCCCCTCCTAAACAATCAATATGCGTAAGAGGCCTGGGTGGGACATGAGTAAATAATACTTTCGATTCTTCTAAATTTGACAGAATCACTTCAGTCATGCGATCGTGAATCAGTGGGTAAAGTGTTTTAGTCATGGATTCATCAAAATCACCCTCGATATAATAACCCCGCCCTCGCTCTATCCTCCTTACCTTGTTCATGCCACAATGAATAAGTATGTCGGTAGCCTTGGATGACCAGGGTGAGATCGTGCCCGGACGTGGGGTAACCAAAAGAAATAACCCGTTAGGCTGGATTTCATCTTTTGGATCACAATCTCCCAGAATTTCTTCGATCCTTGCTTTATCAGCTAAACAAAGAGGTTCGTTCAAATCAAAAAAATAAAAATATTTTGCATGAATCGCAGAAAGATCAGGAATCAGCGATCTTGCTGCAAATAATAGCTTTTCTGCGCGAAAAGGTGAGAGAACATTACTTGCGCGAATATATTGCATGACCAGTCATCTTTTTTTCAAAAACACAAGCAATCATTTTATCAGAAACAGGCCTAGTCCCGCGACTTCCAGAAATTTTGAGAAAAGGATATATCAAATGCCAATTGTTCAATCCATAAAAATCGGGCAAAATGCTAGGAAAGGTTGCATAAACGAATTATTATCGGCAGAATGTGCTAGTGCTGACTTCGCTTGCCAAGCAAGAAAATATTAGCTGTCTGTAAAAAAAGCGGGCCAGAAAGAAAATACCCATAATTATAAAAGTGTTGTTGGGACATTCATGTCTGTCAATAAAGAAATCCCTGCAGGGTTATCTCAATCCAGTACACCTCCGGTATCTTCTATTCTAGTTATTGACAATGATCCCCATCAGCTTTATAGCCTTAAATCCCTCCTGATGTTACAAGGTCATACTGCCCATACTGCAACGGACTGTCGTTCGGGCGTGCAAATGTTACAGCAGCACGAATACCAATTAATCATCCTGGATCTCAACCAGGCGGAGCAAGAACATTCAACTATCTGGAATGCATATCATGCAATCAGTGAAACTTGCCCGTTAATCGTCGCATCCCGTTTATCCACTATTGAATCAGCTATCTTCGCTCTTCGCAAAGGCGCATATGACTTTATTAGCAAACCTTATGAGCCTGAATTATTGATAAAACGGGTTGCAAACGCACTGAACTACCAGCGAATTCGCACTCAGGCAAACCTTGCGAACCAACAAGTAAATCAATCTCGAACCTGGCTCAAATTATTTGTCGATGAAAGTCCGGATCTACTTTTTACCCTGGATGAAACGGGTGCACTCCGTTTCGTCAATGCAAGAATGCTTGAACATCTGGGACTTTGTAACCAGGATCTTTCTTGTCTACCTTTTCGCGACCTTCTGGCTGAATTGGATCGATCGCGTTTTGATGCCATGTTTAACGGATTTGTTAAAAATCCAGGGGAACCCGTGCACCTGAATGTAGAACTAAACCAGGAACTGCCCCGCTCCGGTGCTCTACATATTCGTCTACTTACAAAAGATGAAGACAATATCCAGAGTGAAATTTATTGCATAGCGCAGGATGCAACCCATTCAGGCAGGCAGAACCGGCAAGTTGATTTTCGCCTTTTTCATAACCTTCTGGCCGGTTTTCCAGGACGCGCGAAATTTGAAGAAGAACTTTTACGACAAATTCGCCATGCAAGTCGTTCCCGCACCCCCATTGCCATTTTAATTCTCGATATCGACCAATTTCAAATTCTTAAAGACACGCTAGGCGAGACAAATGGAGAAAAGCTATTAATTGATATTGCCGCACGAACAGCAAAATGCCTTCCTGAAAATTCACTTCTAGCCCACATGGGTAGTGATCAGTTTGCCATTTTATTATCTAAGTCAGAAAATGACCTCGAGCTAACCAAACTTGCCGAAGAATTGCTTAACCTGGTCAAGAGACCTTTTTTAATTGATGGGCAGGAAATTTTCTGCCGCATAAGCTTAGGGATTACCCGTTGGCCTGATGACGGAGAAACCCCTGAACTTCTGATGAAAAATGCAATTCTGGCCATGCACCTAGCCAAAGAAAAAAACAGCATCAAGTACCAGTTCTACACACCCTCCATACAAAATTACCTCACGGACCGTCTGGCTCTAGAAAACAATCTTCGCAAGGCTATAGAACGTCAGGAATTTACTCTTTATTTTCAGCCTCAAGTTGATATCAGCAGTGGATCCATTACAGGTGTTGAAACCCTTGTACGCTGGTTACATCCAGAGCGACAGATGCTGTACCCTTACCAATTCATTCCCATTGCTGAAGAAACTGGCCTAATTGTTCCGCTTGGTAAATGGATATTGAATGAAGCCTGTAAGCAGTTGCGTCTGTGGCATGATTTGGGGTTCAACGAACTCATACTTGCAGTTAACCTATCCGCGCAGCAGATCGAACAACCAGATTTCGTTGAAATGATACTTGAAACGATTAAAAACAATCAGTTGAACTGCCATCACCTGGAGCTTGAGATCACTGAAACTGACATCATGATCGATATTGAAAACAACATTCAAAAACTCAAGGTTCTAAATGGGTCAGGAGTCAAAATTTCGCTGGATGATTTCGGGATTGGTTATTCAAGCCTAAACTATCTGAGAAAACTACCCATCAATACCCTAAAAATAGACAAAACGTTTATAGATGACATAAGTCAAGGAGGTGATCATGCCAGTATTGTCACAGCAGTCATTGGAATGGCCCATGGTCTTAACCTGAACCTGATTGCTGAAGGTGTTGAGACTCAAACCCAACTTGATTTCCTAAGAACTCTAAGGTGTGATGGAATGCAGGGGTATCTTTTTAGCCGTCCAATAACTGGGCCTGAAATGACCGAGCTTCTGAACTGGAGCCGCACCTGCCCCCTTCACTTCCTTTTACGCGATCCTTTTGAAGTTACGCCTTAAAATCTCTTTTTAAATTTTTCATATTATCATCACCCCACCTCGAAAAAGCGACATCATCTTTTTTCTGTGCTTCTACCCAATGGCTCCCTGTAGGCGAAGTTTCCTTTTTCCAAAAAGGCGCAGAGGTTTTTAGATAATCCATTATAAATTCACAGGCAAGAAATGATTGTTCACGATGACCTCCAGCTGTAATAACCAGTACAATACGATCCCCAGGGATCAAAAAACCGGTACGGTGAATAATGGTGACGTCCATAATATTAAAACGATCCAGTGCTTCATTTGCAATGCTTTCCAATGACTTTTGCGTCATACCTGGATAGTGCTCAAGGGTCAAGGCGTTAACGGGATTGTCAGCTTCAGCCCTAACAAGACCTACAAAACTTGCCACTGCCCCAATAGCAGGGTTACCTTGGTATAATCTGGTTATTTCAGAATCAATGTCAAAGTCGTTTTCTTGAACAATAATATACATTTAACCACCTGTTACAGGAGGAAACAAAGCGATTTCATCCCCTTCGCGGATGACGTCTCCATCATGAGCCATTTCTTGGTTAACGGCTACACGTACTGCTCGATCCGAAGCAAGCTCACGAGACCATACTCCTCCGCGCTGAGCTAGCATGAATTTGAGATCAGACACGGTATTAATTGATTCAGAAGGGATCTCCTCAAACGACAAACAAAACGTTTCTCTTAATCGTGCAAAATACAGAATCCTAAGCATAGGCAGACTCCATAAAACCAAAATATCGCATGATAAAACCTGCAATCGCGTAGGGATCATCGAGATCGAACTGGGGTAACAGGCAATCCAGAGATTGTGTTGAAGCAATGGCGATAATATGAGTATCTTCAGGGTAAAGAAGGGGTTTGCCTACTTCAGGGCGCCAAATTTCTAGTTTTGGAATGGGCTCACGTTTGAATCCTTCAACCAGAACCAGATCTACAGGCGACATATGTCGAAGCTGTTCATCCAATCCGGGTTCCTGGTCTCCTCTAAGTTCGTGCATAATAGCCCAACGGGCTGAAGAGCTTACCATAACCTCGGTACAACCTGCCTGGCGATGACGCCATGAATCTTTTCCAGGGACATCGAGATCAAAATCATGATGAGCATGCTTGAAAAGTGATACTCGCAGTCCTGTTTTAACAAAAACAGGTATTAGCTGTTCGATGAGCCTTGTTTTACCACTGCCAGAAAACCCTGCAAATCCAAATACATTCATCAATAAGTACCAAGTATAATCAACCTGCTTTTATTATACCCCTCTTCTATTACCCAAGGATATCCAGCATTTTGTGAAAAAAAATCAATACAAAAGCTGAGTGATTTTGTCGGGTTTTATGATAAAATTCATCAGTCAGGTCACTCCTGACTAGTTAATGCATTACATGCATTATTCTTCAAGTGGATGATGAAATGACTTCAGAATTAATTGATCGATTTGGTAGAACAATTGAGTACCTGCGTCTTTCGGTCACTGATCGCTGTGACTTGCGGTGTACCTATTGTATTCCTGAAGGATTCAGTGGATTTGAAGAACCTGAACAGTGGCTTAATTTCGACGAAATTGAAAGGCTGATTAGAGTCTTCGCAAGACTGGGCCTCAAGAGACTCAGAGTCACCGGAGGGGAACCTCTTTTACGCCGAAACCTCACTGAACTTGTATCTCGCCTGAGCAAACTACCCGGAATTAATGATATTTCCATTTCGACCAATGCCACTCAACTGGATCGACATGCTCAAGCCTTACACAAGGCTGGAGTGAAACGCATCAATGTAAGCCTGGATACATTAAAACCTGACCGGTTTGCGACCATTGCAAAGCGGGACAGCTTCAGTCGTGTCATGAATGGCTTGATGACCGCCAAAGAGGAGGGTTTTAACCCTATCAAGATCAACATGGTAGCCATGCAGAATGTCAATGACGATGAAATCGAAGACATGGTAATGTTTTGCATGGAAAATAGCTTTATTCTACGACTAATAGAAACCATGCCTATGGGTGAAACTGGGCGTAACGCACATTATTTAAACCTTCAGCCCGTTCAGGCCAGACTGCGTGAGCGATTTAACCTGTCTGATCGAATTTTGCCAGGAGGTGGACCGGCCCGATATTTGCAATCCTCCGATGGACGATTCACTGTGGGCTTTATTACACCTATTTCTCAACATTTCTGCGCGACCTGTAATCGTGTTCGACTGTCTGTTGATGGCACCCTTTACATGTGCCTAGGTCAAAATGAAAAAATGGAGTTTGGAGCATTGTTGAGAAATGGTGCAACAGACAAAGATCTTGAAACCATGATTCTCCAAGCTATCGAACTTAAACCTGAACGTCATGAATTTAATGAATCTCCAGAAAAAATCATACGGATTATGGCTAAAACAGGTGGTTAACTAGATTTATCTTGATATAAAAAGTGTAGATCAAGTTTGACAAGCTTCTTATAAGTTCTTCAATAAATCAATCTCACTGATTATTCTGCCGAGACATTGTATCAATCGTAACGCCATGATTTTTTTGCGTAAACAATATTACTGCGAAATCGACTTTCAATTTAAGGATCGACATAAAAACCTATTTTAGTTATTAAAAAAAATCGCTAAGGTAAAATATAAAGCCGCGGGCTACCTTCTTGCATACGTCCTATAATAGATACCTGGGTAAATCCGTGTGTCCTGAAAATCTCTTCAGCATCCGCTTTAGCAGATTCTTCAATCGCGAGTAAAAGACCACCGCTGGTTTGCGGATCTGCCAGAAGATCCCGTTGCCAGGATAAAATCCCGGATGAGAATTCCACTTCATTTGCACAGGCATTCAAATTTCGCCCGGATGCGCCTGTAACAATTCCTGAACGAATATAAGCTTCAACTTTTGGTAGCAAGGGAATTGAGGAATAAGATATTTCTGCAGCTAGGTTTGCGCCCCGGCATAATTCAAGAAGATGTCCTATCAATCCAAAGCCGGTAACATCGGTCATGGCATGAATTCCCTCAATTTGCGCAAGCTCCTTTCCCGGAATATTAAGCATGGTCGCAGTTCGTCTCAAGGAATCATAGCCCGACTCATCTAGTTTACCTTGTTTGAGAGCCGCTCCTAAGATTCCAACTCCAATGGGCTTCCCAAGCATCAAAAGATCATTTGGTCTAGATGTATCATTACGTTTCAAATTTTTTGGATGAACAAGGCCAATAACAACCAGGCCATAAAAAGGTTCTTTTGAATCAATAGTATGACCGCCAGCAATGGGTATTCCAGCCCGATTACATATTGTTTCACCTCCCCTTAGAATTGAGGTAATAATCTTTTCTGGAAGCACATCTACTGGCATACCCACTATTGCCAATGCAAAAATTGGGGTAGCCCCCATGGCATAAATATCTGACAAGGCGTTTGCGGCAGCAATAGCGCCAAAGTCTTCAGGATCATCTACAATAGGCAAAAAGAAATCAGTCGTTGCAACAATAGCCTGCGATGGATTGATTTGGTAGACTGCTGCATCATCACTTGACTGGATACCCACCAAAAGTTCAGGCGGCACAAAACGACTGGGCAAACCAGCAAGTATTGAGGCTAGTCGATCTGGAGCTATTTTGCATCCACAACCCCCACCGTGTGACAACTGCGTTAACCGAATATTCGACATGGAACATACCAACTATTGAAAATTTCAGGCAAAGCAACCCTAGCACAACTTAATTCCTTTGACGAGATCATTGATGTGAGAACTCCTGCAGAATATGCAGAAGATCACATTCCTGGTGCAATTAATTGCCCAGTCCTATCCAATGAGGAACGCATCGAAATAGGCACGATTAACCGCCAGGTATCAGCTTTTGCCGCTAGAAGACATGGAGCCTCCCTTATCAGTGCTCGCATCAGCACTCAACTTACAACCTGTTTTTCCTTAAAATCCAGTAACTGGCGCCCTCTTGTCTATTGTTGGCGAGGGGGAAACCGCAGTGGTGCCATGACCCATGTTCTCAACCAGGTTGGATGGAGAGCCTGTCAACTTGATGGGGGATATAAAAGTTATCGCAAACATGTTTTAAACGAATTAAACCGATTACCTGAACTGTTCAGTTTTCGGATACTCTGTGGAGCAACCGGAACTGGAAAAAGCCAGCTTCTCAATACACTTGAAAAACGGGGGCTGCAGGTCATTAATCTTGAAGAGATTGCAAATCACCGGGGCTCAGTACTAGGTGGTTTCCCTAACACTCTACAACCACCACAAAAATGGTTTGAAACCCTGCTCTGGCACGCTTTATCTCACCTCGATCCTCGAAAATGTGTGTATATTGAATCTGAAAGTCGAAAAATAGGTCAGTTGCAACTGCCACAAAAACTTATTGAAACAATGTGGAACTCCCAATGCATACATATTGATGCGCCAATAGATGCGCGGGTAGAGTTACTCATGAAAGACTATTCCCATCTTATCCGGGAACCCGATTTGCTGCGGCAATCTTTAAACCGTCTTTTTATATTATATGGGCATGAAAAAATCAATTACTGGATGAAATTAATCGATGTAAAAAATTTTAAACTTCTTGTCAACGAACTGATTAATATACACTATGATCCTGCATATAAACGGACGCTTGCACATAATTATTTTCGTCTGAAGGATGCATTTAAACTAACAGCAGAAGGGCTCGACCCTAAACATTTTGAGCATATTGCTGACTTAATTACATCTTTACCCGAAAATGAAAGGATAATGCATGCATGAAACAACCATGACTGAATCAGTTGTTATCAACAAATATAGAGCCTTATTCGAAATCACAAAAAACTCCAGGAAATAAACGTGTTGTCGCCGGCATATTCCAAAAGAACAATATGCCTATCTGTTCATCCGCCGACAGGTCCGGCACAAACCTCATTACTTCCTATGCCAATTTATATTGGCCATTAAACTTAAGAAGGCCTGCCTTCCTCAAAAAAGCAAAATAATCATGGAAAAAAACAAGATTCTGGTAATTTTCACTGGGGGTACAATAGGTAGCACAAAAACAGAGCAGATCATTGCTCCTGATACCATGGCAAGCTTCGACCTCATTAATCGCTACCAGCAACTCCAGCCACATGATATTCCCACATTCGTCACCAGACAGCCGCTTTGCATTCTTAGTGAAAACATGATTCCCGAGGATTGGCTGATTTTAGCCAGATCCCTGCATGATGCAAACCATTATACAGGAGTAATAATCGCACATGGGACCGATACTCTACCCCACACTGCCACTGCTTTGAGTTACTTGATGTCAGATTTGAAGGTACCTGTAGTGATTACAGGAAGCAATTATCCATTAAGTGATCCTCGTGCGGAAGGAACACGAAATTTCTCTGCGGCCATTGATTTCATCCAAAACACCAAGCTTCCGGGAGTTTATGTTAGTTTTGAAAACAATTTAGGGCAATCGATTATTCACTTGGGTGACAGGCTGATGCAAGCTTCAGTCTTTACTGATAGTTTCTCAAGCTTAGGTGAAGCATATTTCGGATGCATGAAAAATGGCCAGTTTTACTGGCATGATCATCCATATAACCTTACACGAGGCTCCATCCATCCCGTAAAACCAAAAATTAGCCTGAAAAAAGCCAAATTCTCAAACCAGCTTCTTTACCTTCGACCTCAACCCGGATTAGAATACAGTCTCTTTCTCCAGGGTCGCAATAAACCCTTGGCCATACTGCATGATCTTTATCACTCTGGCACAGCCTGTACAAATCCTTCCGATTCATCACTATCCATAATGCGTTTAATCAAACGCGCACAAAAACTAGATATCCCTGTATACCTTGCCCCAATACGTCACAATTTTGGTGACCTTTATCTTTCAGCCAGGGAACTGAGATTGGCAGGGGCATTGCCTCTTGAAAACATGACAGTGGAAGCGGCCTGGGTCAAACTGATGCTAGCCTATGGTAGCCTTGAGAGCGATAATGAAATTGTACGGTTCATGCGTTCAACTTTGTTACATGAAAAGCTTATTTACCGAGTAAATCAATAAGCGCAATAACTTGTGCAGCGATGCCTTCTTTCCTCCCTGTAAAACCAAGATATTCAGTGGTTGTTGCCTTGACACTGACACAATCAATTCCAATATCCATATCCATAGCAATATTAAGCCGCATATCATGGATAAACGGTGCAAGTTTTGGAGATTGGGCAATAATCGTAGCATCTACATTTCTGACTAAATAACCCTTCTCGTTAAGAAGAAAAACAACTTTACGCAATAAAATCCGGCTATCAACGTTTCGATATATACCGTCCGTATCAGGGAAATGCTGCCCTATATCCCCAAGCGCTGCAGCACCCAATAAAGCATCAGTCAGTGCATGCAATAGTACGTCTGCATCTGAATGGCCCTTAAGCCCCATCATATGGGGAATGAGAACGCCTCCGAGTATGAGGGGGCGATCTGGTACTAGCGCATGGACATCAAACCCCTGCCCGATCCTTAACACGGCGCGCCTCCAGAATAAGCCTTGCGATTTTCAAATCACCAGGCCAGGTAATTTTGAGGTTTTCAACACACCCTTCAACCAGTTTTCCAAACTGTCCCATTTCCTCTAAAGCCTGGGCTTCATCCGTTGGTTGGTGAGTCGTAGAATAAAGAGCATTACATAAAAGACCATAGCGGAACATCTGTGGAGTCTGTGCCACCCATAACCCTTCCCGATCAACAGTATTCTCGATAGTGCAGTCAGGTCCGATGCGCTTAAGTGTGTCTCTGACAGGAAGGCCTAGTATCGCCCCTACCGGATCTTTGCTTCCCAGTTCAAGCAACCTGTCAAGGCTATCGTTGTCAAGACAGGGTCTTGCTGCATCATGCACCAATATAAAGTCATCTGCTTGAAGTTGGTTTTCTAGGCACTTAAGGCCATTCATAACGCTTTGTGATCTGCTTTCCCCCCCACAATACAATGGCGTGATGCGTCCCTGGAATTCCATGGTATTCATAAAGCCGAAGTGACTGTCTCCTGGCGCAAGTACAATATATACATGAGTTATCAAAGGATGCATCAAGGAGGAAAGCGTATGCCAAAGCAAGGGTTGGCCAAGCAATTCCAAATACTGTTTTGGGGTCGGTCCCTGCATACGGCTACCACTCCCAGCAGCAGGAATCAGGGCGTAAAAGTCAGTCATTGCTGTATTGTGCCAGAAATCAACTTCATTTACCGACTCGGACTTCAAGATGTTTTTCTTTCCCATTCCGCCAAAGCGTAAGCTTCACCCTGTCTCCTGGGCGCGTCATGGCTATCATCGACGGAAAATCTTCAATATTGTTTATTTGGTGCCCATTAAGTTTCAAAACAATATCTCCAACATGCAAATTGGCCCGATATGCCGGACTATGTGGTAGCACTTTACTTATAATTACCCCCTGAGGTGTCTTCAGACCAAAAGCCTTTCCGATTCCATCGTTCACCTGCTGAATCATGACGCCGATATGTCCACGAATGACTCTACCATAAACTTTAATCTGTCTAGCAATATTGAGGGCAATACTGATGGGAATCGCAAAGCTCAGACCCATATACCCGCCTGTTTCACTATAAATTTCCGAATTAACCCCTACCACTTCCCCCTTTACGTTAAACAGAGGCCCACCTGAATTACCAGGATTAACTACTGCGTCAGTCTGGATAAAAGGCACGTAATGATCATTAGGCAACATGCGACCCAAAGCACTAACGATACCAACAGTAATGCTATTGTCAAACCCGAAAGGTGCACCAATAGCAGCCACCCACTGTCCAGGCTGAAGCTCATTGGAATCGCCAATCCGGACAACAGGAAGATGATGCGCATCAATCTTGAGAAGGGCCAAATCAGTTTCTTTATCACTCCCTACCACTTTTGCCTTGAAATGCCGACCATCAGTAAGTTTGACAATTACATGGGATGAATCAGCAACTACGTGCCAGTTAGTCAGTATAAAACCATCATGACTAATAATGAATCCCGATCCCAATGATTCTGCCTCAAATTTTCGTGGAACCACTGGCCAGCCAAAAAATGGCGGCGCTAAATTCTCCCCAGGAGAAATTTGTGACCCTGTAATGAGATGCATGCTGTTTATGTTCACGATGGCAGGTCCTTCTTTTTGTACAAGCCCTGAAAAATCAGGAAGCTGCAGTTGATTTTTAGTTTCAGGCAAGACAGCAGAAGAACTTGTATGCGGTGCGGGCTTGCTGCAGGCAGCAAGTATCACAGTCAGAAAAGCAAACAAATAGAACAATTTTCTTGTCATTGACAATACCTACCATATACGTTTAGAAACATAAATCTCATCAGCACTGGATTACTAAGGGCTGGAAGAATATTATAACTATATGAAGCGAATGCGGCACCCTCATGCTTATCCAATTGGAGGATTTTATGTCGCTCGACAGCACTATCGAAAATCTGTTACGTAAGGGTCACGGTCTACTCGCAGCAGATGAAAGTCTGACAACACTGCATAAACGTTTTGCTGCCAATGGAATAGAACCCACAACTGAAAACAGACGCGCCTGGAGGGATCTTCTTGTCAGCACACCCGGAATCTCGCAATTCATAAGCGGGGTCATCCTTTATGAAGAAACTCTGGAGCAAAGGACACAGGAAGGTGAGCTAATTCCACAAACTCTAGCCCACTCAGGTATAGAGGTCGGTATCAAGGTAGATCACGGGACAAAGAGTTTTGCTGGTCATGCGCCTGAACTACTCACTGAAGGACTAGATGGCCTACGTGAAAGACTTGTTCATTTTCACGATCTTGGGGCAACTTTTGCAAAATGGCGGGCAGTATATTCGATCACCAAATCTACTCCCACTCAAGTAACACTTATTGAAAATGCTCGAACTCTTGCGCGTTACGCCCTGTCATGTCAGGAAGCAGGACTCGTACCTATAGTAGAACCCGAAGTGCTGATGGATGGAGATCATGATCAGGCTACCTGTGCCATAGTATCAGAAGCTGTTCTCCACTCCGTATTCGAAGCACTTACATTTTATAAGGTTAAACTGGAAACCCTGTTACTGAAACCAAACATGGTGTTACCCGGACAGGATTCCAAACTGCACCCAGATCCAGGGACAACTGCACAGGAAACATTGAGTATCCTTCGTCGATCAGTGCCAGCTGCCGTTCCAGGCATATGCTTTTTATCAGGCGGTCAAAGTGAAACCGGGGCTACAGCAAACCTTGATGCCCTAAACCGGATAAATGGGAATGCTCCATGGGCATTAAGTTTTTCCTTTGCACGAGCCTTACAAAACAGTGCAATGCACATCTGGAGTGGAAAGCCTGAAAAGCGCATTGAAGCCCAAACACAGTTCAGTCATCGGGCACAGCTTAATTCGCTTGCAGCTCAAGGCTTATATGATGTACATATGGAAGCAACTTAAAATTTCTTATAAAGAATAAAGTTAAAAATAAAGTAAACTATTTAACTACTTGAATTAAATAAATTTTAATACTTACTTACATTGATTTTATTAATTCAGTAGTTCAAACTAGCATATGATCAGTGCACTCCAAAAGCGCTATAATCAATTTATTTTTCAGAATCTCCCAGATGTCGTTCAATATAGTCATACCCAAAGCCAGCCACATAACCCATTACAATCTCGATGCAGGTTCCGCTGATGCGGCATTATTGGCGGAATTGGCCAATAAACATCACCCTGTTGTTGTTTTCTGTGCATCCTCATTACAGGCACAAAGACTTAAGGAAGAAATCGCCTGGTTTTCACCCATTCTTGTTGTCCAACTTCTTCCAGACTGGGAAACTCTTCCTTATGATCAATTTTCTCCCTACCAGGATCTTATTTCTGAACGTTTAGGCACGTTATACGAGGCAAGCAGAAACCGATGCGATGTTTTACTCGTACCAGCCAGCACTGCACTCTATAAACTGCCTCCCTCAAACTGGCTTGCGGCCCACACTTTTTTTCTTAAATCTGGGGAACGAATCGATATCGATGCACTAAGAAATCAAATGGTATTCGCAGGTTATTCTCACGTCACCCAGGTTATCAAACCAGGTGAATTTTCAGTGCGAGGAGGGCTTATTGACCTCTATCCAATGGGATCTAGCGTTCCTTATCGACTGGACCTATTTGATGATACGCTAGAAAGCATTCGTACCTTTGATGTTGACACCCAGCGCACCATCTATCCGGTTAAGGAAATCCGCATGCTTCCAGCAAAGGAATTTCCTCTCGACGAAGCTGGAATTACCCGGTTTCGTCAAAACTGGAGAACTCGATTTGAAGGTGATCCAAGCCGATCACAATTATACAAGGATGTAAGTGCTGGATTGGCCCCACTTGGGATTGAATATTACCTCCCCCTTTTTTTTGAAGAAACAGGAACTATTTTTGATTATTTTCCTAAGCATTCTCTCATCTGTTTGCATGAAGACATTCCAGAGGCGTTGCAAAATTTCTGGCAGGAAACACAAACACGATACAATTTTTTATGTCATGACCCTCTACGCCCCATTCTTCCTCCTGATGAGATCTTCCTGAGAGCAGATGCACTCTTTGGGAGTATCAAGACTTACAGTCGTGTTTCAATTGAGCGGGAAAATGAACCACAAGATAAAATGCAAGCCGCTCCTTTACCCGATCTGCACATTGATCGCCGAAGCCAGGATCCATTACGTCTTTTACGACAATTCATTAAATCCTTTGACGGTCGAATTTTAATCCTTGCTGAATCACTCGGCCGCCGTGAAACTATCCATCAGATGTTTGCCGAACATGGACTTAATTTTCCAATCTGCACTTCATTGGAAGAATGGAACAAACAAACTGCACCCGTTCAGATTGGTATTGGCCCCTTAACCGCTGGCTTCATTTTCAAATCAAGCAAACAGGCGTTCATCACTGAATCAGAGCTCTACTCCACACAAATCCGTCAAACAAGACGTCATGATGCCCAAAAACGTTCCAATTCTGAGGGAATAATACGTGATCTCTCAGAACTTCGAATCAATGACCCTGTTGTACATGAAGCTCACGGAATTGGCCGTTTCCTGGGGCTTAAAAATCTAGATATGGGAGAAGGGGAAGCAGAATTTCTTATTATCGAATATGCGGGTGAGGACAAACTCTATGTACCTGTTTCACAGCTTGAAGTAATAAGCCGCTACTCGGGCGCAACGCCTGAAAATGCACCTCTTCATCGCCTGGGTTCCGGACAATGGGAAAAAGCCCGTCAACGCACAATTAAACAGGTTCATGACACAGCAACTGAACTACTGGAACTGTATGCAAAACGTGCGGCAAGACAGGGCCATGCGTTCAAGGTTGATCTTGGTGAATATGAAGTTTTCGCCTCGCGATTCGAATTTGAAGAAACACCCGATCAAAATGCTGCCATTAATGCTGTAATAGCAGACATGCAATCAGGCAGACCTATGGATAGGCTGGTCTGTGGTGATGTTGGCTTTGGCAAGACAGAAGTTGCAATGCGAGCAGCATTTCTTGCCCTCCTAGGAGGGCGTCAAGTTGCAGTTTTAGTCCCTACCACCCTGCTTGCGGAACAACATTTTCAAAATTTTTCCGATCGCCTTTCAGACTGGCCCATTCATATTGCCGAGCTTTCACGATTCAAAACATCACGAGAAATTAAGGAAGCACTTGAAGGACTTGCAAACGGTCATATTGATCTTGTAATCGGAACTCATCGACTCATACAAAAAGATGTTAGGTTCAAGAAACTTGGACTTGTCATTATTGATGAAGAACATCGATTTGGGGTTATGCAAAAAGAACGGCTTAAAGCCCTTCGTGCTGAAGTTGATGTTCTTACCCTTACAGCAACACCCATCCCAAGGACCCTTTCCATGTCACTGGAGGGATTACGCGACTTTTCTGTCATCTCTACTGCCCCTCAAAAGCGGCTCTCCATCAAGACCTTTGCCCTTTCCTATTCTGAGGGAATCATTCGCGAAGCTATTATTCGTGAACTAAAACGAGGAGGGCAAATTTATTTTTTACATAACGAAGTCGATACCATAGTACATATGCGTGAAAAACTTGAGAAGATCGTCCCTGAAGCCCGTATCAGTACCGCACATGGACAAATGCCTGAACGAGAGCTTGAACACGTTATGAGAGACTTCTATCAACGGCGTTTCAATATTCTTCTTTGTACAACGATTATCGAGACCGGGATCGATATCCCTACAGCCAATACCATTATAATCAATCGGGCAGATCGTTTCGGGTTGGCTCAATTACACCAGCTAAGGGGCCGGGTCGGACGATCTCACCACCAAGCATACGCTTACCTGCTTGTCAACGATATACAAACCCTGACCCGCCAAGCGAAGCAGCGGCTGGATGCGATCCAGATTATGGAAGATCTGGGTGCGGGTTTTCATCTTGCAATGCATGATATGGAAATCCGTGGTGCTGGTGAACTCCTGGGTGATTCACAAAGCGGAAACATTCAGGAAGTAGGGTTTACCCTATACATGGATATGCTGGGGCGTGCCGTTCGTGCCTTGCGCGATGGTGAAATTCTTGATGACAAGGAACCAATCCATCCTATCACTGAAATCAATCTACACTTACCTGCCTTGCTACCGGCTGATTATTGTGAAGATATTCATGAACGATTGGTAATCTACAAACGCCTTGCAAACTGTGAAACCCACGATGCCATTGACAGCATTCATGAGGAACTCATAGATCGTTTTGGCTTGCCTCCTATTCCTGCTCGGACTTTTATTGAAATGCACCGATTGCGCATCAAGGCCCAACAGCTTGGCATAATCAAAATTGATGCCGCGACAGAACAAATCGATCTTCAATTCCTTCCAAATCCCCCAATAGAACCAATACAGATTATTGAACTGATTCAAAACAATCATAGTTACCGTTTAAATGGCCAGAATCGACTCAAAATCATCAAATCAACCGCGAATCTTGCTGAAAGAGTTAAAGCGATACAAGAAGCTTTTCATGCGCTTGATTAAAGAAGTAAATCATTACTACAGCTAAAATACTTATAAGGCCAATCAGTAATTTTCTTAAATTACAGGCCCTTGATGAATCAAGCGACTCCATGATGTACAATATCACATCTAACTACGGCCAACTCCAATGCGCTGGGTAATACAAGGCGAAGAAATCTTTACACAGGATCTTAAAACGCTTGCCAAACTCGGTAAAGCCCAAAGCATCCATCGAGTAACCGATACAGCTTTTCTCCTTCTTGATGCCCAGCCTGCTGACGAAATCCCTGCATATTGTTATGAAAAACAACTCGATTGCGCCTTCATTCCTGAGGAGGAATCCCTTGCAAGATTCAAGTTGGCAATATTTGATATGGATTCAACATTGATTAAAAATGAATGTATTGATGAAATGGCTGATGCCATTGGCATTAAACCCCTAATCAGCAAATTAACCGAACGTTCCATGAGAGGCGAAATCCCTTTCAGTGAAAGTCTGCTGGCAAGACTCCAGGCTTTGGCAGGAATAGATGAAATAACACTACAAAAAATAGCAACCACAAAAATACATCTAGTTTCTGGTGCAGAAAAACTGATTCATGCCCTGCACTATCACAAGATCGAGACAGTCATCATCACCGGAGGTTTTCATCAGTTTGTACAGCACGTTGCCAACAAACTGCATATTAATAAATTTATCTGTAACGAACTTGAACTGATTGATAACAAACTGAGCGGGAATCTTGCTGCCCCATTAATTGATGGCAATGCCAAGGCCACACATCTTGTACGGCTTTGTTCAGAACTCGGCATAAACTCAAACGATGTTCTTGCAATAGGTGATGGAGCCAACGATGCAGAGCTATTCAAAAAAGCAGGTACAAGTATTGCATTTCATGCAAAACCCATATTACGTGACATCGCAACACACCGACTTGATTTTGTAGGGATAGATGGGATTCTTGCGATTTTCCCTCCCACGAAATAATCAACTAATTTATCAAACTGCGCCGAAATCCATACAGTACAGGAGAGGATATCAATCTGCTTCATCTATCCATGACATTTGAATGGCTTCCAGGATTTTTTCCCCTGAGCGTTCAGGTGCATCATCAAACTCAGAAAGCTGGATAATCCAGCCATACAATTCTGTAAATCGAACATAACGCGGATCGACATCAGGATACTTCTCTACCAAGACTTGTGCTATGCCGAGACTATCCGTCCATTTTAGTTTCATTTTATCCTCTACGAACTTAATGGCCGCTCTCTTTAACGATGTTAATACTGTATTTTGGTATATCAATAACCAATGGTACTGTGCCCACTATTGCCTGACAACTTAGCCTTGAATCTAGATCCAGCCCCCATGCCCGATCAAGCAAATCTTCTTCAGTTTCCCCAGGTTCGCTTAATGATCGATATCCTTCGCGCACATGTACATGACATGTCGTGCAGGCACATGATTTTTCGCAGGCGTGCTCTATTTCAATTCCATTTAAAATAAGGCTGTCACAAATAGAAACACCAGGGGTTACCTCAATTACTGCTCCCTCAGGGCAAAGCGCTGCATGAGGTAAAACAATTAATTGAGTCATAACTTATTTTCCATCTCGCTTATACAATGACCTTTCAGAGCGAAACGAATCCCTGCATCCATTCGCCTTGAGGCAAATGAGTATGTAGCCTGATTAACCAGATCAATCTTTTCACGTATCCCAAAAGCATCCTCACTCTTTAATGCTGAATCAAGCAGACAAAGAGCATTTTGAATGGCTTTTTCTTCTCCTGGAACCAGAAGTTCATTGGATTTATTCATGGCCTGCTCAACAGCTTCTTTTAGTCTTATAGCCTCTACTTCAGCTTCTCGCCTTGAACGTAACAACTTATCTTCTGCTGCATGCAACTGCGAACTTTCCAGCAAGGCGGATATTTCTTCATCAGTCAAGCCATAAGACGGTTTCACAGATACCGTAGCACTTACTCCTGTATTAAGTTCATAAGCCGAGACATTCAAGAGCCCATCTGTATCAACTTCAAAAGTTACCCGGATACGGGCTGCTCCTGCCACCATTGCAGGTATTCCCCTTAACTCAAAACGTGCTAATGAACGGCAATCCGATACAAGCTCTCGCTCACCCTGCACAATATGTAAACTGATAGCGGACTGGCCATCTCGAAAAGTAGTAAAATCCTGGGCACGTGAAACTGGCAAGGTGCTATTGCGCGGCACAATCTTTTCAGTCAGCCCACCCATTGTTTCCAGGCCAAGGGAGAGTGGAATGACATCTAGCAGCAACCAATCCTCGGAGGGCTCATTGCCAACCAGATTGTTAGCCTGCATGGCCGCCCCCAACGCTACCACCTTGTCTGGGTCCAAATTTGTCAAAGGGTTGCTTCTGAAAAATTCTGCAGCCATGTGTTGCACTTGGGGCATTCGCGTCGCCCCTCCTACCATAACAACACCAGAAATATCATTCCAGTCAAGTCCTGCATCTCTCATTACACGCTTCAGGGGTGCTTGCATTCGACCAAGCAAAGGTTTAGACAAAGACTCAAATGTAGTGATGTCTAGTCCCAGATCAATTACACAATTCCCAATTTTTACCTGTATTTCAGCCTTAGCAGATTGAGATAAAGACTCCTTGACAGAACGAGCTGCCTTGAGAAGGGTACGTTGTTCGTGTACCGACAATCCCAGAAATTCATTACACCTAACCCATTCATTAACAATAATACGGTCAAAATCATCGCCTCCAAGCGTGGAATCTCCACTTGTAGCTAATACTTCGAAAACTCCTCTTTGTAACCGCAAAAGTGAGATATCAAAGGTTCCACCACCAAGATCAAAAATTGCATACAGACCTTCAGCAGACACATCAAGGCCATAGGCAACCGCCGCTGCTGTAGGTTCATTAAGAAGACGTATTACAGGGATTCCAGCAAGTTTTGCGGCATCACGTGTAGCCAGGCGCTGCGCTTCATCGAAATAAGCAGGAACCGTAATGACTGCACCTGCAAGAGGGCCACCTAACGAAACTTCAGCACGCAAACGCAAAGCCCTTAGAATTTCTGCAGAAACCTCAACTGGACTCACTTCCCCATAGTCGGTACGAATGCGCACCATCCCAACCGCATCAGACAACCGATCATTTTGTATTCCTAAAGCCTCAATATCTGCAAGTTCTCTACCCATATATCTTTTAACAGACAGAATAGTATTGTACGGATCAATATCCTGTGAAGCCAGGGCCTCCCGGCCTACTAAACATGCATCCTTGTCAAAATAGCGCACTACGGAGGGTAAAAGTGACTCCTGATTATGATCAACAAGCACCACAGGTTCACCGCTTCTAACAGTTGCAACTAAAGAATTTGTCGTTCCAAGATCAATACCAACAGCGAGTTTTCTCTTGTGAGGCAACACAGATTGGCCCGGTTCCGCAATTTGCATTAACGCCATTTATTGCTCCAATCGCTCAATCGATTGTGTTATATCCTGTGAAAAACTTTGTAAAAAACAAAGCTTACGAACTTCTGTCACAGCCGCTGAATAATTCCCTTCATCATCAATCAGCTGACCCAGTTTACTTTCTCCTGCAGCGATTACTTCACGTAACTGATTAAATAACTCGTTTAACATATTAATATTTTTATTATGAAATGCATCATAAACTGCTTCATGCCATGACATCTGTTCCATTAAAAAATCTGCGGGCATGCGTGTATCTGTTTCTTCGTGCGTATCGAATCCGTGCAAGGAAAGAAGATACCTGGCTCGACTAACAGGATCGCGAAGAGTAACCAAACCCTCATTCACATAGGTCGCCCACTGCATAGCCAAACGCTTTTCATACTGGGATCCGTTTACATGCTTATCTGGATGAATTTGATTCTGGATATTTCGCCAAACTTCAGACATCCTCAAAATGTCCAGACGAAATTTCTGTGGCAAATCAAAAAGCTCAAAATAATTACGGGTGAAATCAATAGACATACTATTTGCCAGAAATGATAACGGGTTTCAGGATCCCCCAAAACCCGTTTATGTTCCTCAAAATTGGTCAGATGTTAAAACTTTCACCACACCCACACTGATCCTTGACATTGGGATTATTAAATTTGAACCCTTCATTCAAACCTTCCCGCGTGTAATCAAGTTCGGTCCCATCAAGATAAACCAGGCTTTTTGGATCAACTAAGATCTTAACACCATGTGTTTCAAATATAGCATCATCAACATTCGCATGATCAGCAAATTCCAGAGTATATGCCATTCCCGAGCATCCGCTCGTACGAACGCCGATTCTGAGTCCTATACCTTTACCGCGCCGCTCAATATGACGGTTTACATGTCTTGCGGCTGTTTCTGTCAATAATATTGCCATATTAATTCTCCCCCTATTCTGCAGATACCTGTGGAAGCGACTCATTCTTGATTCGATAATCTTCAATGGCTGCCTTGATGGCATCTTCCGCTAAAATCGAACAATGAATTTTAACCGGTGGTAATGCCAATTCCTCTGCAATTTGGGTATTACGGATTGTCATTGCTTCATCAAGCGTCTTACCTTTAACCCATTCAGTGACCAGAGAACTGGAAGCTATTGCCGAGCCACAGCCATAAGTCTTAAATCGTGCATCTTCAATGATGCCCTTATCATTAACTTTAATCTGAAGTTTCATGACATCACCACAAGCAGGCGCTCCGACCATACCGGTTGCAACTCCTGTCTCATCCTTGTCAAAAGATCCAACATTACGTGGATTTTCATAATGTTCCAATACCTTATCACTATACGCCATGCGTCTTTCTCCTTGATGCCTGTACTTAATGCGCAGACCACTGTACCTGGTTAAGATCTATACCTTCCTTAAACATTTCCCAAAGAGGCGACATTTCACGCAATCTGCCTATTTTTTTTCTGATTAAATCTATAGTGAAATCAATTTCTGCTTCTGTGGTAAAACGTCCAATGCTAAAACGGATTGAACTATGAGCAAGTTCATCATTACGGCCTAGAGCACGCAAAACATAAGACGGTTCAAGCGAAGCAGACGTACAAGCCGAACCACTTGAAACAGCCAGATCCTTGATAGCCATAATAAGCGATTCCCCTTCGACAAAATTAAAACTTACATTAAGATTATGAGGAACGCGTTTTATAAGGTCACCATTGATATAGGTTTCTTCAATCTGCACAAGACCTGCGAGCAACCGATCACGCAGGTAGCGCACCCTTTCATTTTCAACCCCCATTTCTTCACGAGCCAGCCGAAATGCTTCTCCCATCCCTACAATCTGGTGGGTTGCAAGCGTACCAGACCTCAAGCCCCGTTCATGACCTCCTCCATGCATCTGCCCTTCCAAACGGACACGCGGTTTACGGCGCACATAAAGCGCACCGATACCTTTTGGTCCATAAGTCTTATGCGCAGAAAAACTCATGAGATCAACCTGAAGGGATTGCAGATCAATTTCAACCTTACCCGTTGCCTGAGCAGCATCAACATGCAACAAAACTCCTTGCTGGCAACAAATTTCACCTAATTCATAAATTGGCTGAATCACACCAATCTCATTATTAACCAACATTACTGAGGCAAGAATGGTATCAGGACGCAAAGCCGATCGAAAAGCATCTACTGAAACCAGGCCATTTTCTTCAACATCCAAATAAGTAACCTCAAATCCTTCCCGCTCCAACTCTCGCATCGTATCCAGAACAGCCTTGTGTTCAGTTTTCTCTGTTACAAGATGTCTACCTTTACTTTTATAAAAATGGGCTGCGCCCTTAATAGCAAGATTATTTGACTCAGTTGCTCCAGAAGTCCAGATAATTTCCCGGGGATCACATCTGACAAGCATGGCAACCTCATTACGAGCATTTTCAACTGCTTTTTCAGCTGTCCAGCCATACACGTGGGAACGACTTGCAGGATTCCCGAAATATTCAGTCAGATAAGGAACCATCTTGCTCGCAACTCTTGGATCAACCGGAGTTGTTGCTGAATAATCCAAATATATCGGCAAATTCACCGTGTTTTGCTCCATTACTTTTTTTATCCTTAAGTTATCACGCGCAAGCTGCGCTCCGATGTAGACTAGAAACACACTGGTTTAAGGCAGAAAGAAATTGTTCAATATCAGCAATCGTACTATGCATGCCAAGACTGACTCGTATGGCACCACGAGCAAGATGCAGAGGAACACCCATTGCATCCAGAACAGGAGAGGGTTCCGTTTTACCCGAAGAGCAGGCTGAGCCTGTCGCCACACAGAACCCGAGGTCGTCAAGCCTGGCAGCCAGCACGGGGCCATCTATATTCTCAAAAGCAAAATAACTCGTATTCGGAACTCTGCTGGCCTTGCGCCCAAAAATGACACCGCCTAAAGCTTCGATACCCGTTTCTAACCTGCCAGAACACTCTTTAAGGTGTGTCTCAACTATATTCATGCGTTCAATCACAAGCCTGCATGCTTCGCCCAGGCCTACTATCCCCGCAACATTTTCAGTTCCAGCACGTAATCCGCGTTCATGGCTAGCGCCAGTCAGAACCGGCATTAGATCGACGCCTTTACGTATCACCAGCGCACCAACTCCTTTCGGTCCATAAATCTTATGGCCTGCAATCGAGAGTGCGTCGACACCAAGCAAATCAAAATCAACCCTCATCTTTCCAAATGCCTGAACAGCATCTGTATGAACAAGCACGCCAGATTTTTGAGCAAGTTTAACAACATCAGCCACAGGCTGAATCACACCTGTCTCATTATTAGCCAGCATGACTGACACCAGGCCGCATTTCCCAGTTAATAACTGGGCCATATCTTCCAAATCCACAACACCGTCTGAGTTCACTCTTGGTTGTTTCAATTCCCAACCCAACCATGCAAGCTCATGGGCAGGCACCCTTACACTGGCATGTTCAATCGGGCTGACAACAAGACGTGATACAGGAATAAGCCCAGCAAATCCTTTTAAGGCAAGATTATTTGATTCTGTGCCCCCACTTGTAAAGATGATCTGCTCAGGTTGCACGCCAATTGCATTCGCAACTTTATTTCGTGCCTCTTCAATTGCCACTTTAGCTATACGCCCGAGCTGATGACGACTTGATGCATTACCATAATGATCGCAAAAAAATGGACGCATCAGCTCAAAAACAGACTCATCAACTGGCGTAGTTGCATTATAATCACAATAAATCATACCCATATCGCCATAAAATTTAGCCCGCTATTACTTCGTCTTCAGAAATTGGATCCCTTCGGCGATCTTTTACAATCATCACTCGTCCATATCCTTTATCATTTTGTTTTGCAACTAGATGAGAAAGTTTCACAGAAGCCAAGTAGCCATAAATCCGCTTGTTCAGGTTCATCCATAATTCATGGGTCATGCAACGGTGATCATCCTGGCAATTTTCCTTTCCACCGCACTGGGTCGCATCAAGAGGTTCATCAACGGCGATAATGATATCGGCAACAGAAACTTGATCAAGGGAATGGGCAAGGCAATACCCACCTCCGGGACCCCGCACTGAATCTACCAGGCCATTACGGCGCAGCTTACCAAACAACTGCTCAAGATAAGACAATGAAATACCCTGTCTCTCACTGATACCAGCCAAGGTCACCGGATCCTTCCCGCTATGCAAAGCCAGATCAAGCATCGCAGTTACTGCAAATCGTCCCTTGGTCGTCAATCGCATGGATATACCTAGAAAATATTTGTAATATTGTAAAATACTTGATTAATTCAGTCAACTATTCGCCCCCGGAGCCGCCTGTCTTTTCGACAACCAATTCCTGCCGTTTTTTTCCGGCCGTTTGATTCTTTTCGTTTATTTTTTTATCCAGAGAATTGACATGCTCAATCAACGCATAAAGTGTTTTAACCATCGGATCATTCATATCATCACTGATTCCATATGCCCTAAACACAGTATCCTGCACCGTATTTTCAACTAGTCTGGCGGGAATGCCAACAGCTGTCGCACCAGCAGGCACATCTTTAACAACTACTGCATTTGAGCCAATTTTTGCACCATCGTGAACAGTAACGGGGCCCAGGATCTTAGCGCCTGCTCCAATGACAACACCCCGACCAAGAGTTGGATGCCGCTTACCTTTACTCCATGACGTTCCGCCCAATGTTACCCCATGATACAGTGTTGAATCGTCACCAATTTCCGCAGTCTCTCCAATCACAACTCCCATGCCGTGATCAATAAATACCCGTCTACCAATAACTGCACCGGGGTGAATTTCAATCCCGGTTAAAAACCTCCCAATATTGGAAAGCACCCTTGCAAACCATTTAAACCGCCAGAGCCAGAGCTGGTGCGAAATACGATGTAGCCATAATGCATGCATTCCAGGATAGGTTGTAAGCACCTCCAAGGTGTTACGAGCTGCGGGGTCTCGTTCAAAGACCGCCTTGACATCTTCACGAATCCGATTAAACATCTTGAAAGACTCATATCCTATTGTGGAATAGATTTAAATTATATAATACCCCAGTGTTCTACTGCACTATAAATACAAACGAGGGATATTCCTGGAGCTTAATTTACCGCTAAAAGCGGGGAAAATGTAATTTGACCGCATCATCAATTTCAAGCTTGAATGAAGATTTATCTACGACCATCTGCATCCACCGGGCAGCCAAAAAATCAATTCGTAATTCAACAGCCTCATTGTATGCATGCATCAAACCCATACGTTCAAGTTCTTCGATAGTGTGCCCATCAAGCAGAGTTCGCTCGAGAACAGTTGCATTCCCACCTGCGTCACAAACCACTTCTCTAGGGGTCCTGCCTTTTGTGGCAGCGATAAACTCAGCGGCATGTGCAAGTTCATGTGGCAAGGTTAAGAGCCAATCTTTAAGTACTTCATCTAGAGAAGAAACTTCACCTTTCGTATTGGCATGCCGTACTAAAAAATCAAAAACATCACGCTCCATGTTAATCAGCACTAAATACCTGTCAAGAAATGTGTCTGGCTCACTCCCAGCAATTGCAAAACATCCTAATGAATGGATGTCATGCCCTAAATATTGACCATGACAGGACCTATCGGTTAATAAAACTTCAATACTTACATCTTGCCCTTGAGCACCATAATCTTGAAATTCATCCAATCTAGCCAGATGTTGTGCAAGCGAACATATTAATGGGGTACGCCAATCCAGACCGAACTCTTCCCGACAGGAAACAACCGATACCTCAATCATCGGATCGCTCAATATCCACTGTTTTTCGATTCGAACTCAAAGCCTTAAGCATGCCCCGCAACATAAGAACCTCTTCCTTTTCTAAACCTGCACGAGCAAAGAGCCTACGCATGCGCGACATTAATTTTCTGGGAGAATCCAGTGATAGAAAGCCGATATCAATTAATACTTCTTCGAGATGAGCATAAAACCTCTCCACGTCCTCAAATAATGCAAGAGGGGGTGTTGAGGCATGTGGTATCTCAAAATATCCTGCAGCAATTTCATAAGCAACAACCTGAACCGCGGCAGCAAGATTAAGCGAGGAATAAACTGGATTTGCAGGTATATGTACTATTACATGACAGGCTTCAAGTTCCTTGTTTGACAAACCAGACATTTCAGTACCAAAAATCAACGCGACCTCATCCTGTTCAGCCTGACGAACAAAACGGGGTGCTGCGTCACGTAAGCTCATAACCGGGTGGGACAAGCTGCGCTGGCGAGCAGTAAGACCACCAATCAAGTTAACTCCCTTAAGTGCTTCATCAAGGGTTTCAGTCACGACTGCCGACTCGAGAATATCCTGCCCACCACAGGCGCGTGCTGTTGCATCCACATCAGGAAAATGCGAAGGATTAACCAGATATAGTCGAGACAGGCCCATTGTTTTCATGGCACGCGCTACGGCACCTATATTTCCGGCATGGGTTGGATTACAAAGAACCAAACGAATATTTTCAAGTAAACGAGTGTCTTGCATAGTTGTTCCACAAATAATTGACCAAAAATCAAACCCCTAATAAACTTGACGTATTTATATCAGCAAAATGTGAAGAGAATGAGTATAAATGCTTTCTCCGCACCCGTTTCAAATGCAAACGGAATATTTTCACAGAACCGTTACAACACGTTTCAACCACTTGAATCATTATCAAACATCCAAAGTAGCTATTCGACTGAAATTTCCTCTATTAGCCAAATTCTTTCCTCTCTCACCAATCTCAATAGTGCGGCACTTCCTCTAACAAACACATCGACTTTTTCACTTGCAAGTGCTTCACTTGAAAACCCGGAGCTTGGTAATGCTTATGCCCAATCTGGAGCTAATCCTGGCACCAGTGCAATAACTTTCAGCAGCCTTGCCAGCAAACAAACACTCACTACTGCAAGCGTCACCAGTGCAGACAATTCCATTGGATTGGGATCGCCAACCGCTCTTACCTTTACTTTTGGCAGCATGATTAACAACCAATTTACACCGGACACTGCACGGGCCCCACGAAGCATATTGATTCAGTCTCCTGATAATAGCCTGAATGGGGTTGCTTCCCGAATCAACAATGCCAATATCGGATTGACTGCCAGCATAACGGGAAATGCCGCCGGACAAAGCCTCCTTATCAGCGGGAAAAGTGGGGCAGAAAATGCCTTTTCGATTAGCGTATCTGGCGATCCAACTATGGCTACACTCTTATCTTATACCCCAGGTAGCCTACAAGGACTTATGCCCCTATCCCAAGCAGGTGATGCCAGTGCCAAGATTAACAATCGTACAGCCATTTCTTCAAATAATACGATAATTAACGCATTGCCTGAAGTTAAGCTTGATTTAACCGCTACTGGCCAAACAACACTAACTATAAGCGATGATTCAACCCAGACCAAATTAGCCATTACAAATTTTATAACCCAATACAATGCCGCCCAAAACATACTAAACACTGCTTTTAGCTCGGGGGCCCTTGAAGGAAATAGCTACGTCAAGAGCCTAGCTTCAGCACTCGCTAACCCTTTTTCAAAGATCAATACAGGCCTGCTCAACTCAATCGGCCTTTCAATGAATCCTGATGGCACCCTTACACTTAACTCCAGTCAACTTAACAAAGCTCTAATAGCGAATAACAAGGCCATAAAATTGCTATTCACCTCTTCTAATGGACAAGGAATTGCAGATCAAATTTCTGCCCTAACTTACAGCAATGACTCCTCCAGCAGTAGCCTGAACCAGATAAGCCAAGGATTAGCTGCAGCTCTAACAGGTGCACTTGATTTTGAGACTGGGTTACTTGGCACCCTTAATAACTCCTATAACTGGATGTACAGCCAATATTCCTCCCTAAGCCAACTTTTGAACAATATTGCTTCTACGGTTACCTTTTTTAGCAATTCGGTCACCCCTCAGCAGCCCGTACCCATACATCAAAAAATCCTATAATCAACCCTTACACAGCAGTAAGTCTAATTCTGCTACAATAGCAACCCAGTCAAGATTCATTCAAACCAAGGAATTACATGCATCCGATGTTAAGCATCGCGGTAAAAGCCGCACGCCGCGCAAGCAGCATTATCAACCGCGCAGCCACAGACGTTGACCTGTTACAAGTTACAAACAAAGGCCCTGCCGATTATGTCAGTGAAGTAGATCGTGCATCTGAAGCCGCCATAATTGAGGTTTTGCGTTCCAGTTATCCAACTCATGCTTTTCTGGGCGAAGAAGGTGGAAAACTAGGAGACTCAGAATATATATGGATAATCGATCCCCTGGATGGGACAACCAATTTTTTGCATGGCTTGCCACACTATGCGATTTCAATTGCCTTGAAGCATCGGGGTGTACTGACCCAGGCAGTTATTTATGAACCAACCAGAAATGAACTTTTCACGGCAACACGAGGGGCAGGTGCATTTCTTAATGATCGGCGCATAAGGGTGTCCCGACGCGACAAATTGACTAACTCATTAATCGGCACGGGATTTCCATTCCGTGAATTTTCATCAGTTGATCGATATTTGGCCATATTTCGTGAAACCATGCAAAAATGTGCCGGTTTACGACGGCCTGGAGCCGCTTCATTAGATCTGGCCTATGTCGCCGCTGGACGCTATGACGGTTTCTTTGAAACTGGCCTGAGTTCATGGGATATCGCCGCTGGAGTATTGATTATCCAAGAAGCGGGGGGAATATGCACTGACTGGCAAGGAGAAGAGAACTACCTTGAAACCGGTCAGGTTGTTTGCGGAAACCCAAAAATTTTCACTCAATTACTCAGTATTATCAAAGCTCACCCTGAATAAAAAACCTAACGCTAGTCTCAGATATAATCCTGCTGCACATCAAACACTTAATATCGGGTTGATATTTAGTATTCAGGCCCCATCTAAAAAGTAGAAGCAGTTTGTGCTGCGAGGAAATATTCATGAAACCTCAATTCGTGACTAACGAAAATTTCAAAGATAAGGTGCTTGCAACTTCCAGAGATATACCTGTCATGGTGGCCTTTGGGGCAAGGGATTGTGGGCCTTGCGAGAAACTTGATACAGCTCTGGACACAGTACGGGAACATTTCCGCGCCAGAATTGAATATTACAAAATTGACGTTAAAGAAAGCCCGGAAATTGCAGAGCATTATAAATTGGATAGCATTCCTACGGTAATGATATTCATCAATAGTCGTAAAGTCGATGAATTTGTTGGGGTATGGCCAACAGAAGCGATCATAGATTTTATCGATCAGTTTTTCCCATCAACTAGCGAGCTTTTACAAAAACAGGCTCAAAGCCTTGCCAATTCAAAAGAAGGAGTTCGTGCCAAGGCACTCTTGGATATGGCAAGCCTACTTGATCCAGAAAACCTTGAAATCAAGCTTGATATTGTTAACTTAGCTTTGGACCTTGGGCAAATTGAAGATGCCCAACATCATTTTATGAGCATCAAATCAAAAAATACCAGCAAACGGCTTACCATGCTTGCTGCGCGCCTTCTACTGGCTCAAAACAACCAGCGGTCAGACAATGAAAACAGTAATGCCTCTCCTGTCCCCGATTTAAACAAGCATGTCAAGCTGGGGCAGCATACGATCATTCTAGACGCCCTCCTTGATCGAATTCAGGAATCTCAAAACAGTGACAAAGATACTGCAAGAAAAGCTATGCTTGCTATTTTCGAGATGTTAGGTGATCACCACCCTGACGTAATCTACTACCGTCGCCAATTGGCAAGCAGTCTGTTCTAGAAACCAGGCTCAATTCATATCAGATCCGTAAGTCTATACCAAAACTGGTTTTCGCTACCCTCAAGATCTGATAATCATCAATAACAGAAACTAAACAACAAGTTTTTGTATCAATATTTGCTCCTGGAGCAGGTAAAAAATATCTTCTCGACTTCAATCATCCTGAAATGTCAAAATTGCAATATGAGCATACATGAGCATTCTTCTGCTGATAGCCATATTGGGGGTTTCGGTCTAGCGCTAGGCCTCACTCTAGCTTTTGCATGTATAGAAGCTGCGGGAGGGCTCTGGTCCGGTTCATTAGCCCTTCTAAGTGATGCAGGACATATGTTCACAGACTCTCTTGGCCTTGTATTGGCAACGATTGCTGCAAAACTTGCAGCGAGACCTATCTCGCAACGTCACTCCTTTGGATATGCACGAGCTGAAGTGATTTGTGCATTCCTTAACAGTCTGATTATGATTGGCCTTATCATCAGTATTATCATAGGTGCAATCATTCGTCTTAAAATCCCTCACCCTGTCCAGGGCGGGTACGTTTTCATCATTGCCAGTATTGGGCTTGCAACCAACTTGGCCATTGCATGGTCCTTAAGCAAACAAGAAGACAATATCAATATCCGTGCAGCCCTGTTGCATGTTCTTGGAGATATGCTTGGTTCAATTGCTGCACTTATTGCTGGAGCCGTGATTTTTTTTACCGGTTATCTGGCTATTGATCCAATACTTTCTCTTGCTGTTGCAGGTCTCATTCTATGGTCAGCCATAAGACTGCTTCGTGAATCCTTGCATATACTCATGGAAGGTGTGCCAACTCAGATAGATATCAACACAGTTGCAGCCGGCCTCATGAAACATGCTCCTGCTGAAACCGAAATCCACGATATCCACATCTGGACTCTTACAAGCGGAAGCATTGCCCTTTCAGCACACGTGCGTATCAATAACCTAGCACTCTGGCCAGAACTGCTACCTCAACTATGCAAATGGCTTGCAGAAACCTGGGGTATAAAACATATCACACTGCAACCAGAACCTTTATGGCAAAAAATATCTTTCACTCCATATGCAGATTGGGTGAGGAAACCACTTTCACCCCCTCCCAATACACAACATTAGCCTGAACTTTCAGGAAAATTAAAAATGACTGATAAGTCTATCAATTTAAATAAATCCCTTGACGATAAAACTGATTTTAACCATCACACTCCAATGATGCAGCAATATATAAGTATCAAGGCAAAATATCCTGAAATGCTCCTTTTTTATCGTATGGGGGATTTTTATGAGCTTTTTTTTGACGATGCTGTGAAGGCCGCAACACTACTCGACATTACACTGACTCAACGGGGTTTATCTGCTGGGAAACCCATTAAAATGGCTGGCGTACCCTATCATTCAGTTGAACAATATCTTGTAAAGCTGATAAAAGCAGGCATAACTGTAGCCATATGCGAACAAACAGGGGATCCAGCGACAGCCAAAGGCCCGATGGAACGAAGAGTCACGCGCATCATCACTCCTGGCACCCTCACTGATGCAGCATTGCTCGAAAATAAATCCGACAGCCTGCTCATGTCCCTCCTGGAGGAAAAGTCAACCATAGGCCTTGCCTGGCTAAATCTTGCGAGCGGTCGTTTTAACCTCATGCAAACATGCCCGGATCAGCTTATAACAGAACTTGACCGTATACGACCAACCGAAATCCTGTTGCAAGAAGACGCGAGAATTAGCTTACCGAAAGAAATTATAGCTGCCAAAAGGCAACTTTCCCCTTGGCTTTTTAACGTTAAAACTGCAAAGGAAATACTTTGCAAACAATTTAACACAAAAAATCTTGAAGGGTTTGGCTGTGAAAACCTTGAAACAGCCATTGGTGCAGCGGGAGCCTTACTAAACTATGTTTACCAGACACAACAAACGAATCTACCTCATATTCTCTTTCCAAAGATTGATACCAATAGCAATTATGTTCTGATGGATCCCGCAGCAAGACGCAATCTTGAGTTGACTGAAACGTTAAAAGGAGAAACTGAACCCACTCTTCTGTCCCTATTGGATGTATGCTCAGGAAACATGGGCAGCAGACTGATGCGGCAGTGGTTAACCCATCCACTACGTGACCGGACCATTCTGAAGAGCAGACTGGATGCAATTGAAATACTTCAAACAGGGATACAACCCCTTGATGAAACACTACATATCCTGCTCCGTGAGATAGGTGATTTGGAACGAATTATCGGCCGCATTGCCTTAAAAACAGCAAGACCTAAAGATCTGGGAGTAATGCGGAATTCCCTTGAAAAAATTCCAAGCTTGATAGATTACATAGCAAATCTACCACCTTGTTCATTTAAGGAGCAACTAAAATACATTGACCCCCACACCAAGGTCTATGAATTACTTGCACACGCCATCTTACCTGAACCTCAAACACTGCTTCGTGATGGTGGTGTCATAAATCATGGATATGATGTCGAACTAGATGAATTAAGGACAATCCAGAATAACTGTGACGAATTTCTTGTCTCAATGGAAAACAGGGAACGTGAACGCACAGGGATTTCAAACCTTAAACTTGAATATAGTCGTGTACATGGATTTTACATTGAAGTTACAAAGGGTGCTTCGAGCCGTGTCCCAGATGATTACCGCCGTCGCCAAACCCTTAAAAACGCTGAACGCTATATTACACCTGAGCTGAAACACTTTGAAGATCGGATCCTTTCAGCAAATGGTCGAGCATTGGCCCGTGAAAAAATACTTTATGAAACTCTTCTGGAGAATTTGATCCCGCACTTGAAAGGATTACAGCTGCTGGCCAGCCAGATTGCAGAAATTGATGTACTTGCAGCATTGGCGCAACGGGCGCGCACCCTTAATTATACAAAACCGGAATATAGTGACAACAAAATTATCAGTATCACAGGTGGTCGCCATCCCGTAGTAGAGCAGCAAACCAATCAATTTATCAGGAATGATACAAACCTGACGTCAGAACGTAGCTTGTTAATCATCACTGGTCCTAACATGGGAGGCAAGTCTACTTATATGCGGCAGACTGCACTTATCACACTTCTTGCCTGCTGTGGAGTTTATGTACCCGCACAGTCAGCAATTATTGGGCCTATTGACCAGATTTTTACCCGCATCGGGGCATCAGATGATCTGGCGGGTGGTCGGTCGACATTCATGGTAGAAATGACTGAAACAGCTAATATTCTTAATAACACAACCGGATCAAGCCTTGTCATTCTTGATGAAATTGGACGGGGCACCTCTACTTTTGATGGCCTTGCACTAGCTTTCGCGACTGCAAAGGCTCTTGCTAAATGCAACTGCCTCACACTATTTGCAACACACTACTTCGAATTGACTCGTCTATATGAGAAACTCACACAAGTAGTCAATGTTCATCTTGATGCGATAAAACATCAACACGAAATTGTATTCCTCCACTCTGTACAAGAAGGTCCGGCTAGCCAAAGTTACGGATTGGAAGTTGCCGCCCTAGCCGGGGTCCCATCTACAGTTATCAAGGATGCAAAGCGGAAGCTAATTGAACTGGAACAAAACCAGGCAAACCTGCATCCCCAAGGAGATTTATTTACTGCCCCTCCTGAAATAGAACCAGAACATCCCGTTCTTACTTGCCTCATGAACCTGGACCCAGACGGTCTGACACCGAGAGCGGCACTTGATCTTGCATACAGACTAAAAAAAATGCTTGGCTAGTGAATATGGCCATGAGCTCCATGAACATGGCCATGTTGAATCTCTTCTGCTGTTGCAGGCCTCACATCAGTTACTGTACAAGAAAACTGCAGTGCCATTCCGGCAAGTGGGTGGTTACCATCAACCACAACCTCAGAATCTGTTAAGCCTGTAACCGTATATACAAGAAAATCATCTGATCCTTCTGGGCTTCCTTCAAACTGCATACCGAGTTCCAGCAATTCAGTTGGAAAGACATTCCGGGCTTCGGTTCGCACAAGAGTATCGTCATATTGACCAAAGGCATCTTCCGCGGTCAAGTTAATCGAAAGGGTTGTTCCTACACCTTTACCTTGCAGGGCTTCTTCAATCATGGGGAAAATCCCATCATAACCACCATGCAAATAGCTGATTGGCTCAAGGGTTTCATCAACAACTTTACCCTTTTCATCGCGCACGCAATAAGTCAGGCTCACGACCGAATCACGTGAAATATCCATAGCATACCCCCTTTTTTAAAACATACCTCGCCAGGAAAAGAGACAAGCCTAATATTGACGAGCCAAAACATGGCTTGAATAAAATACTTAAAATACAGCAGATACGTATTCTATCTGAATTGTAATTCATAACAAACCTTCCCTTGTGCAGTGATTCACCCCGGCTATAATAGGTGCATGACTTCATCCCGCCTTTTAGGCGATATTCCTCTTGAAACGTTTCTTGCTGATTATTGGCAAAAAAAACCTTTACTTATCCGTAATGCCATGCCTGGCTTTAATGGTTTTATTAATCCAGACGATCTTGCGGCACTCAGCATGCGCCAGGATTTAAGCTCACGACTGGTAATGCAAGAACAACCATGGCGTGTTGAAAAAGGTCCATTTAAAGAATCTGCATTGACCAGTCTACCCTCAACAGGGTGGTCACTTATTGTTCACGACATCAATTTCGTTATTCAACAAGCGGATGATTTACTTCATTCTTTCAATTTCATACCCAAATCACGGCTTGATGACCTCATGGTTAGTCTTGCTCCTCCAGGTGGAGGTCTTGGAGCTCATTATGATTCATATGATGTCTTTTTACTTCAAGGCCTCGGAAGAAAACGCTGGCAAATATCCCAGCAGTCCGATTTGGAACGTGTTGAGAATGCTCCTCTAAATTTGCTTAGTAATTTTCAAGTTGAGGCAGAATGGATATTAGAGCCAGGAGATATGCTTTATCTCCCTCCGCATGTTGCTCATAATGGAATTGCTCTAGACCTTTGCATGACTTATTCTATTGGCTTTCGTGCGCCAGAATATAATGAATTTTTTCAGGGGTTTATTACCTATCTTAGCGAAACGTTAGAGTTTGAGGGTCGGTATGGCGATCCTGGATTAACCTATAGCAAAAATCCTGCTGCAATACCTGAAAACCTCATAGCCGATCTTTCAAGGCGTTTCAAAGCCATACAATGGGGACATAAAGAAATAATTGATTTTCTTGGACGTTATCTGAGCGAACCAAAATCACATGTGTTGTTTAAGCCACCAAAACGTCCTTTAAACCTGGCAACATTCAAGAAACGTGCATTACATCATGGAATAAGACTAGCCTCGGCTGCAAGATTACTTTTTCACTCAGACCAGTACTGGTTAAATGGGGATCTACTCAAGTCCTCCTCCCTGATTGATCCAAATTTGAAGATACTTGCTGATACACGAAGCTTAAGTGGCAAAAATTTATCTGAAGCATTAGTCCAGAATATTTATCCATGGTATCTAGAAGGTATTATCCATCTTGATGGCACAGCCTGAGACAAATAAAGTACTACACTGAATTATTACACAAACCTTACCACAAACTTACAAAGTGCTAGAGTTTTATACAAATATTATCATTTAATTATTAATAATCATAATGATATATTAAATAAAAAAACAATACCCATTTAAATAAAAATGGCCTAAAAAGTCATTCAAAAAATTGAATTTCAATATAGTAACTACCCATTTAAAAAAGATATTGACTCACATTTATATCTTATATATTATGAAGTTAGCGACAAATGATTCTTACAGTTTGTAAGTTTTCTGACACTGGTTGCCAGTCGCAGGCAGGTTTGTTAAATCCAGTTCGGAAAATAATGTCAGAATCATAGGATTTTGTGAAAAATAGTAGAGACTTTTCACAAACCTGATAGACTTCACACGTCAGCCGGCAAATACCTGAGACATAAGCCGACTGTTAATAGTTTGAAAACTAATTTATTCAAAGGGAATATAGAATGAAATATACCGTTCTGGCTGCCGCCATCCTCGCTCTCGCATTGACCGCTTGCCAAAAAAAGGAAGCTGCCCCGGCTGCTGATAACAGCACTCCCGCTGCTGCCCCTGCTACCGCACCTGCTGCCCCAGCTGCTGAAGCTACAACTTCCGCTCCTGCTGATGGTTCTGCCGCTCCTGCTGCAGCGCCTGCTTCAGGCAGCAGCAACTAAGCAAGCAAATAAGGACTCCATAATCTTATGGTGTGAAAGCCCCCCAACCCGCTTGTGCAAGCGGCAGAAGGGGGCTTTTAGTCAATATCTTGCTAAAATTCTCTCCACCTGAACCCTTCAACCTGACTTGCAACGCCAACCCAGTTTTCTTTACATCCCATTACTGCAGCAAGCTTTCGACGAACCAGTTCAGGGTTATTATTCTGCTCACTCAAATGAGCTGCAATTAGATGCTTAAGATGTGAAGTATCAAGAGCGGCTAAAAGCTGTGCAGCCTCCTCATTATCCATATGCCCATAGGGCCCGCCAATACGGCGTTTTAGGCTTGGAGGATAATTGCTTTTTTCAAGCATCTGACGATCATGATTACATTCAAGAACGAGACCATCCATACCTGTCAGCATGCTCTCAATATGAGGAGTACGTCTCCCTGCATCCGTCAACACCCCAAGCCGGGATTTACCATCACTTAACACGAACTGGACCGGTTCCCGGGCGTCATGTGGCACTGTATAGGGATAAAGCAAAAGGTCGCCGATTGAAAAAGAAATATCTGCTTCAATAAATTCAACATCAATTCCTGACATTCTTTCTTCCATCATGCGCCAAGTACCATAAGTCAGCCAAACCTTTAGGCTATAACGTCTGGCAAGCCTAGCAACTCCTTGTACATGATCAGAATGTTCATGTGTAACCACAATCGCGTTAAGTGCATCCATTGTCAAACCCAGTCTACCCATTCTCAACTGGGTTTCAGCAAGACCAAAACCACAATCCAGGAGTAGCGTTGTACCTCCTGCGCAGCAGACAAGCGCATTACCACCACTACCACTACCGAGGGATGCAAATCGCATAAACAAATATTATCTTTCATCCATTACGCTACACCACGATTACTTCAGATCACCATTAAGCTTGGAAACAATTTTCTGCGCAATTTCATTCTTAAGGGGATAGCCATAAATGTCCTGCACCTGGATAAGAGAGCTCTGAGCATCACCAGTCACCTTAATTTGGTAATCTCCCGTTACCATTGCCGGTTTCGCAGTTTTCCAAAATTCAATTTTAGACAACCAGGACTGCTTCGCGTGACCAGGTATCTCTTGCTTATACTTCACATAATAAATCCCCGCAGTCCGATTACGGTTCTGGACCATAAAGTCCTCGCGATCAAGGGCAAGCCCAATACGTCTCCAGGCATTCTTAAAATCCTCTTTGATAATAAGTGCCGTACCATTGTTTATCACTATTGCTCGAGGTTGAACGAAATCAGCTGCATGAGCCAACTCAGCATTAGCCGTTGAACTTCTTACTCCAAAGCTCACCAATAGCTTCATGAGCTTATCCAGTTCCTTCTGTGGGTCAGGAGGTAATGAACGCCAATCTGAATTATTTCCGTCTTTCTCAATCGCACCATGATAACTAATATAAATTTCTGTAGTTTCAGGTTCACTTCCTCGCTCAAGACGAGTTGTGTACATGCTCATCTCACCGCCAAGATCCCCGCCAAAAAAACTACCAGACGGACTCTTAACTTGTGTCGGATGCCAATCAGTTCGCATTACTCCCGTTATTGGATCGCTAATGGGTAAGCTGTAACCCTGGCGTTTCCAGAATGATTCAACAACAGGCCAAACCTGCTGTGCTGGTAATTTAACCCGTAACCAGCGCGTGTTCCCGTCACGCTCAAGAATTGCTTTATCACTACCTGGCAAAACACTATTGATTGCAGTTGAAGTAGTCTGATGTGGTAACACCGCCTGCTGAGCAAGCTGCTTTTGCTGTGAATACTGGGAAAATGTTGTCCCACTACCAGATCTAGGTACACTATATAGGTCATTAGACTGTGGCACTGTCAAACCAGGAGGAACATCTAAAGGTGGGTGAAGTCTTGCCAACTTGTAGTCAGAAGTATTATCTTTTCCCCCAAACGGGTTGATTTTTTCAAAAGTAGAGCATCCGGCCAAGGCCAACAACATAACAGCTCCTGCCAGAAATTTCCGACTATTCATCATTTTTCTATCCATAAGATTACGGTAACACGCCTGCACGCTGCATCGCCTGACGAAGGGTGGCATGGTGGATTTTCGACAAAGGCGTAAGAGGTAGACGAATCCCTCCTGGGATTAACCCCATTTCCTTCAACGCCCATTTAACAGGTATAGGATTTGCTTCAACAAATAGTTTTTGATGAAGCTCAAGAAGGCGCATATTAATAGCAATCGCCTCAGGAATTTTTCCGGAAAATGCATATTCACACATTTGATGCATCAATGCTGGAGCCACATTAGAAGTTACAGAAATCACTCCGTGCCCACCCATAAACATTAACGCCAGTCCACTTGGATCATCTCCACCATAAAGAGCAAAATCTTTTGGCAGTCTTGATAAAAGATCAGAACACCGTTCCATGTTACCTGTAGCATCTTTAATTCCAACTATGTTGGGAACAGAAGCAAGACGCATAACTGTGTCATTAACCAGATCCACAGCAGTTCTGGAAGGAACATTATATAGAATTTGTGGAATATCAACTGCTTCAGCTACAGCACGAAAATGTCTATAAAGCCCTTCCTGGGTTGGTCGATTATAATAAGGAGTAACGAGCAAGCAGGAATGAACCCCCTGCGCTGCTGCATGACGGGTTAATTCTATTGCCTCTGAAGTCGAGTTTGCGCCCGTTCCTGCAATAATGGGAATCCGTCCGGCAGCATGTTGAGAAACTATCTCAATTAACAGGCAATGCTCTTCAAAATTCACGGTCGGAGATTCGCCGGTAGTGCCTACTACAACAATACCATCCGTACCTGCTGCAATATGAAAATCAACCAGAGCGCGAAGCCCAACGAGATCCAGGCGACCATCATCAAACATCGGCGTGACGATAGCCACCAAGCTACCCTTTAACATAAATTCAGATCCAATAAAAAAGACCTAGTGTAACTGATATTAACAGCGCATGAAACTAAGGGCACGTACACATCCTAAGTGAAACTATATCCACATTCGAATCTACATAATACTTTAATAAGATATTCAGTTCTCTTTTCTTGCACAAATACGCTGCACACAGGCCGGCCTGGGTTTATTTACATATCCATCCTCATATCCCAATACATGCAGCTTACCTTCAACAATTTCCAGTAGCTCACCAGGCAACAAAAGATATTCCGGCCTTTTTGGATTTCCATATTGTTCATTGCCATGTGAAAAAGTCTCATAAATCAGCACGCCGCCTATTGCCAGACTTTTAATCAGGTTTGAGAAAACAGGACGATAAAGATAATTGGTTACAACAATACCTGAAAATTCATTCAAAGCAAAAGGCCAGAGTTCATGCTCAATATCAAGCTTTAAAGGAATTACATTCTGAATTACAGCACTACTGATTCTGCTGATGTCAAGATCCACAGCAGTTACTTCATGACCAAGCCGTGCAAGATACCGGCTATGACGACCACTTCCACAAGCCAGATCTAGTACTTTAGCCTTACGAGGAATATAACTTGCCCAACGCTTAATCCAATCTGACGGGAAAATCAGGACGTCTCGAGATCCTGCATCAACAGAACCTGGAAATTGTTCAACCATCTATATACCTTCATTAACCATAATTAACCACAATCCTTCTTTTAAAATTAAAACTCTTCCGTTAGTTCATTTGATAACCAAACACACTTGCCATGACTCTCCTTTTGAATGCCTTCAAGCTGCGACTGATGCAACACAAGCTCCTCAGCCTGTACTTCAAGCACAATGACTTCTGGCAATTGAGACGACAACCCCTGGTCTACCATTTTGGAAGGGGGTAATGAATCCATAACCAGGTTAGACTGTCCCCGTGTCATTGACAGATAAACTTCTGCAAGAAGTTCAGCATCGAGAAGGGCCCCATGCAATGAACGGCTTGAGTTATCAACCCCATACCGTTTGCAAAGTGCATCAAGACTATTCCTTTGGCCAGGATGTAATTCACGTGCAAGACGTAATGAATCTGAGATTTTCACCGAAAAATCTTCAAGTGGATTAAGGCCAGCCAAGCTAAGTTCGTAGTTAAGAAAACCAATATCAAAAGGGGCATTGTGAATGATAAGTTCTGTGCCACTTACAAATTCGCAGAAAGAGCGCACAATTTTCGAAAAAGGGGGTTTGCCTTCAAGAAACTGCCGTGTAATCCCATGTATCGCCTCAGCTCCGGGATCAATATCTCGTTGTGGATCAATATATTCGTGAAACCTTCTGCCCGTAAGGCGGCGATTCATCATCTCAACTGCTGCAATTTCAATGATACGATGGCCTTCACGTATTTCAAGGCCAGTAGTTTCAGTATCAAGAAAAATACAACGATCATTACCAGCCTGGTTCAAATCACTCACCATCAGATCCTCAAAACAAGGTATTAATATAATTGAAGACTGGCTGGGGTATATACCAGTAAACGTCATTATTTACCATGGGCCTGAATAACTCCAAGATTGGCTAAGGCGTCAGCACGTTCATTTTCAGGATGGCCATTATGTCCCCTCACCCAACGCCATGAAATTTCATGTGGTTTCGATAGATCATCGAGCCTTTGCCATAAATCAGCATTCTTTACAGCTTGATTGGAGCTTGTACGCCAATTACGACGTTTCCAATTTGGAAGCCATTCGGATATTCCTTTTTGCACATACTGGGAGTCAGTATAAAGCGTAATACGACAAGGAGTCTTTAAGAGATCAAGAGCATTAATTACGGCAAGGAGTTCCATGCGATTGTTCGTTGTATGCAGTTCCCCACCACATATTTCTCTTTCCTTGTCCTTAAACTGCAATAAGGCGCCCCACCCGCCTACACCTGGATTTCCCTTACAAGCGCCATCCGTAAAAATACTGACCTCATGCAGCATTTCCATTACCATTGAAATTTCCCTCTTGTTGACAACCGCATTCACGCTGTGATGCCGCAGCTTTACGTGCAGCCAGTACGTTTTTATCCTGCCATCCCGGTCGAATCACTTTCATTCCGAGAATCTTTTTCTGGGCTTGCAAAAAATAAATGCCTCCTGCCACTCCCCACCAGCGATCTCCTGCTTTTTCCATAAAAGCAAAATGCTCAATCCAGCTTCTTCTTGCCAATGGAGGAGCGTAGCACGCAAAACGGCCACCCACTATCTCGAAATTCAGAAGCGACAGCCAGTCCTTAGCACGAATAAGAGAGATAAAATCAGTATTCCAAGGCAACTCCCGATTAAATCTGGGTAACAATTTCATAATTCCAAAGAGACCGAATGGATTGAATCCTGATAAAAGTACCTGCCCTTCCGGAACAAGGATACGCTCAACCTCACGCAAAATCTGGTGAGGTTCCTTGCTGAATTCAAGTATATGTGGCAACAACACCAGATCAACAGACTGGTTTGCGAATGGTAACTGAAGCATGTTCAATCGCACGATCCCCGCCCTGTCGCCTGCTGCAAACCGATGGGACATGCGGCAACTCGAGAGGAAATCAAAATGGCAGAGTCCAAGTTGCACCGCATGAAAACCAAAAATATCCGCTGTCACCTTTTCAAAATACGCTCTTTCACAGGAAAGCACATACTGACCCAAGGGAGTTTCAAACCAATCATCAAGGTTTATGGTTGACATGAAATGATCATCAGGGCCAAGATATGAAGATGATTACTATCATACCAGTTCCCGCATTTACCGATAACTATATCTGGATGCTCATCAATAACGGCTACGCAGTCGCCGTAGATCCAGGCGATGCCAATATCACTATAAACTGGCTAGAGCATACGGGCCTTAAATTATGTGCAGTGCTCAATACGCACCACCATAAAGATCATACGGGTGGCAATGCAAGGCTTCGGGAACTTTACCGCATTCCAATCTATGGCCCAGCAAAGGATCCGATTCCCACCCTGACCCATTCATTGGTTGACGGAGATACCCTTACAATCGATGAAATCGGGATTTCACTAAGAATCATGGAGATTCCAGGACATACATTGGGACATATTGGCTATATCGGTGAAAATTTTGTACTGTGTGGAGACACCCTGTTCTCTGCGGGTTGTGGCCGTATATTTGAAGGAAACCCCTCCATGATGCTTAACTCACTTGATAAACTTGCCCATCTTCCTGCAAACACACAAGTCTATTGCACTCATGAATACACCCTTTCAAATCTTCGTTTTGCAAAACATATCGAACCTGAAAATCTTAAACTCCGGCAATATGACATGAATGCCATCAGCCTGAGAAAACAAAACTTGCCCACACTTCCGAGCACCATTGAGATCGAACGTAACATCAACCCCTTTCTACGTTGCTGTATAGCTAATGTGGCTCTGGCAGCTAAAAAACTATATGGTGCAAATCCCGATGATATAATTTCGGTTTTTTCAGCATTGAGGGAAGCCAAAAACAATTTCTGAAACACACTTAAATTTTTTCGACACATCAATAATAAAATTTAAGTGCGTCTAAACATGCACATTACCCGATACCTGCCAATCCCACAGAATGTAATTTTCACTACTATTTTAATCCAATCCGTATTTTTTCTATCATTTTTTCTTGACGTAAGGGTTACTGTGCCGATACCATCCTTCTAACCGGATAAGGTCCATCTGAGCCAACTGGTTTGCATGGCTCAAGATGAGGACTCATACAATTTGAATAACCGGCTGCACGGTTCTTGCGCCGTCAGTCCACGATTGCTCCAATTAATGCAGAATAGGCTGTTTATTATCTTAACTTTGGGGATTGCTTTAACCGGCTGCGCAAATATGCCAAATACGCGCACGTCTACTGTAAATCAAAACGCTATTCCTGAATCGACAACCCAGACCGTTAACTCTGCCAGTAATTCAGGCACAAGCTCTACTATAACGACACCTAGGGGCACCCCTAACACTAGCGCAATATCGCAAGCTCAGACCTCGAATACTTCTCCTGATTCTGAAAATCAAAATGCTAGCTTTAACCAGGCAGACATCGATAAAAATACCCGTAATCTTCTTAACCTGATTCGAGCCAATCTTGATTTACCTAATCTCAACACTCCGCTGGTCGCTCAAGATGAAGAATGGTACCGCCAAAGACCCGCTTATGTAAAACGGATGTTAAAACGGAGCAAACGCTATTTGTATTATATCGTCACACAAGTTAAAAAGCGTGACATGCCGATGGAAATAGCCTTGCTTCCTATGGTGGAATCAGCATTTAATCCACAGGCCTTATCTCGGAGCAAAGCTTCTGGTATTTGGCAGTTTATTCCTGACACGGGCCGTGACTTTGGCCTTGATCAAAATCACTGGATGGATGAACGACGTGACATCAAAGCCGCAACAAATGCAGCATTAACCTATTTAGATCGTCTTCACGGCGACCTTGGAAACTGGTACCTGGCCCTTGCTGCCTACAATTGTGGCGAAGGACTTGTAAACCAGCTAATTGCAAGGCAAAAGGCTCTTGGATTACCAACTAATTATCTTTCTCTCCCCTTGCCTGAACAAACCAAAAATTATGTGCCCCAACTCCTTGCAGTAAGGGATATTATCGAACATCCAGCAAGTTATGGACTTGAAACCGATTTCATTCCTAATAAAGCTTATTTCAAGGATGCGCCTCTAAAAGAACCACTCGATGTCCATGAAGCAGCCATACTTGCCGATATTCCCCTGAAAGAATTCAAGGCATTGAATCCTGCCTACAAACATTCATTTATTCCCAGCTCAACGGGCAGCATTCTCCTGCCTGTTGATAAAGTCTCTGTTTTTGAACAACATCTTACGCAATTTAACAACCCCCTTAGGAATTGGAGAAGGTACATTACCCGGCGAGGAGAATGGTTGCATCAAATTGCGCAAAAAACCGGAACAAGTGTCCGCCTTCTTGCTGAAGTCAATGGGCTACCAGACAATTCGCATTTTCGGTTCTACAGACAGCAAGAACTACTTGCTCCTCCCTTCCATGAATATAAGTATAGCGGCGGTCATGATATCTATACGGTAAGGGTAGGAGACACTCTCTACAAAATTGCACATACCCATCACATCAACCTGAGGCAACTCGTTGCACTTAACGGCGGACGAACAGTTCTCAAACCGGGTGAAATTCTGCACCTTGTTCCTAAAAATTCTCAAACAGGCATTTATCCTGCACATGAAGCACAGGTTCAACTTGCGGAAACAAATAAACATGACCTAACCCATTTTATAAATAGCCATAACCATGGCAAAAATATTTATACAGTGCGCCCTGGAGATACCTTGTACGGGATTGCCCATACACACCACATCAATACTGAACAACTTCTTGCACTTAACGGAGGAAAAACAACTCTAAGACCGGGTCAAACTCTGCACCTTGTTCCAGAAAACACTCAAGAGGCAAGGCAGGACAATGTAAAACAGCATATCCGGTTGACCCGCTATACCGTTCGCAGAGGCGACACCCTTGACTCCATAGCACATCGCTTCAACGTCAATATTAATGATATTGAACGTTGGAACCGGATCCCACAACGTAAAATCCTCCATCCTGGTGATCACGTCAAACTCTATGGCGGTTAAGGTTTCCCTATGACTCAAAATGCAAAGTGTGGATTATAATATTTCTTTATTAATTAAAATCAGATCTGTTCAAACGTCATCCCGGCATACAAACTCACACCTTATTAGATATAAAAAACTGGGGTTCCCCTATAAAATAGCTATTCTGACCATACTGCCTCTCTGTCCCCTTTGAAATCGGACTAAACCCATAGAAATACAAAAATACAAATGCTTGAAAATTCCAAACATAAAAAATTTCACATTAGTGATATTGATCTATGCATCCATAATTTCGACAAGGTAAAATCAACCAAGATCTGATATAGATATAAAACTTAATTAAATTATTAACTTATCAATGATAATTATTAAAAAATTCCACAATTTTTGAATTGTCCGCTAAACTGGAAGTTCATCTTGAATTTATTGGATTTATTAATTAACACATTTTTATCATTCAAACCTCTAATAGAACGTCACCGGACAAAGACACTAAAACAAATGATATCGAACCCAGTTCAACTACAAATACAAGCATTTCAAGCCAATCAATAAACTTCGCGATATAATCAGCGGCATTACCTTAGAAAGGAAAATTATGGGATTTCTGGCGGATAAACGCATATTGATTACTGGGCTCATCAGCAACCGATCCATTGCCTATGGCATTGCTCAAGCCTGCAAACGTGAAGGTGCAGACCTTGCCTTCACCTATCAAAGTGAACGCATCAGATCACGTGTCATTGACCTTGCAAAAGATTTTGAGTCAAGCCTTGTGTTTCCTTGCGATGTTGCGGAAGATGCACAAATTGAGGCCTTATTTACCGAACTCCATTCTTACTGGGACGGCCTTGAAGGATTAGTACACTCTATTGCCTATGCTCCAAGAGAAGCACTAGAAGGAGATTATGTAGATTCGGTGACACGTGAAAACTTTCGTATTGCCCATGATATCAGTGCGTATAGTTTCACTGCCCTGGCAAAAGCTGGACGTAAAATGCTTGCTAACCGTAACGCCGCATTACTGACATTAAGTTATCTTGGTGCAGTCAGGCCCATCCCCAACTATAATGTCATGGGTCTTGCCAAAGCTTCACTAGAAGCTAATGTCCGTTACATGGCCCGAAGTCTCGGCAGCGAGAACATAAGGGTTAACGGTATCTCTGCAGGACCAATCAAGACTCTTGCGGCTTCTGGTATTTCTGATTTCGGTAAAATTCTCGACTATGTTGCTCACAATGCGCCTTTAAAGAGAAATGTTACTCAGGAGGAAGTGGGTAATGTTGCAGCTTTCCTCTTATCCAATCTTGCTTCGGGGATTACAGGAGAAATTACCTACGTTGACTCTGGATTCAACATCACGAGCCTAGGTGAAACACCCTGATATATTTCAGTTTTATCATGGATCAGGTTAAAACAACACTCCATCTAAACGGCTTTCATGGTTAAAATGGAGTTTTGTGAGCTTCTAACTATAAAAAATTACTAAACCAACCTGGCCACCTTTGGTCGCATATGATGACTATCAACAGTCTCCTGACAAGAAATTTCAGTACATCTCTAATTCAGAGCACAGCAACTTACAATCGAATACTGCAGCAGCTTGGTCAGGTATTAAGACTTTTCATTCACTCTTTTTTAGATCAATTAAGAATTGGATAGCTTTCTGCACTTGAAATGAGAGTGGCACTTCCTGAAATCAACCAGCCAGAACAATCATACTACAGAAAATAGACCATTCCCATGTTAGGAATATTTCCAGAATTACGACGCAACTACTTTAATGGCAGCCGAAACCTGCTATCAATAACCATGAGCTAGAAGCCCCAGCGCCAAATGTGATTATATAACCTATGCCATTGACATCTTCCCCCCCTGAAGAAAAGAGGTTCCTTCGGCGTTCAGGCTGCAGTAGACTGAGCCGCTTCGGTGGGTCCTGGCCAGACGACACACAAACAGCAGGTGAAAAGTATCTTCAGAAGCTAATCTGGCGCGTGCCGCCCTTCCAGGCATCAAGATGAAACTATGAAGTGGCGCTCTATAATATCCCCAGCTACTTCTCCGGAAGTTGCACTGGTGCTCCGATTGAAATCAATTGGTATACATTGAGCAACAGCAAACGCCACATTAGATTCAAGGGATGACACTTCCGTCAGCGCTATTATCCCGCCCAGAACAGCGGGACTTTTCACGCATTCTGGCAAACCCATAAAAAAGAGCCAAAAGGCCCATTGTAAGCTGGCGGAGCGGACGGGGCTCGAACCCGCGACCTCCGGCGTGACAGGCCGGCATTCTAACCAACTGAACTACCGCTCCAGCATTAGTTTTAGACAACATAACAGGAACGCGAGTATAGCAAATAAACAGGCCCCTGCCTACAAAAAGCTGTACCTAGTTAGCCGCAGAATTATCGGAACCAAGCTGCTTCTGATTGATCACAATCTTGTCTTCAGCTTTTAGAGCAGCCATATATGCATCAAATTCAGCTTTACCCAATATGGCTGATATTTCATCCATAAGGTGTTGTTGAGTTTGGACGTCAAGCTGGGGGGGTTGACTTATAGCTGTGAGACGAACCAAGTCTACGCCTCCATCAGGCAAATCTACAATTGTGTAGGCAGGCAAATTATGCGTGGAAATCTTATAAACTGCTGACACTAAGGCTGGTGAGAGGCCTGCAGGGTTCTGGTGACTTATAGTTGTGGGAGTCCCAAATGAAATACTTACATTCTTTCCTGCTTGAAGTGAGGAAAGGGTTTGCTTGGCCTCAATTTCAACCAATGAATGAGCCTTGGAATTAATAAGTTTCTGCTTAATCCTATTTGCAACTTCTGCCAAAGGAATAATTCCTGCTGCACGATGGGCAACCATTCGTGCGGATATTAACGTTTTTGGCGCAACTTCGACAGCCTCACTATTACGACCATCCTTTAAAACATCTGGAACATATATTGACTTGATAAACTTGGGGTTATTTAACAACGGATTAGCGCTTCCACCTGCACGTGCAACCCAATCACTATTTACGGGTTTTTGGCCTGCAATGGCTGCCGCGGGCGCCAGACTTTCAGATTGTTCATATGCAGCATTAGTGAATTTTTCAGCTAAATCATCAAACCGCTCGGTTGCTTTCTCATCACGAATTGCAGCAATAACCTGAGACTTCACCTGATCAAAAGATTCAACTGCCGGAGGGCGAATTCCAGTTACTTCAATAATATGAAAACCAAATTGAGTTCGAACTGGCTTCGAAATCGTATTTAAAGGTAATGAAAAAGCTGCGTCATCAAAAGCTTTAACCATCGAACCTTTTGCAAAATATCCCAGATCCCCCCCTTGAGCAGCCGAGCCTGGATCCTGAGATTCTTTTTTGGCAATTTTGGCAAACAAGTCAGGATGCGCATGGAGTTCAGTATAAATTGCATCCGCTTTAGCTTTTGCACTAGCGATCTGCGTGGTCGTTGCATTTTGTGGAACAGAAATCAGTATATGCCTTACACGCCGTTCTTCTGGAGTAGTATATTGCTGAACATGACTTTTGTAGTAACTTTTTGCTTCAGTATCAGTGACCTGGATATTGGCAGCTATATTGCCCTTGGACAGAACAACATATTGAAGCTTGAGTGCTTCAGGCTGCATAAAGTCACTTTTATGGCTGTTATACCAGGCACTGACCTCAGTATCACTAACCTTAACCTTGTTAATGAAGGCTGTAACCGGCAATGTTGCAATATTGACAGTGCGCTGTTGCCTTAACTCCCCAATAAGCATGTCTGCTACAGGTTGCGAAACAAAGGCGCTATGAACTATATCGTTAGTCATGCGGCTCGTCACAAAATCCTCACGAAGAAGTTTCTTGAACTGGCCAGGGGTTAATTGCCGCTCTGAAAGAAACTCCTCAAGTTTCGACTCGGAAAATTTTCCTTTATTCTGAAATTCCGGGATACCTGCAATAAGTTCATCTAACTGATTTTCACTTAATGAAAGCCCCTGTTGGCGGGCAGCTTCCATAAGAACTTTCGTCTCAACCAGATGATTAAGAACTTCATGTCGAAGAACACTGGAATTCAGGAGATGATTATCTATCTTATCTCCCATCATCGCCCGAATCTGATTTTTCTGCTGCGTCAGCGCATCAAGAAACTCCGGCTGGGTAATTTTACTTCCGTTCACCTTGGCAACCCAAGGTACTTGGCTATTGCCTTCAAAGTAGGAATTGATACCAAACAACACAAATGGTACCGTCACCAAGGTTAAAATAACCTTGACCATAATTCCTTTAGCCTGCTCTCTAATATTATTTAGCATAAACCCAGAGAATTATCACAATGAATATCGGCAGAAACATAATCTGCCACTTTGGCGGAGTGGACGGGGCTCGAACCCGCGACCCCCGGCGTGACAGGCCGGTATTCTAACCAACTGAACTACCACTCCCGGTGAACATAATTGGTGGGTGGTGACGGGATCGAACCGCCGACAACCTGCTTGTAAGGCAGGCACTCTACCATCTGAGTTAACCACCCCGAAATAACACCAGCCAATTCAATAATCTTGGCAAAACGAAGAGCTATTGACTTGGGTGGCAAGGTTGACCTGAAAAATGTCTCCGGATCACCAAACTACACCGCCTGTGACAATAGCTCTGCGGTTGAATCAATATCTATGATTGAAACAGCGCCACTCTATTATGCAAAGGTGCCTAGTTTACCGTATCTTTCAACGCTTTTCCAGCACGAAACTTTGGAGTTTTGGCCGCTTTAATCTTGATAGTAGCTCCAGTGCGAGGATTTCGGCCTTTGCGTTCTGCACGTTTTCCAACCAAGAAAGTACCAAATCCAACCAGTGTGACCATATCGCCCTTTTTTAAGGCTTCTTTGATAGCTTCAATTGTTGAATCCAGAGCGCGACCAGCAGCAGCCTTTGACATATCAGCAGATTTAGCGACTTGATCAATTAGTTCGGATTTATTCACGAGTAGTCCCCTTTTAGACGTTATTATCAATACAGGATGACCTGTAATCGCTTTATAACAAGCGGCAATTCAGCCTGTCAAGCACTCTTGAACAAATAATATACATGCAAATCATCATATTTTAATACGTTCTTAATAACATTATGATTATTAATAATAATTAAAAACACATTCCTTAGATATAATCCGATCAAAATAAATATAAAATCCAGATTGTGCGAGACACTCAATGCTTAAGCAGTGCTGAGGTTATTGTTTCATCCGTAGTTTGAGGGGGTGTCTCAAGTCCCTCCGTGTGTGCCGGTCCCGGTAAATGATCTAGAGCCAGATCAAAAACCTGATCTACCCACCTGACGGGTACAATCTCAAGCTGGGCTTTGATATTCTCAGGTATTTCAACCAGATCCTTAACATTCTCCATTGGAATAAGGACGGTCTTGATTCCCCCTCTTGCAGCCGCCAGTAGTTTCTCCTTAAGACCTCCGATAGGTAGAACTTCCCCTCTCAAAGTAATTTCCCCAGTCATTGCTACCGTAGCCCGTACCGGTATTCCAGTCAATGCTGAAACTATTGCCGTACAGAGACCAATACCTGCAGAAGGTCCATCTTTAGGAGTTGCTCCTTCAGGAAGGTGAACATGAATATCATTTTTTTGATAAAAATCAGCAGGAATGCCAAGAATTTGTGCACGGGCTCTCACTACTGACAGTGCAGCCTGAACAGATTCCTGCATAACATCACCCAGTTTTCCTGTGGTTGTCATTTTGCCTTTTCCAGGCATCACGGCAGCTTCTATGGTCAATAACTCACCACCGACTTCCGTCCAAGCAAGACCAGTAACCTGTCCGACCTGATTTTGTTTCTCAGCAACTCCAAAACTGAATTGACGGATTCCCAAATACTTATCTAGATTTGCTGACGTAATTTCAATCCGTTTTACAGTTTTGTTCAGCACAAGCTCTTTGACCACTTTGCGACAAATTTTAGCAATTTCACGCTCAAGACTGCGAACACCCGCTTCACGGGTATAATAACGAACAATATCTGAAATAACTTCATCATCAATTCGGACTTCAGATTGTGAAAGCCCGTGATTCCTAATCTGCTTGGGCAAAAGATAGCGAATCGCAATATTAAGCTTCTCATCTTCGGTATAACCAGATAGGCGGATAATTTCCATCCGGTCCATCAAGGCAGGAGGAATATTCAGAGAATTAGCTGTTGCGACGAACATGACATCTGAAAGGTCATATTCAACTTCCATATAATGATCAGCAAACGTATGATTCTGCTCGGGATCCAGCACCTCTAAAAGGGCTGAAGCCGGGTCACCTCGAAAATCTTGCCCCATCTTATCTACCTCATCAAGCAGAAAAAGAGGGTTTCGTACCCCTACTTTACTCATGCTTTGCAGGATTTTTCCGGGCATCGAACCAATATAAGTGCGTCTATGGCCTCTAATTTCCGCCTCATCCCTGACTCCGCCAAGTGCCATCCGCACAAATTTACGGTTAGTAGATCTAGCTATGGATTGGCCAAGTGAAGTCTTACCCACCCCTGGCGGGCCAACCAGACAAAGTATTGGAGATTTGACCTTTTCCATGCGCTGTTGTACAGCCAGATATTCCAATATCCTGTCTTTAATCTTTTCAAGACCATAATGGTCTTCGTTCAAAATTTTCTCAGCCGCAACAAGATTACGGCTAACTTTGGTTTTTTTCTTCCATGGTAATGCAACCAGAGCATCGATATAATTACGTACTACCGTCGCTTCAGCAGACATAGGTGACATAAGACGTAATTTTTTAAGCTCTGATTCAGCTTTAAGACGTGCTTCTTTAGGCATTTGAGCCTTTTTTATACGAGCTTCAAGTTCATCTAGATCTCCGCCTTCCTCAAGCTCCCCGAGCTCCTTCTGAATCGCTTTGACCTGTTCGTTAAGATAATATTCACGCTGACTCTTTTCCATTTGTCGCTTAACGCGGCCGCGAATCCTCTTTTCCACCTGCAATATATCAATTTCAGCATCAAGAAGACCCAGTAAATGCTCTAGTCTGTCTCGAATGGAAAACATTTCGAGAATCTTCTGCTTCTGTTCAAGTTTTAATGGCAAATGTGCTGCAATGGTATCAGCAAGACGCCCTGCTTCTTCAATACTGGCAAGGGAAGTCAAAATCTCGGGAGGAATCTTTTTGTTAAGTTTTACGTATTGATCAAATTGGGTAAAAAGGCTACGCATAAGCGCTTCCTGAACCGTATCTGATTCCCCGGTTATATCTACGGGCTCAATAGTGGCAATAAAATGTTCATCTTCCTCCACGACCTTCTGCACTATGGCGCGACTGATGCCTTCAACCAACACCTTGACAGTACCATCCGGAAGCTTAAGCATCTGCAGCACGGTTGCTACTGAACCCACACCATAAAGATCTTCAATAGACGGCTCATCCTTGGCTGCAGATTTTTGAGCAACTAGTAATATATGCTTCCCTGCCTCCATGGAAGTTTCTAGAGCTTTTATGGATTTGGGACGACCTACAAACAAAGGGATCACCATATGTGGATAAACCACAACATCACGCAAGGGGAGCAAAGGTAAAATCTGGACATCTACAGGTTGCAGGGCATCACTCATTCATCTCTCCTGACGCAGAAAAACATTACGTCGATTGGCATTTCAATAGGTTGTCTAATAATCAATATGGGGGGGTGCAGCGTGATTTCAACTCTTTTCCAGTATTAATCGGGCCACATAGCCGCCTGGCTTGAGTCTGGCAAACATAAACTTTGTGCAGGAATGCCAATCCCTCTAATTCGAGGCCGAGAACTGGATACTTTAGGCCGAATCAGCTACCTTCTGCTGTTCAGCGTACATAAGAATAGGCTGTGACTCACCACGGATCGCACCTTCATCCACGATAACCTTCACCACGTTCTTTTGAGTTGGCAGCTCATACATTGTTTCAAGCAATGCATGTTCGAGAATAGAACGGAGACCCCGGGCACCGGTTTTACGCGCCAAAGCCTGTTTAGCAGCCGCTACTAAAGCATTTTCACGGAACTCGAGCTCAACGCCTTCCATATCAAACAAACTCGCGTATTGCTTGGTGAGAGCATTCTTAGGCTGTGTCAGAATCAGCATCAAAGCATCTTCATCAAGCTCGTCCAGAGTTGCCACTACTGGAAGGCGGCCAATAAATTCAGGAATCAACCCATATTTAATCAAGTCTTCGGGCTCAACTTGATGCAGAATTTCTCCTGCAGAATGGGATTCATCCCGGCTATGCACCTCAGCAGCAAAACCAATCCCTCCTCGGGCAGAACGATCACGGATAATCCTTTCAAGCCCGCCGAATGCTCCGCCGCAAATAAACAGGATATTCGTCGTATCTACCTGCATGAATTCTTGATTGGGATGCTTGCGTCCACCTTGAGGAGGAACACTTGCGATGGTTCCCTCTATAAGCTTTAACAACGCCTGCTGTACACCTTCACCTGATACATCTCGTGTTATGGAAGGATTATCCGATTTTCGAGAAATCTTATCTATCTCATCAATATAAACAATCCCGCGCTGCGCCTTCTCGGTATCATAGTCACACTTTTGTAAAAGTTTCTGAATTATATTTTCGACATCTTCACCCACATAACCTGCTTCAGTAAGCGTTGTGGCGTCTGCTATTACAAAAGGAACATTCAAGAGCCTGGCAAGCGTCTGGGCAAGAAGCGTTTTCCCAGATCCAGTTGGGCCTATCAACAGAATATTGCTTTTTGCGATCTCCACCTCACTACGGTTAGAAACCTTAAGCCTTTTGTAATGATTATATACAGCTACAGATAAGGTTTTCTTGGCATGAGCCTGACCAATTACGTACTGATCCAGCACATCACAAATATCCTTGGGCGTCGGCAGATCATCTCCACCAAGACGCCCGCTTTCCCCCTGAACCTCTTCACGAATGATGTCATTGCAAAGCTCGACACATTCATCACAAATGAACACGGACGGTCCTGCAATCAGTTTTCGTACCTCGTGCTGACTCTTGCCGCAAAAGGAACAATAGAGGAGCTTTTCGCCAACAATTTTATCTGTCATCGCATTTGACCCTAAGACTACACGTTACATTAATTAGGAAGCAGGTCGACTTCTTGAGTCAAGTACTTTATCGACAAGACCATATTCAACTGAAGCTTCAGCACCCATAAAATTATCGCGATCAGTATCACGAGCTATCGCTTCAATAGTCTGGCCTGTATGTAGGGCAAGAATACCATTCAAACGTTCACGCAAATATAGAATTTCCTTTGCATGAATTTCTATGTCTGATGCCTGACCCTGAAAACCGCCGAGTGGTTGATGGATCATTACCCTCGAATTAGGCAAACAATATCTTTTACCATGCTCGCCAGCTGTAAGAAGAAGCGCACCCATAGAAGCGGCCTGCCCAATACAAAGTGTTGAAACATTTGGTCTGATATATTGCATTGTATCATATATTGCCATACCAGCCGTAACGGATCCACCCGGTGAGTTGATATAAAGATGAATATCTTTATCGGGGTTTTCCGATTCAAGAAAAAGAAATTGGGCAACAATTACATTTGCGGTTGTTTCATTAATTGGGCCAACGAGAAAAACAACGCGCTCTCTCAGAAGGCGGGAATAAATATCATATGCCCGTTCTCCACGTCCGGACTGCTCAATTACTACAGGCACATAATTGAGTCCTTGCGGTTCAAATACTGAATTTTGCATGAATACTCCTGGTTGCCCTAAAACTATGCACGGCCCATCAAATCTTCAAAAGTAACAGTTTTTTCTGTAACTTTTGCTTTGCTCAAAACAAACTCTACGGCATTTTCTTCAGAAAGAACATCAGAAATTTCCGCCAATTTTTCAGGATTTGCATAATAATAACGCACAACTTCCTGAGGATCCTCGTAAGACAAGGCATATTCCTCAACCCTCTCGCGAATCTGCTCTTCATTGGCATAAAGCTTTTCAGATTCAACCAAATGAGAAAGGATAAGACCAAGGCTCACTCGTTTTTTTGCTTGTTCAGCAAAATATTCTCGTTGAAGTGGAACATCACCCCGCTTTAATCCCCGTGATTCAAATTCTGCCCAAGTCTGCTTCATTCCATGATCAATTTCCCGCTCAACAAGTGATTGCGGAACTTCAATGGGGTTAGATACATACAGAGTGTCAGCCACAACTGCGCGACACAAACTCATTAACCTGCGGCGCACTTCACGGGTCATATTAGCAAGCACCTCTTTACGCAAGGCCTCTACGGTCTTATCCTCAAGACCAAAAGCCTCGATAAATGAAGCATCAAGTTCGGGAAGAATTTCTTCAGATACAGTTTTAACTCCTACAGTAAAGTGAGCTGTTTTACCTGCCACATCGCGTCCATGATAGTCTTTTGGGAAAGTCAAATCGAAAGACTTTTCTTCATTTGGCTTAAGTCCGGTAAGAGCAGATTCAAATTCAGGGAGCATTCGTCCTTCACCAAGCTTGATGGTAACATTTTCAGCATCTCCGCCCGCAAAAGGTTCCCCATCAATAGTGCCTTTAAAGCCAATCAAAAGTTGATCACCAATACGGGCCTCTCGGTCTACCGGTGAAAAACTTGCACGCTGATGACGCAAGACTTCAACCGTACGATCCACATCTGCCTCGCTTATCTGGTAAACAGGGCGTTCGATATCAAGTTCTGTTAAATCATTCAGGATAATTTCTGGGTATACCTCAAATGTAGCCGAAAACTCAAGCGCCGACGTACCAGATTCAACTGGTTTTGCCTCTATTTTCGGTACTCCAGCTATTCTTACCTTCTGCTCCCGCAGAACCTCGTCCAGGCTTTGTTGAATGGTATCCCCGATTACTTCATTGCGAATCTTGCCAGCGTACTGACGTTCAACGATATTCATCGGTACTTTTCCCGGACGAAATCCATGTACTTTGACGGTGCGCGAAAGTCGCTTCAACCGACTTGAAACTTCCTGTTCAATACGATCAAGCGGCACCGATAGATGAACACGCTTTTCCAGTTGATTAATCGTTTCCAGCGTCATTGGCATTCAGGCTTCCTTATATAACAAAATCAGCAATCATACGAACGTTGCGCCGCCCAAGGCGGCGCAACAATCAATATCTTCCGTTTAGCCCTAAAAAAAGAGGCGGTAAAATAATATCCAACATTCAATATTCATGATTATTGCACAAAACAAGAAGCGGGTGAATGAAGCGTTAGGCAGTACAGTCAAAATCACTCAAGAAATAACAACGAATTCATCTACCTAAAACCTATTCCACAGCAATATGTTTACCGCTTGAAGTGAAAGGGGGTCGGGCCAACCAGGTAAAGCCTAGCAAGAGGAGAAAAAGCCATCCCGAAATCCAGAAAATATCGTTGGTAGCCAACATTACGGCCTGATTTGTCAGTTCCTGGTTAATAAAAACATAAGCAGCATCCCCATGGATCCCCACTTGATGTAGCTTACTCAAGGCAGCAGAGGTAACCGGATTATTTCCCACTGCTTCTGCTAGACGACTGTGATGCACGATAGCCCGATTACTCCATGTATTGATACTAATCGAAGTGCCAAAGCTACCCCCTAGAATCCGAAGAAAATTATAAAGTCCAGATGCATCTGCAATCACCTCGGGTTTAAGACCTGACAAGGTTATCGTTACAAGTGGAATAAAAAATGTTGCCATGCCCGCACCCATGATAATCCGAGGAATAATCAAATGGATAAAATCAACTTGGCTATCAAATGTTGCATTCCAGAATGAGACTCCGGCAAAAACAGCAAAAGCAAAGGTTACCATAAGCCGTAAATCAAAATGATGTAGATATCGACCTACAAAAGGTGAAATGATCACCGCTAGAATTCCTATGGGTGCGGCTGCAAGCCCAGCCCAGGAAGCCGTATACCCCATGTTGGTCTGCAACCAGAGCGGAAAAATGACTACGCTAACAAAATAAGCAAGGTAACCCAAAGTGGTAGCAATGACTCCAATTGTAAAATTCCGTCCTAAAAAGAGCCTAAGGTTCAATACTGGATGTCGATCATAAATTTCCCAGACAATAAGAAAAGATAAAGCTATAAAACTCGATATAGCAAGCGTAATAATTAATGGGGAGTTAAACCAGTCCAGATCATGGCCCTTGTCAAGCAAGACCTGTAGACTACCTACCCCGATCGTCAAAAGAATCAGGCCTACAGTATCAATAGGCAGACGGGTAATCAAAGTCTCTCTATGACGTAAAATGGACCACACTAGAAAAGCTGATGCAATCCCAACCGGAATATTGATATAAAAAATCCAGGGCCAGTTATAATTATCAGTAATATAGCCACCGAGTATCGGGCCGAATATAGGGGCAAGTATTACGGTCATGGACCAGAGTGCAAGTGCAAGGCCCTTTTTTTCATCTGGATAATTGGCAAGTAACAAGCTTTGCGACAGAGGGATCATTGGCCCTGCCACAGCTCCTTGCAAAACACGTGACAAGACAAGCATAGGCAGGTTAGGAGCTAGCCCGCACAGCCAGGAAAAAAGGGTAAACAGCAAGGTAGACAGACAAAACAGTCGTACCTCACCAAAACGCTTGGCTGCCCAGCCAGTTACAGGGAGTGCGATAGCATTGGACACTGCAAAGGAAGTAATGACCCATGTACCCTGATCAGGACTGACAGCAAGGTCACCTGCAATACTCGGAATCGATACATTAGCTATCGAAGTATCCAGAACCTGCATGAAAGTGCCAAGTCCCAAAGCTAAAGTCAACAAGGCAAGGGTGGTTCCATGTAATGGGCGGTTATTAGGCATAACTAACCGGCTTTCTTGTTCTTGGCAATAATTTCCCGAATGACCTTGTCAACAACCATGTCATCCGCCTTGAAAATACCCGTCGAGTATTGGGGCACTCCAGATTTTGCATAAGCTAATAAAGGTCCTGAGCGATCATGGGTATCAATGGTCACATTCATGGACAAACCAATCCGTAAAGGATGATTTTTAAGTTCATTTGCTGCGAGAGCAATGCGCACCGGGACCCGCTGCACCACCTTAATCCAATTTCCAGTCGCGTTTTGTGCGGGAAGAAGCGAAAACACACTTCCGGTACCAGCATCAATTCCTTCTACGCTCCCATGAAAAATATAATGTTTTCCATATACATCACTTTCAAGTTTCACAGGTTGGCCAATGCGTACATCAGCCAACTGGCTTTCTTTGAAATTTGCATCTACCCATAATTGATTCATAGGGATGATGACCATCAATGGCACCCCGGCCGAAACCCTCTGACCAACCTGCACCTGACGTCTAGCTATGACTCCAGAAACTGGCGCAATAACCTGGGTGCGTCCTAAATTTACAAATGCCAAACGGACCCCCTGAATGGCAAGCTTAACCTTGGGATCATTGTAAATAGGTCCAGTGGTTACGACAGCCTGAACTGAAACAAGTTGCTGAATACTCTGCTCCAGTGACGCTTTAGCAGATCCCAGGGCATCCTTTGCATGCATAAATTCTTCATTTGAAATCGCATGAATAGCAAGTAGTCCTTTTCGGCGATTAAAATCCTGCTGCGCCTTTTGCACAGCAATCCGACGTTCATCAACAAGATATCTAAGCTGTTTAACATTGGCTTTCAAATGGACAACCTGACGGACAATATCTGCAAGATGGGCCTCTGCCTGATGAAGAGCGATTATTTGATCTGTATCATCAAAAATTACCAGTTTCTGGCCCTGGTGGACGAATTGTGTATCATCAGTATAAATCTGTGTCACAGTACCTTCAGTACGAGGCGTCACCTGTACTTGATTTCCAGCCACATAAGCATCATCCGTATTCTGCTTAAACTGGCCAACCCAATACCACCAAGCAAACCAACCTGCACCTATGAAAAGGAAAATTACCAGAAGAACAAGTATTATCAAGCGACGTTTAGCATTGTTACTGTCATTTTTTTCCATTTGAGTTTTCTGCATCATTTTTTCCTTGCTGCCTGTTCAGTTGGCATGACATACCCCCCGCCTAATGCTTTAATTAGATCTAGCCGGGCCAGAAGATTTCCTGCTTTAAGTGCATTAACTGTGCGCATTGCCAGAATCTGGTTTTCCTTCCCCAGAAGATCTGCAGAAAGATCCGTAATACCCGATTCATATCTATGTCTGGTGAGATTTTCAGCCTCATTGGCATCAATGAGTGCAAGCTTTGCATGATCAAGCTGGCTTGATTCGGCATTTAATCCGGAAAGAGCTTGTGCAACCTGTTTTGCTGCCCCAATAACTGCATGGTTATATTGGGCCACATTTTCATCATAAGCAGCTTCGCTAGCTGATAGACCTGCACGAAGGACCCCCCCTTCAAAAATAGGCAAATGGAATGCTGGTCCGAAACTGGCTGCAAGATTCCCAGATTTAAATAGGCTGCCAAGAGTAATGCTCTGGAATCCAACCATAGCTGAAAGATTAACATTTGGATAAAAAGCCGCCTTCGCAGCTTTTATCTCCGACTGGGATGCCTCAAGCCGATCACGAAGCTCAACAATATCTGCACGTCTTGAAAGAAGATCAAAAGGCAATTGGGAAGGAATCCCGTAAGAAATAATACGGGGCAATCTGGCTGGTGGAAATTCCAAAGCGACATCAGGAGTTTTACCAATCAAGGCGGCAAGCTGATAATGCCCTTCCTCATCCAAAGCCTCAAGCCTGCGCAGATCGGTCAAAACTGACTCCAGCCTCGCCTTATCATCAATGACTGGCAAATTACTTTCAAGGCCTGCCTTTTCACGTGCACTATCAAGTTGAGATTCAGTCTTGACAAGGTACAGATAAGAATGCTCAAGACTCAAATCCTTTTCCACTTTCGCAAGATTAAACCATGTCCTTGCAACACTAACAGCAATCAGCATCCGGGCTTCATCTGCACTTGCGTAAGCCTCATACAGGTTAGCCTGGGCTGCGGCTAGCCTAGCTTTATTAAGCCCCCAGAAATCAAAATCCTGGCTATAATTTGCAGCCAAATCACCAAAATTCACTGTCGAACCTGCAAATGGAGGTGGAATAAGACCATTTTCCGATAAACGTTGCCGAGTAATACTCCCGTCAAGAGATAAATTAACCCCAGTAGCTGCAGCAGTATAAGCAACCTTTGCATCAGCAAGTCGAATCCGTGCCACAGCTTCTGCAAGACTTGGGTTGGTCGAGAGCGCCTCAATTTCAAGACTGTTAAGTGATGAATCGTCAAAATCTTTCCACCATTGAGGCCGAGGCCATGAGCCTTTTCCCTGCAAAACACTATAATGAGTAACTGTTGACTTAAGCCCGACTGAAGTCAAAGGTTTAGAGCTCTCCTGACTTACTGGAATATGAGCGCAACCGGTCAGCAATAAAACGACGATTCCACACCACCTCATAAAATGCATATCCTTCATAATTCCGTGCCCTAGCTGGATTTGATATTAAGAAGTACTTTAGTAATCAATTCTTGCATCTCTATGGATTCGGAAGCGTTAAGCGACTTCCACACTTCCTTCATCGCAGCCGATTGAACAGGAAGCACCTGATGAATCAGTTTTAATCCTTTATCAGTCAGACGCAGAAAAACTTTTCGACGATCTGAAGGACATGGATGGCGACTTATCCAACCGTTATTGACAAGCTCATCAGCTAAGCGAGTAATATTGGTACGTGCAGAGTACATGGCATTAGAAAGCTCCAGAGGATGAATTACGCCATTAGGACTTGCAAAAATATTCATCAAGGCAACATAGGATGTAGTATTAAGACCAAAAACTGCCAATTTTCCATTAAAACACTCATTCATTTCCCTAAAAAGAAAATATATAAGCCGAGTCAAAACAATTTCTTGTCGTGGTAAATCAGCTACCTTGTTGCAAACCTCATCTATTCTCGACATGAGTCCAGCTATATCAGCAGACATATTTACATTCCATGATAATTATTTTGATAATTATATTAAAGCTAAATGTTTTGTCAATTGGCTCTATCTAGATAAACTAATTATTTATGAGCAAGTTTTTGTTTCAGGAATTAACTACCAGAATAATAAGAAATTAACGCAGGATTGTTATTAAGAACATGAAGTGCAGTCTTACATTCCCTGTTCGAAAAAAATATTATCAAATATCCTCAAAGACCTTTTACTTTCATATCCAAGCTATTTCCGCCGAATTTTGCGAATACATTCAAAAAAACAGGACTCAATCCGTATGGGGTGGAGGCTGCTGATCAATATCTGGTTCAAATGTTTGATCCATATCCTTTACTTCCTCTTTTTTTGCATGACGATTAAACCTGAAGTGTTCTTCAATGGCTGCCCTGGTTTCATCAAAATCCAAACCTTCCGTAACATTCTGGTAAATCAGGCATGCTCCGAGAACCGCTACCATAACAGGCATGCTCATGGCAATGAGAAAAATAATGCCAGAACTAAATAGAGCAGCATAAAGATAGCCACCTGCTCCATATTGCAATGCATTAAACATGGCGCCTAAAGTAAACCCACTGTTGCCTAGCCTTGCTCCAATAATCCCATCTGCCATAGGCAATACAACAGAGCTTCCTGAATTTATAACTGAATATGTGATAAATCCGACCAATGCAACCAGAACAGCCAGCAACAAAAGTTGTACAAGCACAAGAAGCGCCCTATTTTCAATAACTACCCACAATCTTGCAATTGCTGCTGAAATTTCCTGCCCTTCCCAGATGGCGGGAGTAAGTATGGCAATAAAGAGATAAGCCATGGCAATATTTATAAGACCAATAAGGATACTGCTCGCAGGATAGATAACTGCAAACAGTAGGGGGCCAACATAGGGTATCCGGCAAAAGACGAGCAGTACAGACACCAAAACCACACTGATAAACAAGGTGACTGCCCAAACCATGAAACAACCTATAAATCGGTGCAAGCTACGTATCGATGAATCAACTGCCATTTTTACGGAACGTTGTGGGAGACCCCGCGCATGATCCATCATCATGAAACCCGATGCCGACAGTCCAGCCAAGGAAATAGTTATACCAATCAATCCTGCAACCAGGGTTAAAATCTGGACTCCCGCCAAACTTACCAAAGTAAACAGCGATGCACTTGTCAGAACTGCACCAATAAAGCATGACATTGCCCGCCATTGTGTTGCACCTTCCAGCGCCTTAAGCAAAACACCTGATTTCTGTACTTGTCCGGGAATCCCATGTTCATTCATAACAAACTAAAATCCTTAAAATAATTTCAGCTTATCATGCCATAAAATAACCTATCCTGCCATGCAGGAAAAAAACACCCATATCAATATAGCAGCGCTAAACTATCCCTTCATGTCTGCCATTATAACCTCAGATTCAGAAAGTTTCATTTGTCAACCCGGCTTGGCCAAGTATAAAGATTTTATTAAATCGACAAATAGACGATATGGATAAAACACTGCTATTATTTCACCTCTGCCCAGGTGGCGAAATTGGTAGACGCAGCAGGTTTAGGTCCTGCCGCCGAAAGGTGTGGGGGTTCGAGTCCCTTCCTGGGCACCAAACGAGGCCCTGACCCGTCCGGTCAAATACAATAAAAAAACATTCATTATCAAATGAAGCTGAGACAGCTTTCAGACAAATCAACAAGATACACAGATTTTTTTATTCCTGATAATTTCAACTACCTTATTTCGACCTCAGGACATATTGATCAGCAAAGGGTGCGGCTCGATGCTGCCTCCCTGTCACGTCCGCACTGGATGGTTCGAAGAGTTAAGACCTTGCATGCAGTGGGAAGCAGGGGTTGGCCATCGACTCACAGTTTCATTCCATGGTTCCTTCCCACAGTCAGCCGTCCTCACGCAGTTGCACTTCCATTCGCTCGATGGGGTCAGCTTGCAGGAGAAGTAAACCCCAAGATCGCGCCCATGCCGGGCGAACACATCCTCCCCTGTCTTTAAGACAGGGGAGGATGTCAAATCAATCTTATTGTTATTATATGTTATTAGCACAGGGGTATCAAAATCACTTATCTAGCCTTCCTAGGCCTGGTAAAGTAACATAACCATATGCATCCAAAAACCTGCATGAGTATTACCCATAATAAGTAATCAGGAATGTGATTATTTCGTTATCAATATAATTCGGTATAAAACGCCAAAATGAATGAAGCCAATAAACGCACAACACCGGCTGGCGCACTTGTAATTTTTGGAGCAACTGGTGATCTTGCTCATAAAATGATTTTTCCAGCCCTTTATGCCATGGTAAAACATGGTAACCTCAACGTGCCAGTTGTTGGTGTTGCGTCCTCAAAATACAACATGCTACAACTCCATCAACGAGTAACTGACAGTATCAAACAGAATAACAAGATCATAGACCAGACTGCTCTGGATCATCTTCTCTCCCTACTTCAATATGTTGGCGGCGATTATCGTGACCCAGGAACATTCAAATCACTCAAACAAACACTTGGAAATATAAAACACCCTGCTCATTACCTTGCAATTCCTCCAGGATTATTTGCAACAGTTATCAGCGGACTCGGTGCTGCAGGCCTTGCTGAAGAAGCACGAGTAATCGTTGAAAAACCATTCGGCCGTGATCTTGCCTCGGCACGAGAACTCAACCGTATTGCCTTATCAACATTTCCTGAAGACTCAATCTTCCGAATCGATCATTATCTCGGAAAAGAAGCGATCATGAATATCCTTTATTTTCGTTTCGCCAATTCGTTCCTTGAACCTATCTGGAACCGCAACTACATAGCCAGTGTTCAAATCACCCTATCTGAAAATTTTGGCGTAAAGAATCGAGGCGCATTTTACGAAAGTGCTGGCTGCCTCCGTGATGTAATTCAGAACCATCTGTTCCAAATTGTGGCTTTACTTGCCATGGAACCCCCAGCATATCAAGGTTTTGGGGCCGTCCATATGGAAAAAGCCAAAATATTTCAGGCTATGCGCGCTTTGAATCCATCTGACATAGTACGTGGTCAATATATTGGGTACCGTAATGAAAATGGCGTGTCATTAAATTCAGACGTGGAAACATTTTGCGCCCTTAGACTATTCATTGATTCATGGAGATGGGAAGGTGTGCCATGGTTTCTACGTTCAGGTAAATTCCTGGCTGAAACAGCAGCAGAAATTTTAGTGCAGCTAAAAAATCCACCTCAGCGTCTGTTCGATGATTCAACCCCAGTTAACGGACGAGCCAATTATCTACGATTCAGGCTTTCTCCTAACGCAGCTCTGGCCCTCGCCGCACGCGTCAAACGTGCTGGTAAAGAATTTATTGGCGATCAGCGTGAACTTTTCATGCAGGATGAACAGCCAGAGGAAGAAGCGCCTTACGAAAGACTCTTGGGAGACGCTATGTGTGGCGATGGAGCGCTTTTTACCCGTGAGGATGCAGTTGAAGCTGCATGGGCAGTAGTGGATCCTGTCCTTGAAATCCACGACCAGGCTTACCTTTATAAACCAGGAAGCTGGGGGCCGTGTCAATCCGAAGCACTTGTTATAGATCATGGCGGCTGGCACAACCCGAATCTAGGCAAGACTAAAAAATAACTAAATATAAAATATGTAATACGCAATAAATATTAACTATATAAATTCATAATACTATAAGCCTATTTATAATCTAACGGATTTACGCACCAGTAATCCAGCCCTAACGATTCTGAACTGGCTGTACGCCTGATTGGTGGTGAAAGGGGCGCGGCGCTCTTTGAGCGCCTTAGTGAGGCGCTTCCGGTTGCTCAGTAGATTGCTTGATCACCGACAATGGCGTTCCCACACGAGTGATGATGCAATAACTGCGGCTCCAGAACACCGGTTTCTCCAGTACGCCTTTACCAATTCTTCGCCAAAGTCCTTGTGGATTAAAAGGCTGCTCACAGCCTTGAGATTATATACGAATACTGAAGGCGCGACTTTCGGATTCAACGGCAACAGTAGATGTAGAATCGTCTTCGCCATTGAACTCCTGCAATTCACAGTCACATTTTTGGGTCAGTTCGGTACAGAGCGTTTTAAGCCGCTCCATCATCGGGGCAAAGATGCACCTGCGGCGATATTTGGTTACAGGAAAAATGGTAACTAAGATTAAAAACACAATGATATAAAGTTTTTACAGTTTGTTTTGTCATATTAGCTATATTATATAATATACGACATGGCGCTGCGTAAAATCACATACCGAATGTATCCCACAGAACAGCAAACAGAGCGGTTGCTGGAACTGCCTGGATTGCACCAGCGCGTTTACAACACCGCCATGGAAGAACGTATCCGCCGTTATTGTGATAGCGCCCAATCCTTGGACTTCGCTGACCAATACAAGGAACTGGCAGCTTGGCGCAAACAGTGCGGCGCACTGGCCGCCGTTAACGCTCAATCCCTGCAAGTCACGCTCAAACACCTCGATCTGGCCTATACCGCGTTCTTCCGCCGTGTGAAAGCGGGTAAAACAGCCGGATTTCTCCGGCTCAAAGCCGTCGAGCGTTTCAGCGGATGGGGTTATAAGACCCATGACGATGGCTGGCGGCTTCATGCCAGAGACAAGATTCAGCACGTGAAGGTTCGGCTATTTGGAGCAGGCCTGGTCAAACTGCGTGGCAAAGCCAGAACCCCCGGTGAGATCAAGACTGCGCAAGTGCAGCACAAGAACGGAAAATGGTATCTGTCGGTCACGGTGGACTGTGAGCCTCAACGTGCCGGCGGAACGGTAGCCATAGGCATGGACCGGGGGGTGGAAACCTTCGCGACGGTGTGCTCCGGTGAGGATGGCACGCTTTCTGTGCCGAATCCCCGCTTCCTGGACAAACCTCGATCAATAACCGCTTTGTCGGTTCAGGTGGAACAGTTCATCAAAACTTATTCATAAATTGTAGATTTCCACGGAGACTATACATTCATACCGGCTATCATTTTATTCAAAATAACTACAGAAAGAATAAAGGAGAAAATAATGGAGATTTCAGTCAAGGGGTTTGATAATGGAGATTGGATACCCGCCGAATTTGCCTTTTGCATGAAGGATACGCAAAATCACATAAAATTATCCGCCAATCGAAACCCACATATACATTGGCGCAATGTTCCTGATCAAACACGCTCTCTGGCCTTGATCTGCCATGATTCAGATGTGCCTAATTCTCCGGAAAACGTCAACAAGGAAGGATTGGCTATTAATATTAATATGCCACGATGCGATTTTTTTCACTGGATTGCCATAAACATTTCCCCGGATACTTGCTGTATACATACGGGCTCACATTCTGATGGCATCACACCTCATGGAAAACCTCCTCTTAAGGAAAAAAATGGCATGCGTACCGGGCTTAACTCCTACACAGACTGGTTTGCCAACGATCCCCAGATGCGGGGGGATTATTATGGTTATGATGGACCCTGCCCTCCATGGAATGATGAACGCATCCATCATTATATTTTTACTCTCTATGCCCTGGATTTGTCAGAACTTCCCCTACCCGAGAATTTTACCGGTCTAAATTTGCGTAAAGCCATCATGGGCCATATCATAGATTCTGCTTCATGGACAGGCCTCTATAGTTTAAACCCGAATCTTGTTAAAAATGGCTGACACGTCAAGAATATTTTTTGCCCTCTGGCCAAACGCGGAACAGGCCAAGGCATTACAGGAGGCACAACATCTTGCCACACCTTTCCTTAAGGGACGCAATTTATCTCCAGAAACATTCCATCTCACCCTAGTCTTCCTAGGAGAAACCCCCAATCCTAAAATTCCAGAATTAATTCAAACGATCTCTTCAATACGATTCCTTCCCTTTGAAATAAAATTAAACCTGCTTGAAGCCTGGCCTAAAATCAACTTGTTAAGTGCAGTTCCTAAAGCTGTGCCTGAAGCTTTAATCAAACTTCAGGCCCGCTTAATTGCTATTCTTGATCAGACTGGCTACTCACAAAAGAAACTGGCTTTTTTACCCCATGTCAGCCTTATGAGAAATATTCAAGGCACTCTTCCCTTGATTAAAATTGATATTCTCTGGCGCATATGCGAATTTGTCCTGGTACAATCCTGCCCCACTGAGCAGGGACCACATTACGCACTACGTTCCCGTTTTTTGGCAACATCAACTCTATAAATTCAAACGATTTATAAATTTGTATGCCACTTTAAAACTTGATACGCAAGCCATGTTGAATCATGATGATACCGCTACCTAATAATTTAAGCCGGACAATTCCAATAACACGGACATCCACGGACATCCACGGACATCCAAGGACATCCAAGTCTAGACAAGAGTTTATCGAATATATATATTCGAAGCAGGATCCCATCCCTGCATGGGAATTACCATATTATTCTGTGATTAAACAAGCAAAATGACGAGAAGTGCTACTTTGCATCATTCACCTCATAGCACCATTACACGGTAATATATTTAACAAACGACAAACCACTCACGCCAGAACAACTATCTGGCAATGGTTTTTTTATCTCTTAAATTCAGACTCAGGAAAAAAATTGACTCCAGATGAATATTGCAGGGATAAAACTGCTCATAGTCATTCAAATCTCCATTACAGTTTTATGTTCCTGCCAAAAACTAAACGACAGGCCCTAACTGCACTTTATGCGTTCTACCAGGAAGCCAACGAAATTGTCGAAAAATGCAGCGATCCACAAATAGCCCTTTCAAAATTATCATGGTGGAGGCAGGAGCTCGCAGATACCTACCAGGGCCAGCCACATCATCCTGTCACCAAAGCAATATTGCCCTACTTATCTACTCTAAAAATTCACGCTGAAAGCCTTGAAGAGATCATCAGTGGAGTTGAAATGAATTTATCAAGCAGCCGCTATGAGACTTTTGAAAACCTACAAGAATATTGCTGCAAAACAGCTGGAATAGTCAGCGTTATATCAACCACAATACTAGGCTATACAGACTCACAAACTATTGACTATGCTAATAAACTTGGTATTTCTTTTCAACTCGGCAATATCCTGCGGAATGTCGGTGAAGATGCAAGGCATAACCGCATCTACCTACCGATGGAAGATTTAGCCCAGTTTAATGTACCGGCAGCAGATATCCTGAACGCAAGATATACCAAAAATTTTCAGGAACTCATGAAATTTGAAGCCGAACGGATCAGAAACTTATATCATGCAGCCTTCAAATTTCTACCTTTCCCTGATCGGAAACTTCAAATCCCTGGGCTCATCTCAGCGGCAATTAATCTTGCTTTGCTAGATGAAATTGAACTGGATGGATTCATGGTACTTGATCACAAAATAGCCCTTCCTCCACATAGAAAAATATTAATTGCACTCTGGGTCTGGTTCAAAGGTTAATCATCTCTGAACCACAGTGAAGATTAACCTTTTCCTCAGTCATTTCTGGACCAGCTTTCGCCATGTAACTGATTTGAGCCAAGGTCACCACAAAAAGCAAACTGTTTACCAAACTATTTCGTACGTGATTCATCCGGTTTTAAAAAACAAAGTACCCATATCTTGATTGCCTACTAAAAATTACAGGCTGTTATCTCGCGGCTATCGAAGCTCCAATACAAAGTAGGTTAAAATGTGTGAATCTATCTATTCACCTACTGGAATGAATCATGCAGACAATCCGTGACTATGTGGCCCCAGATAACCTCCTCCATGACCGCGTTATCCTTGTAACCGGTGCAGGGCAGGGTTTAGGCCAAATGGCTGCCACACTCTATGCTGCATATGGTGCTACTGTCATTTTGTGTGGTCGAAGCCAGGAAAAACTTGAGGCAACCTATGACAGGATTGTTGATGGGGGTCATCCCGAACCTATTATTTTCCCAATCGATTTCTATCGCGCCACAGATAGTGATTTCATGAATATGATCACTGCAATTACCATAAACTTCAGTCGACTGGATGGAATCTTGCATAGCGCTTCAAACATTTACCAATTAACTCCATTGGAAAATCAGACTCTAGATGAATGGCAGCAAATGTTTTCAGCTAATGTACTCGGACCATTTGCCCTGACAAGGGCCTGTCTCCCTATTATGTACAAAGCTCCGAATGCCGCAATTTTATTTACCCAGGAACCCCATGGATTAAAGGCTTCTGCTTACTGGGGAGGATTCTGCGCTTCCATGTATGCTAGAAATGCCTTAATGCATGTCCTGGCAGATGAGCTTTCCATACACCCCAATGTTCGAACAGCCAATTTGCTCCCCGGGCCAGTTGCAAGTCCTCAAAGAGCACGTACCCATCCTGGAGAGTACCGTCCGTCCTTGCCAAGCATGGAAGATTTGGCTCCTCTATATTTATACTTAATGAGCGATGCGGGAAAATCACGCAATGGCGAAACCCTCCATATGGACTCTTCTACAGAGGACGATCCATCAAATTGATATCAAAACAGAAAACTAAAACAGATATGCACAAGAAAAAATAAATGATCAACCCTAAACCTCCTTCAGGATTTTTAGCCCTGCTTGCTGCCCAGTTTTTATCTGCATTAGCAGATAACGCACTCTTGTTTGTAACCATCGGGTTTCTCAAATTAGAGCATGCTCCTGCTTGGCACATCCCTTTTCTCCAGATCATGTTTGTCATTCCATTCATTCTTTTTGCCCCTTTTGTAGGCCCATATGCAGATAATCACGCCAAAGGTCGAGTGTTGATGCTTGGAAATGGCATTAAACTCATTGGAGCAATATTGTTGCTTGCCGGAAAAATTTCCCCTCTCGCAGACTATGGGATCGTCGGCCTTGGGGCCGCCATTTACGCGCCAGCCAAATATGGAATTTTAACTGAACTTGTATCCTACGAAGGACTGATTGGTGCTAATGCATGGCTTGAATCCAGCACTATCGTAGCCATTCTGCTTGGAGTAATTATTGGCGGGCATCTTGCTGACTGGTCCATACAGGGAGGATTGGTCACTGTTGGCTTAATTTATTCCTTAGCAGCTACGGTCAATTTGGCCATTCCGAGCATTTCCCCTGTTCATGCAGGTAAGAAACTTAACGTAACCCACTTCATAACAAACTGTTATCAATCTGCACGCACCCTCACAGCCATTGCTCCTGCAAGGGCAAGCCTTGTAGGCACCAGCATTTTTTGGGGCACAGGTAGTGCCATGAGATTTTTACTTATTGCATGGGTTCCATTCGCCTTTGGGATTCAGAATAACCACACAGCTGCTAATCTTAACGGCGTTATTGCCATTGGTATCATTTTCGGTGCAATCCTTGCCGGGAGAATCATCCGGCTCGACAATATTTTAAAAATATTACCTTTTGGGCTTGCCATTGGTCCATTACTGATTCTGATGATCCCAATCCATACCTTATCTATTGCAACATCTGTTCTGATTATGCTTGGCTTTTGTGGTGGGACTTGGGTCGTGCCTCTCAATGCAATCCTACAACAGGCTGGATACAATTCAATAGGCTCTGGATATGCTGTCGCGGTGCAAAGCCTCTTTGAAAACCTGTCCATGCTCATTATGGTTGGACTCTATGCTCTTGCTGTAAAACTTGATATTCCTATTACAACGATTACAGTCGTTTTTGGCCTATTCATTTTTTTAGGCATATATCATGTTGGAAACATGTTAAGAGCCTGTCAAAAAAATGAATTAAGTGAGCTGGACAATTCCCAGAAAGGGTAAGGTGGTGATAGAAAGACATGGGTTTGGCCCTAAACTCAAACATCCGGACCCTTGGACCTCGTTTCACGCTTTGCCTAGGCTCGTGCGAAATTCACTCATCTCAATGAATCATGCATCACGAATTGCTACCAAAGCTTCGGATAAAAACATTACAGGAATTAATTCCATTCCATCAACACCACCGCGAGGTGCATTAGCTTTTGGAATTATTGCTCGTTTAAAGCCATGTTTAACCGCTTCGCGCAAACGTTCTGTGCCACTTGCAACAGGGCGGATTTCTCCTGACAAACCTACTTCGCCAAAAACTACCAAATCCCTCGGAAGTGCCCGACTTCTAAGGCTTGATACCAAAGCCAGCAATAATGCAAGATCGGCTGACGTTTCTCGCACATTTACCCCACCAACAATATTTATAAATATATCCTGATCATAAGCTGGAATTCCTCCGTGACGATGAAGAACGGCAAGTAACATGGCAAGACGATTCTGTTCCATGCCCACGGTTACCCGTTTTGGAGACTCTCCGTGGCTTTCATCCATAAGCGCCTGAATTTCTATAAGCAGAGGGCGAGATCCTTCCCATATGACCATTACAACCGAACCAGGTGCTGGATCATCAAGCCGTGATAAAAAAATTGCTGAAGGATTCTTAACTTCCTTCATGCCTGTTTCAGTCATGGCAAAAACACCGAGCTCATTAGCTGCTCCAAAACGGTTCTTCATCGCCCGCATAATGCGAAACCGACTATCAGCACGCCCTTCAATGAAAATGACTGCATCCATGATATGTTCAAGAACACGAGGACCTGCCACACCGCCATCCTTGGTAACATGCCCAATAAGAAACATCATCGTATTTGTCTGCTTGGCAAAACGGGCAAGATGCGCTGCCGTCTCACGCACCTGCGAAACACTACCAGGAGCGGAAGCTATGTCCTGCAAATACATAGTCTGAATGGAATCAATTACAATAATCCTAGGTTTTTCCTGTAACGCTAACCTAGTTATGCAGTCGATATTCGTTTCAGCAAGAAGTTTTATATTCCTTTCTGGTAATCCAAGGCGCCGCGCCCGCAATGTGACCTGCGACAAGGATTCTTCACCTGTAACATAAAGCGATCCCAAATGTGCTGGAAGTTGGCATAGAATCTGAAGCAGCAAAGTCGATTTGCCAATACCTGGATCTCCACCAAGCAGGACAACAGAACCTGGAACCAGCCCTCCACCCAGAACCCTATCCATTTCAGCCATGGTAGAGGAAATTCTTGGAATTTCATCCAACCTGATTTCTGTCATGGATTGAATTTTAGGTAAAGTCTGTCCGCTATATCCGCTATATTTTGTTCCTCTATCAACCCGATCTGAAATGACAGGGGTTTCAAAGATGGTATTCCATTCCCCACAATCTCCACATTGCCCCTGCCACTGACCAAACTTCGCTCCACAATCATTACAGACATAGACAGTCTTGTTTTTCGGCATGAAGTCCTCAACACAACAAAATAAGGTTAGCAGGATATTATCAATGAAAAAGTTAAATTGTTTTTACTCGTGGCATTAACGCGCTTAACAGCTCATAGCATATCGTCCCAGACGATGCAGCTACTTCTTCAACGGGTAATCCCTCTCCCCAAAGAATGACCCTTGAACCAGGTTGAGCATGAGGTACTTCGGTAATGTCCACTGCCAGCATATCCATCGAAACCCTTCCAACCAAAGGCACGCGACAGCCAGCAACGAGAACTGGGGTACCACTTGGGGCATGACGTGGATAACCATCTGCATATCCACAGGCAACCACTCCGATACGCTTCTTTCCGCTCGCTATCCATTCATTTCCATATCCAACCATTTGTCCTTTTTTGACTTCCTGCACTCCAATCAGAGCGCTCTCAAGTGTCATTACAGGACGCAACCCAAGCGACTGCGCACTCATTCCATCAATAGGCGAGGCGCCATAGAGCATAATTCCTGCACGTACCCAATCTCGATGGGTGGCAGGGTGACGCAAAATAGCTGCTGAATTAGCCAAGCTTTCTGGATAATGAAACGCCTTGGTCATCTGCCTGAAACAGTTCATTTGTTTTCCAATTCCTGCTTCTTCATCAGCCTGCGAAAAATGTGTCATCATCGTGATAGACGCAACATTCGGGCATCCCTGAAGCCTTCCATGCGCTTCACGAATCTTCCCAGCATCGAAGCCTAAACGGTTCATACCCGTATTTAATTTTAAAAAAACATCAACCGGTGATTTAAGAACCGCCTGCTCGAGCCAAACAATCTGTTCAAACGTATGAACTACTGCGGAAATTTTACCTTTATCAAGAACAGGCCATTCATCAGCACTAAAAACGCCTTCGAGCATCAAAATTGGGCAAGTAAACCCTTCCTTACGCAAACATAACGCCTCATCAAGCGTTAAAATAGCAAAACCTTCTACATCCAAGGCATGAGCAATACGCAACATACCATGACCGTATGCATTAGCCTTGATGACCGCAAGTAACTTTGCACCGGGCGCACAAGCACGTACAAGGGAAACATTATGATGGAGAGCCTGTAAATCTATTCTTGCTATCAAAGGACGAGACATGTAAATCCATGCTTCATAAAAAAACCATCTTTAATGACAAGAAAACTTCATGACAGGCTGATCGCCCACCCGATTTAATAGTCATTACCATGAACAAAATTTTCAAATCGGGTATATTCAGCCAGAAAGGTGAGTCGAACAGTACCAATTGGACCATTTCTCTGCTTACCTATAATAATTTCAGCGCTTCCCTTTTCCTGTGTCTCAGGGTTGTATACCTCATCCCGATAAATAAACATTATCAGATCCGCATCCTGCTCAATAGCCCCACTTTCTCGCAGATCACTCATTATTGGTCGTTTGTTTGGGCGTTGTTCAAGTGAGCGGTTCAGCTGTGATAAAGCAATAAGGGGCACCTTCAGCTCCTTAGCCAAGGACTTTAGTGAACGGGAAATTTCTGAAAGCTCTGTCGCGCGGTTTTCTCCTGGATGATTCTCTCCTGCCGACATAAGCTGGATATAATCCACCACGATAAGACCTAACCCTCCGTGCTGGCGATGCAGGCGCCGTGCCCTTGCACGCAAGTCCATCACTGTAAGCGAGCCAGCTTCATCAATAAAAAGAGGCGCATCGTTGAGTTTTCCTAATGCATGGGTCAATTTTTCCCAATCATCATTTTCAAGACGACCATTCCTGAGTTTATGCTGATCTAACCGGCCTACCGACCCTAACATACGCATAACAAGCTGCGTGCCTGGCATTTCCATAGAAAAAATAGCTACGGGCTTGTTCGTTGCAAGCGCAACATGTTCAGCAATATTCAACGAAAATGCCGTTTTCCCCATCGAGGGTCGACCTGCAACGATAATCAGATCCCCAGGCTGCAATCCAGAAGTCTTCTCATCAAGATCAAGGTATCCTGTAGGCATGCCAGTTACTTCATTGGGATTATCCCTGTGATACAATTCATCGATTCGTGTCACGACCTGCTTCAGCAGGGGTTGCATACTGACAAAGCCCTGTTTACCACGCGCGCCTGCTTCAGCTATCTCAAACACTGCTCCTTCAGCAGTATCAAGCAATTGTGCAGCATCCCTGCCCCGAGGATTAAATGCAGAATCGGCAATTTGACCGCCGACTTCAACCAGCCGCCGCATTATGGAGCGCTCACGCACAATTTCAGCATATCGACGGATATTGGCAGAAGAAGGAGTATTTTCTACAAGCGCACTGAGATATGAAAGCCCTCCCGCCGTAACCAGTTCATTACATGAACCCAAAGCCTCGGAAACTGTAATAACATCGGCCGGAGAATTTCTGTCAATCAATTTAACGATATGATGGTAGATAAGACGATGATCCTGGCGATAGAAATCTGATTCATCAATCAAATCGCCAATACGCTCCCATGCTGCATTTTCTATCAACAAGGCGCCAAGAACAGACTGTTCAGCCTCGATCGAATGAGGAGGCAATTTCAAATTGTCAATCCCGGCGTTTGTAGTCACGGTATTTGTAGAAAGTATCGGTGTGTTCATTCTTGAAACTTTATCACAGTCGACACAGTAAGTCAGACCAAAGAATTCCTCATTTTCCGGTTGACTTTCTCCAGACTTTTCATATTTGACTGCTGAAGTCCATCACCGACCCTGAATATAGGGAAATATGCTCTTGATTACACCAATAGTAACTATAAATGAAGTCTCCTGCCACTAAGCGCGTAAACGCGTTGTAGCGGGGGTTTCCTGGCTCGACGACCAGTGCGCAGGGGTGTTGCCACCACCACGGCTTACCTTGGTCTCCCCAGGCGTAGATTGCGTTTGTGCAACCGGTTCGGAGCCTTCCGCCCCTACCTTGTTCCTTGTGATCCCGCACCGTTTCTTTTCTTTCTGAACACCCTTCCCGGACAATAACTGCCGGACACCGCGCAGGGCAATAACCTTTGCCGCATTGTGATCCGCATGGTCGGTGTTCCCGCAGCTCAGGCAGACGAATCCGGATTGTGATACCCGACTGTCCT
>JAGWIG010000212.1 GCA_028873515.1 Pseudomonadota bacterium | reverse complement strand
AAGGACGGCGAGCTAATTAAATAACAAAACCCATGAAAAAAGTAACTTTTGAAAAAGAAAACGGGCAGTGGTATGTAGTACTGCCTGACTGGAAAGGAAGTAAGGAAGACCTTGCTATGGTGGCAGGTGCAGATACCCTACTGGACAAACTTAGCGATAATTCTAACAACATTGTCCTTAACGTAGATATCAAGCCCTTCAAGGGTATGACTGGCATAGCATGGGCAACATCCAGTACAGGGGACTATATGTATAACAGCATGAGTGTAGTTAATCATCCATTCTGGTTGTGCTCTGTCGCTGTTTTTGTTTTTGGCAACTATCCCGACAATATTTATATTAAAATCAAAAAAAAATAAAATCATGACAAAAAAGAACCCGGGCCGTGTGCCTTTGGAAAAAGAAGAAAAGCGCAACATACGTATAGTTACCTATGTCAGCGACCTCGACATAGCCAATGATAACGGAATAAGCCGCTACCTTAAGGCAATGAACAGAGTAATGGATGCAAAAATAAAAACCCGTAAAACCAAAAAATCATGAACACAAAAAAACAAGGAAACACAGTAGTGCCAACAGGCCGCCGCAGATTCACGGGCAACTTTGAGGTGTTGTTAAATCACAACAATCAGAATCCTGATATACGCTACGCAAAGCGTATGGCTAAAAAACAGTTAAAAGTCTATCTAAAAGGACATCCCACGTATAACGTTCAGAGGCGTATAATGGGGGTAGTAACATTTCAATCTTTTAAAACACCTCAAATATTTGAATAACATGAACACATTTGTAATAAAAAACGAACCACTTTCTAACTTAAAAATCCTGCTTTCAGCCATGCACCCGGGTGTGAACCCCGAATTAAAATCGGAACTGGAAAGAGAGATAGAGAGACGTGAAGCCGCTCAACGATGGAAGCAAGCCAGTGAATTAGCAATCGCAAAATTAAATTAACCAAATCATAAAAACCAAATGAACAAATCAAATGACAATAGCTTTCTTGATGAAGGCTACGAAATACCCAGTAATTCCCCGTACATGAAATTTCAAGACGGTGATAACACTTTCAGGATATTAAGCAAGCCAATTATCGGATGGGAAGATTGGACGCTTGATAAGAAGCCTGTGCGCTTCACAATGGCAAATAAACCAACTCACAGCATCGACCCCAAAAAACCCATTAAACACTTTTGGGCGTTCATAGTATGGAACTACGCTTTGGAGCAGATACAGATATTGGAGATTACGCAAAAAGGCATACAGGAGAGCATCAAGAACCTGGCGCGCCATAATAGATGGGGAAATCCTTCACGCTACGATATTACGGTAACACGTAAGGGTTCTGGCATGGAAACGGAATATACGGTAACGCCTTGCCCACATGAGCCATTGCAAGAGGTAGTGAAAAAAGCATTTGCAGAAAAGCCTATTGAATTAGAGCAATTATATGAAGGTGCCGACCCCTTTGAAATAAAAACCGAAGTAACGGAATTATTAACGGATTTACCCTTTTAACCTTACGGGGCGGCAGGCTTTTAAGCACCGAAAATGCAGCGAGCCGGGGTATGAGTGGTTACCCTTCTTAATAAATGCCGCCCCTTTATTTTAAAATCATGGGAAAGCAAAATGAAATAACCAAGTATATGCAGGGCAGAAAAAAGCATGGCGAATGGCCTGAAGTGCATAATAAGTTCGATCAACGAATAGACGACCTACCTAAAGGTGAAGCGAAAATAATAC
>JAGWIG010000079.1 GCA_028873515.1 Pseudomonadota bacterium | reverse complement strand
TTCTCGTGAACCGCGACAATCGACCAGACCAAGGCAGTTGCATAAATCTAGTAAGTTTATAGGTTTACAATGGATATTGGAAATTTAATTAACTGATTAAATAGTTTTATTTAATCGGTTAATTAAATTCTCTGCGCGGAATGGAGGTAGTTAGAATTGCTTTTTTAACAAATTTTTTGTTGTGTTTTTTATTGAAATTCTTGTAATATCTGCTTCTCGATTTTTAGCAGGAAAGGACTCGAAACATGACGCCGCAATATATCAAAGCGCACTTTGCTCCTTCAGTGGTAGAACGCGGGCTTGTTGAATTAAAGATTGTACGTAAAACCGCGCAAGCATTGCTAAAAGCTGGCTACTCTATCAGCGTGCACGATGGCGAAGAGGTGACTCTTTCTAAGAGCCAATCTTTTAAAGAGATTATGCGTGCCGTCATGACTACAGACGAAGATTGTTTTTTTGTATACAAAAACGGATCGCGCGACTCGTTTATTTATTTTGTGTACGGAAACGATGGTTTAGACGTGATAAGCGATTATGGAGTCAGCTTAGAATCCGTTCTAAAGCCGGTCCTAGATTACGCTGAATCACTGGCCTAAACCTTATCCTTTCCAGGCGGTTAAATCCGCCTGGAAACAGTAAAGCTTAGACGGAAATTGAAAGGACTCAGAATCATGCCTAACACCAATAACCGCCGCACTGGCTTAGCTTTTACCTATAAGCCTGCACCACCCCCTGCCCCTCGCGTGACAATATATGACGTTGTGCGCGTTGGCGCGGTATTGTTTGCTACAGTCTGCATGTTTATGGCAATAATTTTTGCCGTGTTGATTGTTTTTACTTGATCAGAATTGAAAGGACTCAAAACCATGACCACGATAAAAATCTACTATGGTGCGGAAAAACCATTTACCGCCTTGGGGGTGAATCAATGCCGCCTTTTGAGTTTTGCCGAACGCTACCCAAGTTGGCATTCTTACAATAAAAAATGCCGCGCCACATTGCGCGCATTAGAGGGCTTATCACGGCGCGGTTCTATATTCTGGAATAAAGACTCCGCGCAATTCTGTATTGCTTACGACCAATATAAGGAGTCTTAATCCGTGACAAACACCAATAATCGCCGCACAAGCTTGGCTTTTACTTATAAGCCAGAGTCGCCTCCAGCGCCTCGCGTAACACTGTTTGACGTGTTGCGCGTGAGTCTGGTTATCTTCGCCACGGTTTGCATGTTTATGGCGATGATTTTTACCGTGCTGATTGTGTTTACTTAAATTGAAAGGAGTTTTTGCTATGGCTTATGTATACCAATATGGGAAGCGCTGGAGCGTAAAGATTCCTCGCGGCGAAATTAGACGAATCGTGCCAAGATATCATGTAAGCGCTGATTACGATAGCGAAATAGCGCCAGACTTAGAAAAAAGGATGGCTGCTAATTCTGGATTCAGCGAACTGCTAAAACGGCAGGTGATATCATTTGGGCATTGCGTGCATTTTGAGAATCGTCAACTGTTTTATAAGGTTTACAGTGGTAATTGATTTTGCGGTAAGTTAATTTAATCGAAAATTGAAAGGAGTTTTTGCTATGGTAAAATTCAGCGTAACTTATGTGATTGTAAGCCCTGAATCTGCCGAATCTGGCGACTATGAAGAATCAGGATTTATTGAAGAGTCATTACCCTTGCGCGACGCATTAAAAGTTTTATTTGAAACACGCACCTCGCAATGCGGCGGAATTGAATGTATTGAGCCTAGCGATTCGATAATTTCGAATGCGCGGTGGATTACCATTCACAACGGCATGGAATTCATTACAGGCTGCCAGGAATCCCGCTCAATACATATTCCTGAGCATGTATCTGCCACCTCTAGGCAGCGTATCTGGCATCTTATAAATAGCCTTTAAGCCTTTCCCTTCCCATAGGCTCAGCCTATGGGTTTGGTAAAGTTTAGACGCGACATGAAAGGAATCAGGTTATGGTAAAATTTCCTAAAGATTGCCGCCGCCCCGCATGGGGCAATACTGCAGATCGTAAGTTTTATCTTAAAAGCGGGTGGCTTACGCCATATGCATTGGCTTGTGGATATGTGGAAGTAAGAGACCTGCCAAACAACGTTGAAGTGTGGCTCTTTCATGATGGCGCTTGCTTCCACGTACAAGGCCGCTCAGATACTCATGGGCGATTTATTTGGGAATCGTTTAATTCATTGCCTGCAGCGCGGCAATTTTTTGCTACGTTTAAACCATAACAAAAGGATTCAAAGCCGTGGCGTACGTATATGATGAAACCGGCATTTCCGGGGCAAACTTCGCTATTGACTGGAGCGGAAACACTTTTGTCATATTCCGCACAGATAGGGGCGGCGTATATGCGCGAAGCCTGGAAACTTATGATGACCTTTCGCTGGCAATCTACCGCGTACGGTATTTATGCCGTGGCGTCACAAAAGGATTCGCGGCTGAATCAGTGGCATTAGCTAACAAAATTCTTGTATTAGGTGCTAAAAAGGCACATAATGCTTGGCTAGAAGCTAATTGAAAAGGAATCAGAATCATGACTCAAGTATTGCCTCTGTATCGCGAGATTGCCTCTATTCTGCAGGCTACCGAAAATTGCCAAAATTCAGGCAATGCGGAATGGCTGGAGCGCTGGCAAAATCGTTTAAACTATGTTGCCAAAAACTACCTGCCAAGCGGATCCGGTTTTGATAGCGGCACGTCTATGGATGACGATTCGTGCAGTATTGATAAGCTGGTTTTTGCCGTTTCCTTCCATCACATGAACGGAAATGGTTTTTATGATGGCTGGACAGAACACAAGGTTATTGTGACGCCATGCTTCAGCGACATTATTTTGCGCGTAACAGGCAAAAACAAAAACGATATAAAGGATTATATCGCTCACGTTTTTTATGAGACTTTGACGCGAGCATACGCCATAGCGGCGGATTTTTATGGCGAATCTGATAACTAAACCTTATCCTTTCCAGGCGGTTAAAACCGGCTGGAAATAGTAAAGCTTAGACGTTGATTAGGAGGTTATAATGAAAAACTGCGGCACATGTAAATATTTCAGTTTATATGTTGTTATAGAAGATGATGAGCCAAGGCTTGGCCATTGTGCTTTTCCTGTTACACTATTACCATTGTGTTTAACCAAGAAATCCATGGCTTTAGCCGAGGCGTCTTCCCCTAGAGAAAATTGGGAAAAATGCCCTGTATGGGAAGCCCGTTGAAAAGGAATCAGAATCATGCCTATCAAGTACCAAGCAATTGACTCGCTTATGGAAGCTGGAATTACAAAAGAGGACGCTTATGCTTTGCGGCGTATTTCCATGACGCTCCATGGCTGGTTTGAGCACGAATGCAACGGCACAATACAGCGTGAAGAAGAATCTGGCTTGCCGTATTGGTACTCAAGCGCCACATATAAGCGCCTATGCCGCGCCATAGACCGTGAATCAGGCGCAATGAAATGACTTGCAAAAATTGTTGCAAAATACCCTAGCCTTGATTATTATGTGCAGGGTGATCCGAGGGGGTTGCGCGCTGTATATTTTGCGCGCTGGGGACGTACCAAGCGGATCCGATAAAAGCAGTTGTTATAATCGCGGAATCGCGGTTTATTAGGAAAGGAGTCGTGGCATGCAAGTTATTGAAACACAAGTATTTTCTTTTGATGAATTAGACGATTCAGCAAAAGAAAAGGCGCGGGATTGGTGGAGGCAGGGGGGACTAGACTATAAATGGTTTGACTGTGTTTATGAAGAGTTCCAGACAATCACGGCAATGCTTGGCGTGACAATTACCACGCAGCGTGAATCAAAGAGCCCTGCAATATACTTTTCAGGTTTTTGCAGCCAAGGCGACGGTGCGTCTTTTGAGGGCGTCTACAAATACAAAGCTGGGGCGGTAGCAAAAATTAAGGAGTATGCACCGCAAGATGAAGAACTGCACAAAATTGCGCAACAAATGCAAGATATACAGTGTGCCAATTTTTACCAGCTTACAGCAAGGATTACGCAATCAGGACAGTACTGCCACAGATACACAATGCGGGTTGATGTTTCCCGGCAAGATGACCGGGATGTTTCAGGCAAAACCCAAGACGCATTAACCGAATGTTTCCGAGACTTGGCGCACTGGCTCTATAAGTGCTTGGAAACCGAATACGATTATCTAATGTCAGATGAACAAGTAGACGAGTTAATTCGTGTTAATGAATACACATTTACTGAAGCCGGAAAGCGATTTGGCTAAGTAATTTTGTTGAATTCAGCTTGTAAACACTGTTAACCGAAAAGGAGCATATATCATGAAGCGTTATTCTGCACGGAATCGTCAATTCGTTGTCAATTGGCTGAATCGCCACAATCTCGCCTACCGGCCAAGCCGAGGCTGGCTAAATGCCGATAATGCATCGCAAGGGTTTTTAAGCTATAGCGGCGGCGTGTGGCATGGTTATGTGAGGCTTTAGCGCGGTGTTTGCAACCTACCGCCGCCCTAAGATGCTAGGTGAGCCAAGCCTTGAATGGCGCTGGATAGGGTGGCGGTGGAAGCTTGTTTACGTTATCAGGCTTTGAATTTTTTACTGAAAAGAAAGGACTCGAATCGTGACACAGACATTGATTGTTAACCTGCCGTTTGCCGGGTTTTATGAATCCGTCTATTCCGAGGGAATTGACAGAGAAATGGAAAGCTATTGCGAGTATCACGCGGATACAGCCAATGCTGAAGATGAGGATTATGAGGGTTTTTGGACTGAAGCTTTGCGCTTAAGCGCATCTGAATTGGCGGATATACTTTTTTTGCATACTGATTACCGCGCCGCCTATCAGCGCATTGCCAAAGATTATGCGGCGGCGTTTGATTACGTGGCGGGTGAAGCTTTGGGCATGAGTCGCAAGGTGAAACGTCATAGCTGGAATAAGGAGGCAGGCCGCCTGTGTCTAAAAGGCTGTGACCAGCCGTCCATTGGCTTGACGTTTGAGAGCATGGATTCGCCACGAGAATACAATTTCACAACAGATAGAATCTATGCATCTGTTCCCGTTTTTGTCTTGCGCAAGCTGTTTAAGCGCTCCCGCGAGGAGAAGCATAGGACACTCGCCGCTGTCATCAAAAAGCGTTTTACCTCTTACGATGGTTTCTATTCCTTTTATTCAAATGATCTTGGCGATTGGTTGAATAGGCCCCTTGCCGAATGGGATCATAACGAGCTTGGCACCTTGTTGATTGCCGCGCTTGAAATGTCCGGTCTAAGTACCGATGATGCGGTATTTGAACAAGATGTTTATGACATGATTGCCGCCAATGAAGGTTTTTACACTGCCTGGAGCGAGGCGGTTGATTGGAAAACCTTTGACGCTGCCCGCGCCGATGCTAGGCGCGACAAGCTAGAGGCGTGGCAGGAGGCGGATTCTGAAGCCGCTGCTAACTGGCAATCGCATAATCCTGGCCTTGCCGCCGCTCTAGAAGGTAATGGGGCATATGCTCATGCTGCCGGGCAAGGGGAATTGTCTCTCTAGCCGTTAAGCAATCCTGAGGTGCAAAAGTAATGCAAACAGTTAGGTAATCTAGAAAGCATTTTCGCTGAGGCCCATCTCGTGGTGTAGCGTATGGCGCAGCCGCATCTCGGTGCCGGGCGGTATTTTCACGTCCAGCGTGCCGCCATTCATGCCCGCATCGCCCTTGCCGTCGCTTACCTTCCGGCGCAAAAGTAATGCTAACAGTGAAATAATCTCAAAAGCATTACTTAAATCTAAAAAATGACGAAATTGAATAAATTTCGTCATTTTTTATGTTTGGTGTATTTAATATGAGTTAAACGTGTAAAATGCATTATTCGCTAAAATGGCCCTTTTTGAGTAATGAATTTCTTAATATTTCTTAAAATAGAATCACACAAGTCATTGAAAAAACACAAGACTTTAAAAGAAAAAACAGTTATTACTCACTCTAAAAATAACGTGTAATTACAAACTATACATTTAGCTAAAAATCCTCAGAGCCTATAAGGGGTATATGTACTATAATGCATATGATATATTATAACATGCATTATATTGCATGTCCTACCTGATTTCTATTTTTTAGCTAAATGTATAGTTTGTAATTACACGCTATTTTACATCTATAGTAATGCTTAAATTTAAAATACAAAATTCATATAAATCAAAAGCATATATGATTTTTTGAATTGCCAATTTTAAAAATTCATTACTCAAAAAGTGCCGTATTTGCGAATAACGCATTTTACACGTTTTAAATCCCTCATATTACGAATAATAGACTTGACTTCAACTCATCCTTGTGCTAGAAGCTGCCCATGGCGCAAATTTCATATATTTCCAATGTTCCCATTGATGCCTTCAAACTTACCAGGGCCAGTGCCCCTGTGCTATGGGCCGATATGCTTTCAAAAAAATCAGAATGGATTTTTGTTGCCTGCGGGCGTGGTGTTAAGGTAGAGTCTTTATGGGTATCGTATAGCGACAAGCATAACCTAGAGGATGCAAAATTAAATATATTCGCGATAGACACTAGCCAGAATTTTTATGCGCTTCAAATAGAAGCAACTGATGCAGCAAAGATACGCCACCAGCGCACAAAAAAGATAAGAACCGTTAGCCAAGCCCGCAAATTGCCAGATTGGCGAACCACAACTTATCCAGCAGAAGTCCGCGCCAAGCATCGCACGAATATCTATGCCTCCATTCAGCGCGATCGGCAAAAATACGGCGAATCCGCAATTCCGGCTCTAAGCGTGTCTGAGGCTTTGACCGCCCCAGACCGTAATGGAAATTATACGTTTCGCGTTGAATTAGCTAAAAAAGAAAACAAAGCCAGATTCTTGCAGATGCAAAACAGCAACCAGCCAATTCCGCCGCAACTGGCGTTTGAGCATGCGGAATCCCTAAATACGCAATCCCGCGAGGCATTGCGCCCGTACTTCTCCCTGCTGATGCAGTACCGCAAGCAGAATCTCATTTGCGGTGAGCATTTAACCGAATTCAACCAAGATCCCGTTGCAAAAGCGCAGGAATTCATGGAATGGTGCCTTAATCCCACACAACTGAAATTCGTTTCTTTAGCCTACGGTGTTGATCCGCATACATTGCCGGTCCCCACATGCCTAAACACCGTTGCGCCGCAGGCAGAGCCTTCGCAGGAAGCCGTTGCAGACGTTTCCCTGCCTGCCATACCTGAAGAAGCCAAAACCGCCTGGAAAGCACGCAAAACGGCATTAACCGACAAGTTTGATTTAGCCCAAGCTGAAGCCCTGCTGACTGAACTGGAATCATTTGCCGAGGCTAATCGCACTGCGCTATCTAAAAGCGCTTCCGCCACTGAATATCTGTCTGATTTGATTTGGGATATTAAGCAACTTTTCCCGAAGCCTCAAAAAATAATTGAAAACCTTGATTTTAACCTTTGACAGTTTAGTCGATTACGAGTAAAAAACTCATAGGAAAGGAATCTTAAAATGTCTGAAAAACTCATAGGAAAGGAATCTTAAAATGTCTGAAAAAATCACCGCGATCAAAGGCTTTGATCAGAATTTTCAATGCCGTGGATTCCAATATGCGGTAGGTGAATCCTATACGCATGAGGGGGATGTAATTCCATGTAAATCAGGGTTTCATGCAATCGAGGGATACCCCTTAGAGGTATTTCAATACTATCCTCCAGGAAAAAGCCGTTTTGCAGAAGTTCTGCAGTCAGGAACAATTCAGCGCCATGATGACGATAGTAAAACCGCATCTTCTGAAATTTCAGTCCTCAAAGAGATCAGTCTGGAAGAATTGATTCAACGTGCGGTAAAATGGACTTTTGAGCATACGAAATCAGAAAATTCAAAGCATTCTGACGCATCTCGCGGCGCAGCCGCCAACAGCGGTTTTTGCGGCGCAGCCACCAACAGCGGTTTTCAAGGCGCAGCCGCCAACAGCGGTTTTTGCGGCGCAGCCACCAACAGCGGAGATTACGGCGCAGCCGCCAACAGCGGTTTTCAAGGCGCAGCCGCCAACAGCGGTTTTCAAGGCGCAGCCGCCAACAGCGGCAATTACGGCGCAGCCGCCAACAGCGGAGATTACGGCGCAGCCACCAACAGCGGCAACGGCGGCATAGCAGTCAACAGCGGTTCTCGGGGCGTAGCCTATAGTACAGGGCTTCACGGTGCTGCAATGGCTGTAGGTTTTGAAGGAAGAGTCATGGGAGAAAAAGGAAATCTTTTAGTTCTTACATTCAGAAACCCTGATGGGTCCATCAAACACCATTGGTCTGGAATCGTGGGAGAAAAAGGAATCAAACCAAATGTCTGGTACATCTTAAATTCTGAAGGTGAACCCGAGGAGGTAAAATAAAAATGCCCGCAAATTTATCAGTTGAATTTATTTCTCACGCAATTGACGCTGCCAATTATGAATATGATTTAGGGCTATCTGATGTTCAACTGAAAACGCTTCCAGCGTATTTAAGCGTAAATTTGAAAATCCCTGCGTATACATTTAGTCATCCAGAGAAATTCAAAACTGGAACTCGCGTTTTGCATTTGAGAGGGCGGCATAAGGATGGCGTGGAAATGCAGCGCTCTGTAACGCGGGCATCTCATTCAGTAGAAGAGTTTGATGAATACTTTACTGAGCTTTTATGCTTGAGACAAGAAAACGAGCGCATTTATGCTTCGGCCTCGGCGCGCGATGTTAAAAAAGCGATTCGAGATTTCAAAGAGAGACAACTAGAAAATGATTATGATCTGGATCCCGCTCATTTTTACCAGAATTTAAACACCCGGTGGGTTTCAGCTTTGATGCAGCCGACCTGCCAATCTGAAAAATTTTGGCTTTTTGATTGCGATACACAGGAAGATAAACAAATAGTAGAAGATGTTTTTGATTGTTTTTATCATGGCGAAGATCCTTATTGGTACATAACTAAAAACGGCTGGCATGCCCTCGCACGGCCATTTGATCTAAGCGAAGCCCTTCGTAGTTTTCCAATTGAAAAGATCAG
>JAGWIG010000078.1 GCA_028873515.1 Pseudomonadota bacterium | reverse complement strand
CAATAAAATTTTTTAATGCACCCCTTTGGGCGAAAAGAATCAATTAACTATTATTATATCCATGATCACACGTATCAATATCAAAGGACAATACCCTTATGCCAATTAATCCCGATCTACTGAAGGGGCTGAAGGCTCTTTTCGCCGTTGCAAAAACTGATCCTAGCGCCTTCAATGAGTTGGAAGACGTTGCTGATCAGTGGAGCGAAGCTGATGGCGAACATAAGACCATCACTCGTGAAGAAATTAAAACCGGCCCTTCCGAATCCGCGTCTGGCGACGGTGCATTCAAGATGGTGCGTGAATACAGCAATCCCGCTGAGCAATCTCAGGCTGTAAAGCTTTATGAAGAGATTTCTAAGTGGCTGGAAGGCGTAGGCGCAACTCAGAAGGCTCAAGCAAAGCAGATTTCCGCAATCGCTGAAGTTCTTGTTGCATCTGCGGCACCCGCTGTCAAGTCTGAAGTTGAGGAAACTTTCCTTTCTAAAGCAGAAGGCCGTCTTTCCATTGCTCAAAAGGCGCTTCGTAAGGCTGAAATGGCTGATGACGAAGACGAAGACGAGAAGGAAGAGAAAGCGGAGCATATGGAAAAAGCCGAGCGCGCTTTGGTAATCGCTGCGAAACTTCTTGCTAAGGCTGAAGCCGAAAACGAAGACAAGATGGATGATGAAGTTGAGGAGAAATGCTCCAAGGCTATGTCTACCCTTAAGAAACTGAAGAAATCTCTTGCTAAGACCAAGGCTACAATGAAGGCTGAGGATGAAAAAGAAGAGGCTAAGAAAACTGAAAGCGCCCACGAAAAAGAAGGCGAAGCTGAAAAGGAAGCGATGAAGCAGCATGAGAAAGAGAAGGTTGAAAAGGCTGATTCTGATCAGTTGAAGCTGGTTAATGCTCGCATTGACGAGGTTCTGAATCTTGTTTCCGGTATTTCCAAAAGCAGCCCTGTTCCTGAGTTTGTGAAGTCCCTGCACACTGAATCTCTTGCTGAGCGCGTAAGCACCGCGATTGAAAATGAAGATTTCTCAATGTCCGAGGCAATGAGCGCGCAGAATCTTCTTTCCCGCACGGAAGCTGCAAGACGCGGCCAGTATGACGGCACCCGCCTGCAAGACGAAATCGCTAATGCCCCAGAGCGCGTTCGTAATCTCTTCAAAGTGGCGGCGTAACGGACAAGGATTAGGAAATAAACATGGTTGAAATGACTTATGAAATGAAGCAAGTCCAGGATCGCGAGTTCGCTCGCCTCCAGGGCCAGCTTGCTCACTACGGCAACGAGGGGCTTCCTACCTTCTTCCGCACCATTGCGATGATGCAGAAAGGCCGCGTTGGCGATTTGGACTTTGCACCTGTTCAGAAATCCTTGGCCGAAGGCCCAATGGAAATCATGAACCGCAAGGCCCGTGCTTTCCGCGCAAATCCTCGCGGCATGACAGAATTCCCCAAGATTTCTGAGATTGTCAAGGGCGCGATTGTCAAGTCAGAACTTGACGTTGGTACGCTGACTAACTTCGCGCAGATCACTGGCGGCCAGTCTTTGGGCTATGTGTCTCTGGACACTATGATGGCTCGCGGCACTGTTCGCCCTTCAAGTTTCACTCTCTATCAGTGCCTTGAAAAGACCGCAGCGAACCAGATTGTTGACTACTGGGCGTATGCGTCTGATACTGGCGGCGGCCTTCCAGGTACTGCTTTCCAGTCTTACACAAGCGCAGGTACTGGCACTCTGGCAACAAATGCTGGTGACTATAACCTTAACTACATCACCCTGAAACTGGCTCTTGACGGACGCGCAATCACGGTCGCTCTTGCTGCTCAGAACTCTTTCGTGAACGTAGCTGAGCAAGAAAACACCAATGCGGCGCTGACGGTTCTTGAATCTATCAACTGGGGCTGCTATTGGGGTAATTCCGCCCTGTATGCGAATCAGTTTGACGGTATCGCAACCACTGTAACTTCCAAAGCTCCCGCAAACGTTTTTGACTTCCAGGCTTTTGCAACTCAGACTTCAGGCCGTGGCTGGTCTCCTGAACAGACCATGTTCAACCTGATTTATGAGGCTGCTGCGGATATCACAAGCTATCGCACCTACGGTGTAATCACCCACGCCTTCATGACTCCTACCACCGCTGCTTCTATGCAGACTCTGGTTACTGGCGTTCTGAATAACATTGTGGCTCCAGCCTTTGGCGCAGAAGCTACTGGCATTGTGGTTGACGGTGATCTGCGCGGTATGAAGACCCGTTTTGGCGCAATTCAGTTCCCTGTGGACCTGTTCATTGGCGCTCGTGATCTCCCTGCCCAGGCTCGCGTAAACGGCTCTGGCGTATCTTATGCGACTTCTAGCTCTCCAACCCCTCCTGCATCGGTTTCTGTTGCGGTTTCTGGTGTAACTGGCTCCGACTTCAGCGCCGCCTATGTTGCTTCTTCTGGTGACTATGTATACGCGGTTGCGTCTACAAACGGCAGCATGCAGGAATCTACGTTGGTTTACGGTGCGGCAACTGGTATCACCGCTGGCCAAGGCTATGCTGTAACCATTGCGCCTCCTGTGGCGGCTGATGCGACTGTGTTCCGCGTGTATCGCTCCGGTCTGGGAACCACTCTAACAGGTGTTACTGGCCAAGGTTATACCGCTCAGCAGCAGGGTACTCTGTTCCGCTATGTTGGCTCTATCGCCGCTAACGGCACTAACTCGGTTGTGTTTGTTGATCTCAACACCACCATTCCTGGCAGCGACAGCGTGTTCTTGCTGGATATGGACGAAGCAGATAAGGCGATTGATTTCCGTTATCTTCTGCCGCTATCCCGTATTAACCTATTTGCGCAGAGCCTGTATCAGCCTTGGGCGGTTGCGACTATTGGTTCTATCCGACTGAAGATCGCTAAGTTTCACGGCCTGATTCGCAATTATGTGCCTAGCAATCCTAACTGGAATCCGCTGTCTACTAACGCTCCAGTTCTTCCAAACGTCTAATAAAAACTAGCGTTTAAACTAAAAAACCCCACTGATTTCAGTGGGGTTTTTTATTAACGTTCGTATAAAATCACATGCCGTTTAGGCGTGTATATTTTATAAACTCCGTTCGCAATTATATTGTCTTCTTTACTGGCAGAAGGATCGTAGTATCTAAGACTGCGTGTAATTTTGTTGAAGTTGGACAAATAACGCTGATGCTGCATACGATCTGGAAAAACCCATTGAAAAGATTCAGCGCTTTTCCCTAAGTATTTAAATCCAATGGCTTCGTGTCCAGCGCCGTTTGCGTAGCGGCTATCCACAAAAGAGCGTATTGGCTTGTAACCTTTTAGAAGCCATAAATTTTTCATTAACTTACTCATGCCTCCAGGAATATGACCGTGAAAAGAAAGTCTATCACATTCCCAAGTTGAGCCTTTATCTGAAAATAAGCTAACCCCATGCAGAGAAGAGCCGTCTGTAAGACCTAAACGAATCAAAGTATTGGCTTTTTGACCCATAACATGATGAGCGTCTAGAAAAACACTAGCTTCAGACGGTGAAATTTCAATAACATCAAGCTGCCTCGCACCAGGGCCGCGCAAAGAGATGCCTAATTTTGATTTCATCATATTTATGCACGCGGCGTTTCTATTAAACCACTCCTTATCAAACAGAATAATAGGATCCTCATATTCTTCTTGTAAATATTTAGCAATTTTTCCATTGTATGCTGCTGGGTTCCTGTCACTGCAAAAAAACGTTGATAAAATAAACAAATGACGGGCATACCCATTCGGGCTTACTAGCATCCAATTATTTTCTGAATCCTTCACCCACTCAATACCGTTGGCCGTCAATGCTTCGCCTACAGTTCTTTGTTTTAGGAAAAATAAATTTTCAACCATCTTTACATCATGATTAGGATGCCATTCTAGGTGAAATATTTTATCTTGTCGTGAGCAATTACAATTTTCACAAGTTAAAACAATATTGTCTTTAGCATCTGAGCCGCCATGGTGCCTTGGCAAAATATGCTCGTAATACTGGGGGTGGTCGCCTCTTTTACCGATAGTATGATTGCAAAAATAACAATGGTTTGCTTGCCAAGCATGCAAATAAATTAAATATTCTTTATTTACGGGTGCGCTATCATAATATCTAGTAAATCCAGACCCATGAATATCTTTTTGCCATCTTTTTAATCTAATAAGAGCATTGGACATTTTTTCATTGTCGTGATATTTTTCATTTGTTTGGCGTTTTTCTTTAGTGTAAGTATTTGCGTACGCACGGCGTTCGGGGTGCTTTGCAAAATAATTTGCGCGGCTTTTCGCATTTTGTTCTTCACGATAACCAGGAATTTTTAATCGCTCTTGCTTGGCTTCCCTTTGTCTTTTTAAAACTTTTTCTCTGTGGTCTGGATCAGCATGGTATTTTTCACGATCTTTTTGTCTTGATTTAGCTACAGATTCTGGAGAACGTTTAGCTTTATTTCCAGCAGCGCGCCAGTTTTTTGTAGTAGCGACATATTTAGGGCCGTGTTTTTCCCTAGTTTTTTTATTTGATGCTTTTGCGCATGGTCGGCATTTGTAATCATGACCGTCTTTACTGCAAGAGCGCTTATTAAATTCAGATAAAGGCTTTAAAGCTTTACAAATTGTGCAGGTTTTTTCAGTTGGAGTATTCAATTTATATCCTATTTGCTCGGTTGATGTATTAGCTTATCACATATCTTTTCAATCACCAAACAACTTTAGCCAAACTCTTTTTAGCCAAACATAATCTCTCAAAACCGCCATTATTTGCTGCACGCTTCGTGTTAAACTACTCTGATGAAATTTGGCAGATTTTATGTGCTGATTTTGTTTAGCTTTTTGGCAATTTGCGATAATGCTTATGCGCAGCAATTAATCGGGCATGTGAATTCTAATATCAGCACCCAAATATTGCTAGACGGCCAGCCCTCTACTTTCTCTGTGGATGCTAATGGAGCATTATGGGTAGATAATTATACTGGGCATTCTTCAACCACGCCGATATATTCTAAACCAGCCCAGTTTGTTCCTGTTGCGCCATCGCAGATGGCCTTATCTGTATCAAGTACATCTGCTACAACATTAACCGTTCCGGCTGGTGTATTATATGCAAACATTACGGTAGAGGGAGAAGGCATTCGTTGGCGTGATGATGGAACCAACCCTACGGCAACTGTAGGGCAGCCAGTGCCTGTTGGAGCGATGCTCACCTATTATGCAAATCCATCTAATCTTAGAATTATCGCGCAGCAAGGAACTGCAACAATTGACGTGAGTTATTATAAATGAGAAAATTTCTTTTCTTGTTACTTTTCCTTATTGCGCCGTTTGCAGCTAAAGCGCAAATATCTCAAGCAACTGGATTTGATGCAAATACAAATAATGATACATATAGCGCAGGGGCTTCTTTTGCGCCATCAACAGGAGTGTTTTTTGCCTCTTGCGGTTCAAATACAAAAACAATTCGCATTATCGGATTGACAATTTCTGGCACTGACAGCCCTGCCAGCACTTTGACGGTTTCTTTACTTAGAACATCTACCGCGCCATCCGCAGGTACTGCAATGACAAATGTATCATTAGATACATCAAACGCCACGCCTACATCTCTTTTGGAGTATTTTACAACTACTCCAACTGCTGGAACTTCATTAGGTGCAATTAGAGTATTTGATTTAGGGCTTCCAGCAGGAAATACCGCAACCAACGTGCAAGGCTATTTTAGAATCAATCCTAGCGCATTTGGATCACCAATTGTACTTCACGGCGCATCGCAATGCATAGAATTGTCAACAGCAACATCTACAACTGGAATAACTTTGCAAGTCTCAGAGGAATGGTACGAAACTGCGTATTAGTCCCACAAATTCATAAAATATTTACCAAAAAGGCGCATTCCATTTATGATTCGAGCCGCATTGTCTTCTGCCACATCCCAAGGGCTATTACTATAAACTTCAAAAGCAAAAATCATTTCATCCAATATCCAAGCCCATTTTGCATGAACATCTTCATCGCGTAAATTCTCTGGTAAATCATTATCGTAAACTGCCGGAGACCCCTGCCCAATTTCTTTTAGCTTTTTCAATGCAGGTGCAATAATCAATGCCAAAGTGTGATCGAGGTTCCAGACATCATAATCGTCAATGATGACGGAGACATTTCTATCTCCGTCATCGCCATCCTTGATATAAGGTCCAATTTCAATTTTCATTCGGCAAAATCTCTTTCGTACTCGTATATCCAGTTGATGATGTTTTCAATCTATTATTTATCCATTTTACCCAGTCTCTAAAATGCACAACGGGGGTTAAAGGAAAAGTATAGCCCAAAGCAGAGATATATTGTACCCTACGCTGCCATAAACGGTCTTTTATAGCTTTTGCTTTTTCCTCAATAGGCTTTATTCTTTCAATAATATATCTTTGAGGGTAATCCCAATGCGATTTTGTAAGAGGAGCATATATTAGGTTTCCTGATGGACTGTTAAATGCGGCGCTATGTAAAAGAACAAGAGGAAAAGGAGTCACATACCCTACTCGTTCTTTCCAAGCATAATATTCATCCAATGACAACCTATGAGATATTATGGCGTTCTTTCTTTTATCAATTTTGTGCTCACACGCAGCATGCCAATTATCGACGCCTGTTAAAGTAGATAACTCATGTTTCATTTTTCCAATTCCGTATCCCAATATAGCCAATCACCAAAATTTTGTTTTGTTTCAGGGTCTAATAACTTTAACCCAGCGCGTAACAATTCTGCTGTTGAAGGCTGGCGCGGCGGTTTTAAAGGTCTTAAATAGCCGCCTTTCGCGCCTTTCTTTGCGCTCATGTTAGGTGCTTGATTCTGTTTGGCTGAGTTACATGCCACGCATGCAGTGACAATATTTTCCCAGATTGTCTGGCCGCCAAGGCTTCGCGGAACAACATGGTCAAACGTAAGTTCTTCTGAATCAAATTTGTTTCCGCAGTATTGGCATGCAAATCCGTCACGTAAAAATACTGAGCGGCGGCAAAACTTTGGCTTGGCATGGACAGGCGCATAATTTCTCAGCATCAATATTTTTGGAATGCGGACTTCCACAGAAGGTGAGCGAAAAACATCAGGCCATTCTTCAAGCACAATTGCGCGATCACGATATAAGGTTTTAATCGCTTCTTCTGGTGTAACAAAAGACAGCGGCCATGTTGATAATGGCGCGCCATCAGCGTTGAGGATCAATGTTTTCCGTGCAGAAACTGACATGGCATTATGAATAGCATATTTATTAAGCTCTTGGCAAGAGTTGAACTTGTATTTTCCACTTACGAGGAGGATGTATTAGCCGTTATACGACAAGAGCAAATGGAGGATCGGGAGATAATCGAAATCTCGCCATTCGGGTAAGAGCCGAAGTCAGGCACCAGCCAGACCGATCCATGGGGCCTTCAATGGGAATTAAACCCATGCATATCCGCTTCGGACGCGAAAAGCCGCAATCAGCGGTGAAGGCGAATAGGGCGCGGCTAGGATTTAATTTTGGACCTAGCCGCTATTTGAGTCAAGTAACGTTCCCCGGACTCACGTATGGCGCTCCCGGCAGGATTCGAACCCACATAGGTCGGATAGAAGCCGACTGCCCATCCCTTGGACCACGGAAGCATAAAATTGGACTCGCCGGAGGGATTCGAACCCATCAACAAAATCGTTCGTAGCGATTTTTCCGCTCCATCGGCGGCGAGATATTGGTAGCCCCGGACGGTTATGCTCCGTCTTCCCCGGCTTGAAAGGCCAGTGATCTAACTACTAATCTACGGGGCCATGAGTATGGAGCGCGGCATATCTTTGCAGATACAACTTAGAGGTTTTAAGTTATCCATGGTTCTTAAAACCTCTCTATCCTACTAAGGCGCGCATGGAATGGTCGTCGCGGAATGGATTCGAACCTTCGACCTTCCCGGTGTAAACGGGATGCTGCTTCCGCTGAGCTACGCGACGATATTGGTCTATCTGGCAGAATTCGAATCTGCGATCTCTTGTACCCAAAACAAGCGCGTTAGCCACTACGCTACAGATAGATAAAAATTAAGAACGAATAAAACAAGGTTTTGCTTCAAAGCCAATTGAATCTAAAAGGGCAATCCATTTCTTTTTGTTTCTAATTAGACTAATAGTAGAATGAGTCACATTATACATAGCGGCTATTTCTTTATTACTATGCCCCGTTAATATTAAATTAACTATGACAGGTATATCTTGATTAGACAGTACCGCGTTTCCATTATCTTCGCCTTCCGTAGGGCCATTTTTATGGCGTCCGCGATTCATTTTGTCGTCAGAATTTTGCTGTACGGAACCTTCATATAGATGATCTGGATTGCAGCAAGAAGGATTATCACATACGTGCAAGCAGCACATACCAGGAAGCAGTTTTCTGTTTAATTTTATCTCCAAAGAAACTACGTGAGATATTAGATTGTGCCGAAAAGGAGCATCGGCTTTTATTTGTCCATAGCCAAAATCATACTTTGAGGCTTTCCAAATCCAGCATTCGGATTTATTTCTAATATCTATTTTATTCCAAAAACGATTTAGAAATTTTTCTGAGTATATCATACTGGCAGTTATACCACAATAGTTTTAATCAGCCAAGTACCAAAATGGCGCTCTATACGGAGATCGAATCCGCCTTCTCGCCTTGACAGAGCGATGCCTTCACCAGATGGCTAATAGAGCAAAAATGGAAGACCCTGGAAGTAACGATCTTCTTGTGGACAGATTAAAAGTCTGTTGTCAGCACCTGCCTGACTTTACACTCAGGGTCCATATTGGTACTCGATAGAGGTAACGATCCTCTGTCTTTCGGTTATCAACCGAATGCTCTACCTTTGAGCTAATCGAGCATAGAAAATGGTGGGAAACGGACAGAATCGAACTTCATGCCCAATCGGGATGGGGGCTACAACCCCACGCAGGGACCACCCTGCCTTATTTGCGCTTCCCATGAAATGGAGCCTCTACCCTGTACTGACCAGGGATGCTATTC
>JAGWIG010000077.1 GCA_028873515.1 Pseudomonadota bacterium | reverse complement strand
ATAATACTAACTAGGATTTCACAATGGCAGGTCTAAAAACATTCCCACAGTCACCCTATTTTGATGACTATGATCAATCAAAAGACTTTCTAAAGGTTTTGTTTAGACCCGGTTATGGTGTGCAGGTTCGTGAAATGAACCAGATGCAAACCATCTTGCAAAATCAAATTGGCCGAATGGCCGATTCATTCTTTGAAAATGGTGCTAGGGTTGTTCGCGGCGAAGCATCGGTAGGTAACAACTTCACCTACATCACATTGACTTCTGCACTAGCTAGAACAGTTGACCAGTATGTGAATCTAACCATCACTAATGCTGCCGGTGTTGCTGCCCACATCATCAAGGTAGTTCCTATTACTGGTTCTGATGCAACCACTGTGTACCTTCAATACACAAAATCAACCATCACATCCAATAGCTTCGGGGTTAATGATGTGTTGTCCATTACACACACCGATACGACCATTGAAACGACCACCGTTGCATCATTTGGTACTGGTGCATTGTTCACCATCGACTCTGGTGTTTATTACATCAACGGTGAATTCGTCAATGTAGATTCAGCTACCATTGTTTTGTCTAAGTATGCACCACTAACTATCAGTGATATTTCTGTTGGGTTCATTCTTGTTGATAACGTCATCACACCCGACATGGATTCTAGTTTGCTTGACAATGCAACTGGAACCACAAATGCATCTGCACCGGGGGCACATCGATATTCACTATCAACCACGTTAACCATCAAGCCCACCGATGCAACATTGCTTGCATCCTACATTGAAATCAGTCGTGTGATTGATGGCAAAATTGCTACTGCATCAAATTCTGGTGATTACACAGTATTCAATAAATTACTAGCAGCTAGAACTTTTGATGAAGCTGGTAACTACACGGTGAACGGGTTTGATATTTCTGTCAATGAACATTTACAATCATCAACCCAAGCTGGTGTCTATACATCTGCTCAAGGTGGTGATGATGCAAAGATGGTGTATACGATTGAATCGGGTCGTGCCTATGTGTCTGGGTTCCAAGTTGAAACCTTTACAAAGACCAATCTAACCGTTCCAAAGGCCAGAACGACTGCATCTATCATCAATGGTGCATTATCATTGCCCTACCAAGCATTCATCACGGTGACTCCTACCGGCACATCAGTTGCTATCACCATTGGTCAGATCATCACCATCAAAGCTGGTGCAACCACCATTGGTACTGCTATTGCTCGTATGGTCACGGTCAATCCAGACACAACCATCAATGTCCATGTGTCTGGATACACACTAACAAGTTCATCCACACCAACCAGCATTGTTTCTTCTGGTGGATTCACTGGTAACTACATCAGCACAACCATCAATGGTAAAACGTCATTGTGTGTGTTCAAGACACCTGAATCCTATGTCAAGACAGTCACCAGTTCTGTCTATGAATATCAATTCAGTCAACAAGTAACGAATAATGCATCTGCAATTTCTGTTACCTGCTCTGATGCAATTTCAAGTAACTTGACTGACTACACAGTGGTCTATGTTAAAGCTGGTGTGATTCATGTTGTGAATCCCGATGCAATTTCTGTGTCTGGCAACACTGCAAACTTGACGGTGAATGCACTAACATCTAATGGCACAGTCACCGTATTTGGTAAGGCAACTAGAGCATATTCTGCACCACGGACAAAGACCTTAGTAACGGTAACCAATGAAGCTGTTGTTGCTGCCAATAACACATTGACCCTTGCAAATTCTGATATTGTGTCCATCACATCAGTCAAGCAAGGTTCAATTACTGGTGCATTGGTTGATTCATTGTTCAACTTTGATAATGGTCAGCGCGATACCATCTATGATTTTGGTTCACTAACTTCAAAGGGTTCTGTTGTAACTGGGACTTATTACGTCAGTTACAGCTACTACTCACATGGCGCTGGTGATTTCTTTTCATCACAATCCTATGGTACTGACTACGAAGTAATTCCAAGCTACACCACATCTAATGGTGATGTGATTTTCTTGGGCTCTGCTATTGATTTCCGTATGTCAAAGTCTGCTGGTGGTACTGACTATCAAACCAATTCTGCAACATCATTTGCTAATGGTTCGGTGATGATTGTTAGTTTTGACTACTACTTACCAAGAAAAGATTTGGTGTGCATCAATTCTGTTGGTAACCTTAGTGTAGTGTCTGGCATCCCAGCATTGAATCCTGCACTTCCACAAGTTCCTGATAATGCATTGGCGCTTTACAATGTGTTGGTCAATCCATTCACATTCAGCTACAAAGATTGTGTTGTGACCGATACCAAATCACGTCGATACACCATGTCTGATATTGGTACATTGGACAATCGACTTGATACACTTGAATATTACACCACATTGAATCAAGCTGAAAAGGACATCATTGACAAGAACTATGTCAATACGTTCAAGTCTGGTTTCATCGTTGATAATTTTTCAACCCAATCTGTTGCCGACGAAACTTCACCAGAATTGAATTGTGCATTTGACTTGACTAAACAAGAATGCCGCCCACAAACACCAAGCAAGTTCATTCCATTGCAAATGACTTCTAGTTCTGGAATTGTGTCAAATTCTGGAATTGCAACACTAGCATTCACCGAAGTTGCATCCGTTGTTCAATCAATTTGCTCCGATGTAGAGCGCATCCAACCCTACATTCAATTCAATTTTGATGGCAATATTGTGTTGACACCTGCGGTTGATTCATGGGTTTCAACTGAGTTCATGCCGGACTTCTTCTTTGATGCTGGTACATTGAATGTTACTACTGGTGCATTGGCAACGGCAGGTTCTGCATTAGATACCTTCTATGATGCAACCATTGCATCAACTGGTCGTCAGGTAGATGTTACCAATGGAAACACTGTCACCACACAACGTAATGTTGGCGTAACCAATACCAAAGTTGGTTCTGTTTTGAAATCAACTGGTGTGTCTGCATTCATGCGTGGTCAAACTATCACGGTGACTGGTTCTGGATTCAAACCAAACACAAGACTTTATGTGACCTTTGATGGTGTGTCCGTAGATCAATTCACAACCAATACTGCTGGTGGTGTGTTGTCGTCATCTGGTTCTGGCACCATTAACTTTGTGTTCACTATTCCTTCATCTGGTTCAATTTTGTTCAGGACCGGCGCAAAGACTTTGGTGGTGTCTGATGTTCCTGTTGGTTCTGCATCAAATGCTACTACGATTGCCAATGCAATCTACACAGCAACCGGATTGATCAACAACATCCAAAACCAATTCAATCAAACCCGATTGGTTGCTGATGTGGCATCAGTTACATTTGCTGATAGTGGTTCTAATTCCGGTACTGATAGTGGAACTGGTGGTGATGCTGGTGGTGACGATCCACTTGCAGAATCTTTCATTGTTCCAAATGCTGCCGGTATGTTTGTGACTTCCATTGATTTGTTCTTTGGATTAGAAGCTGCAACCAACACATTCCCAGTCACCGTTGAATTGCGGAATATGGTTAATGGTTATCCCGGTAAAGATATTGCTGCTAAAGCATTCATGCCAGCATCATCCCTTGTGGGTTCTGCAAACGGTTCTATTGCAACCAAGTTCACATTCCCATATCCAGTATTCTTGAATGGTGGTTCGGAATATGCATTCGTGGTCAAGACCGATTCACAAGTCCTAAACATCTGGACTTCTGTGCTTGGTAATCGTGCATACAAGTCAACTGATGGTTCTGTTGCAACGGGTGAAATCATTTCCAAACAAGTCTATTTGGGTTCTATGTTTAGATCACAAAATGATCGTACATGGACTGCCGAACAGACTCGTGATGTGAAGTTCAACATCAATCGTGCTGTGTTCCAAGCATCTGGTAGTTTGAATGCTGCAAACTTGTTGCACACCTATGACAATGCCGACAATGCATACAATCAATATTTGGTTGATGTATTGAAGTTCACCACTGGTTCATATACGGTTGTGGTTAATCATCCCAATCATGGATTCAAGACTGGTGATTCTGTGACCTTCACATCAAACACCAATGCTACGTCAATTGCTGGCATTCCGATTACACAAATATTCAGTGTTCCATTGACTGTGACTGCTACATCAATGGATGTGTACACATTCACAACAACCACACCAGCTACATCCAGTATTATTGCTGGTGGTGCAATGTATGCAACCAGTAAAGTTCAATATGCAGAATCCATCATTGCATCGAGTGATATTTCTGTAATTGGAACCACACTTGGATACAGTCTATCCACCAAAGATTTTGTGACTGGATTGAGTTCTGGACAAACAACTAGGAATGCAAATTCTGTTGTCAAACATCCAACATTGCAAATTTCTGGTGCATCGGGTGATTCTTCAATTCAATCCACCATTACTTTTGCAACCACATCTAACTACCTATCACCAGTCGTTGATTTGCAAGCCCTTGGTGTGAATGCAATTAACAATCGTGCTGATGCTGATGGGTTGTCACAGTATGTTCAAAAACCAATTTCGTTGCTAACACCAGCTAACAGATTCACCACCTACATTTCTGCAAATGTACCAAATTCCGCAAACCTAGTTGTGTATTACCGTGTAGGTCAAGATTCAATTCAATCATCCACATGGAATGTTGCAACACTTGTTTCTGGAACGAAAACATCATCCACCACTGACTACACCGAATGGGAATTTTCAAATTCATTTGCTGCTGACTTCTACACCATTCAGGTTAAAGTTGTGATGGTAACAACGAATCCAGCGCAGATTCCAAGATTGTCATCCGTGCGTACTGTATCGGTTAAAGCAGTATGAACGAATTGATAATGGGTCATACCGATTTTGTTCGGTGTGACCATGCAATTGTAAATACGAACATTGCTGAATATGAATTGTTCATGGCAAGTCAACTAGAAAAGAAAAAACTTGAAACCAAGGTCAATGAATTAGAAAAGAAAATTGACCTGATCCTTTCACTACTACAACCAAAATAAATCATGTCATTCGTCTATAACATTGCAAAACAAAAAATGATGGATGCCACTCTAGGTAGCCTTCTAGGTACTAATGTGAAGTTTGGTTTGGTGACTGGTTCTACACCACTTGTTACCGATTCGACAAAACCAACTACAACTGGAACTGGTGTGTCTGCATCAGGTGTATCAGTAACGTCAGGTGTGTTTTCTGCAACATCTACCACACTCACATTTCCAACTGTGCCAACGAATCAAATCGTCATTGGTGTGGTTGCATACATGAATGGTTCTAATACCCCGGTTGCCTACATGAATAGTGGTGTTGGTTTGCCATTAACCACGGATGGTGGTGATGTGATTATCAATATTGGTCAATCCAACGGCACAATATTCGTGCTTTAAGTTTCAATCCTTTATCATTAAATAAATGAAAAGGATTGAACCAAGTGGCAACGATTTACCTACAAGACTTTACAAACACATCGACTTTCTTTCCTATCATTGCGATAGACAGGAATAAAGTTGCTGCTGTTCCCGTAGGAATCGAGCGCAATCCATTTCAATCGGTCAAGCCATCCGAAGTTGGATTCTCAAAATTCAAATTTCGTGATATTTCAAGTTCCTTCATTACGCACCCATTGACTGGTGATTTAGCTGTTGTGACTGATTTCAATGCAGTCAGTCAAGCCATCAAAGACATTGTGTTGACGACATCAACTGAAAGACACTTTGACCAAATCAACTATGGTTGTGGTATTGAAAGATTCTTGTTCAATCTGGACACAGCAGAGTTTGAATCTGATTTGAAAGAATTGATCATTGGTCAGATTGGTGCATTTGAACCACGCGCAGTGCTTGACAATGTGTTCATTGATTCAATTCCACACGATCATCAAATGGTCATCACAATTAGGTTTGGCATCAGGACGTATGACCTGAAAGAAGATTTAAAAATATTTTTACAGAGAGCATAAATGTCTTTACCAATTCCATCACCTGACTATGCAAGTAATGTAGCGGCACTAAAGGCATTCCTACAAGCCAAACCAGAATACGTCGATGTTAACTTTGACGGTTCCATGATGCGGCTAATCACCGATGTTCTGGCCTACAACACCACCATCAATGCTTTCTATTTGAACCAAGTTGGTAATGAAGCATTCTTGCAAACTGCAATCCAAACCGATTCTGTTGTTGCCAATGCACAAGACTATGGTTATTCGGTCAAGACTGCCACGTCTGCATCAGCAACCATCTATTTGACATTGACTGGTTCTGTTGCAACATTTGGTAATTCTATTGCACTACCAATCAACACAATTTTCTCTGCATCCATTGGAACTAAAACGTTCACATTCAGAACACTAGCTGGATACAACTTGATTGGTGATGGTACAGGCAAATATTCTGGCACTATTGTGGTCTATGAAGGCAAAGCACTTACACATAAGTTCACCATTGATTCAACTAATCAGCTTAATGGTGTAGTTCTACCCAACAAGAATGTAGATGCGTCTAAGTTGATCGTGTCGGTTAGTCCAATTGAAAATCCATCTTTGACCATTGGATACACAAAAACCGAAACCATCATTTCTGGTGTTAGTTCAACATCACAAATCTATTTCACAAGTCTTGATCGTGGTCAATTGGTTCGTGTCAAATTTGGTGATGGTGTCTTTGGAAAGAAATTGAACATCGGTGATGTGGTTTCCGTTCAATATTTGATTTCATCCACGGAGCTTGCTAACGGCGTTTCTGCATTCACCCTAGTGTCTGGTATCTCTGGCACAACTTCTAGCGTTGTGGTGGTTTCTGGTGCGTCTGGTGGTGCTTCTATGGAAACAAACGAATCCATCAAGTTCAATGCACCCAAGTATTTTGAATCACAAGGTCGTGCAGTCACTGAAAATGACTACAAGGTGCTTGTAACCAAACTCTATCCGAATGCTGAATCGGTGTTGGTGTGGGGTGGTGAAAAGAATGTTCCACCGAAATATGGCAAAGTCATTATTTCAATCAAGCCATATTCTGGCTATCACTTGACTTCTAGTGAGAAAGCAAACCTAGTCAATCTACTAAGTGGGTATAACGTAACCACCGTAGTTCCAGAAATCATTGACCCTGAATACTTGTACATTGTTGCTAACGCTACTGTGTCCTATGACACTGCTATCACCAATAAATCATCTGCTGAATTGGGTGCGTTGGTTAGTTCTGTCATTTCAAATTACAACAAAACCACATTGGGTAAGTTTTCTGTTCCATTGCAATATGGTTCATTGTCAATTGCAATCGGCCAAGCAGACCCAAGCATCATTTCAAACAAGGTTTTGTTCACATTGGAAAAGCGAAGCAATCCAGCATTGAATTCTGTGACGGACATTATTGGTTCATTTGGTACGGCAATAAAGATAGATTCGATTGATTCATCTACGTTCACATTCAACAACATCACTGGTTGTAAGTTCATTGAATCAAGTGATCGTGGCTACATTGACCTAGTTACATTCTCATCCGGTAGCAAATCAATATTGAAATCCCATGCGGGAACCATCAATCATGTGACCGGGGACTATGCAATTGGTTCTACTTACTTGAATAGTTTGGACACATCCAATGTTGATCCTTCTACGGGTTTGGTGTACTTCAAATTGACGGGTGTGGCCGATTCACTTGATGTTGACAATGCAGCACGAAACATCTTGGAAATCTATGCATCCAATGTTGTCATGGTGGCAGTCTAATGGTTACGAAGGTCAAAGTTTCTGCAAAAGTCAGGAATCAAATTCCTGCATACCAACGTGGGAATGAAAACCTTGTTGGATTGTTGAAGTCTTACTATGAATTCACAGAGCAACCAGATCAATTCCAAGGGTTGTCGGATTCATTAGATTCCAACATGTTTGTTGACTATGCTGATGATGCATTCTTGCAATTCTTCATCAATGACATCATCCCCAACATTCCGGTTAATGCCAATGTTGACCCAAAGGTATTGATTCATCATGCAAAGGAATTTTACCAATCCAAGGGGTCAGAGGATTCCTTCCGGTATCTATTCAAGTATCTATTCAATTCTGATGTTGCAATCACCTATCCAAAGGTCGATATTTTCAGGTTATCAGACGGGATTTATTCAAAAACTACATCACTGACTGTGTTGGCATTTGACCCAAGTATCTATTCAATTCCTAGTCGAAGAATCATTGGATTGAATTCTGGTGCAACCGGGATTGTTGATAGCATTGTGGTTGACCCATCCAATTCAAACAATGCAATCTTGACGGTTCAAAATGTGTTTGGTAGCTTCATTGCGGACGAACCAATCAAGACTGAATCTGGCACTGGTTTGGTTGATTTGTATTGTCGTGTGATTGGTAATGAAATCAAGAATGCTTCATTTGTTGATGATCGTTCCATGTTGTCATCCACAAAACGACTTCAAGATGGTGAATACTATCAAGAATTTTCATATGTGTTGTCTGCTGATGTACCGACTAAAGACTATGCATTGGTGGTTGATAAATTGATTCATCCATCGGGCACTCGTAGGTTTGGTTACTATCATGTTGGTGCATCCGAATTAGCAACCAATTCACACACCATCATTCCACATTCAAGTTGGATGATCATGATCAAGTCAGTTCCAACTGGTGCGAACAAATCATTCACCAGTTATGTTGAATATCGTGCGCCATTCACTGCGAATGGAAATTTCTTATTTGATGGAACCCAAATTGCAAATGGTTCAATTGCCGGTGGATTAGTTCCCGTAATAAATACCTATTATGTTATTGGTGTTCACAGGTCATACATGCCTGTTACCTACGTCACAAAAGTATAAATAGAACAAAGACAAGGAATTTAGATGGCAACAATTATTACTCGTAATGGCAAAGGTTCACCACTAACCAACACGGAATTAGATTCAAACTTCACCAACATCAATGATGATTTGGCAACCAAAGTTTCTAGTTCTGGTCTAGGTGCTGGTGTTAGTTCTTTCTTGACCACGCCAACATCATCTAATCTAGCTGCTGCGGTCAGTGATGAAACTGGTTCTGGTTCATTGGTGTTTTCCACAAGTCC
>JAGWIG010000211.1 GCA_028873515.1 Pseudomonadota bacterium | reverse complement strand
GGCAGACCGACAATATATACCGAGAAACTGGGAATAGAGATATGTGAGTGGATAGCCAACAATTCAGGAGGCTTACGTGCAGGTTGCTCACAACATGACCATTGGCCTGAATATACAGTTATAAGAAGATGGTTGAGGGAAGATAAGTTCCCTGAATTTAGCCACCTTTACGCGCGCGCAAAAGAGGAGCAAGCTGAAACGATGGGCGAGGATATTATACTGATAGCTGATAACAAAGGCGCTGACCCCAATGATAAGCGAGTGAGGATAGATGCCCGAAAATGGTTGATGGGAAAGCTAAAGCCAAAGAAATACGGAGATACCCTTACGCATGATTTTTCCGGCCCTATGAAGATAAAAGTAAACATCGTAAAATAGTTGTCTCCGTACGGTGGAGCCACCAGACTAATCTATTAAAAACCAATAACATACAAAAACCGCTATTTTGGAAGAAACAGGCCCAGAAATAGATATACCTGAAGCCGCATTTCTACCATGCTATCAACATCTGCTTAATTCTGAAACGGATATTGACCTATTATGGGGCGGGCGCTATTCAGGAAAGTCACACTTCAAAGCCCAACAGCTAATTATTGATTGCCTACAGAAAGATTACTTTCGTTGTATACTGATTAAGAAAACAGCAGAAAGCATCAAAGATTCACAATGGCAAGCGATAAAAGACGTAGTTGAAAGCTGGGGCCTTCAGCATTTATTTGATTTCAAAATAAGCCCTTTGGAAATTCGCTGTAAGAATGGGAATAAGTTCATAGCCAGGGGCTGCGATAACCCCGGCAAGATTAAATCAGTAACAAACCCCTCCGATGCGTGGTATGAAGAAGGCAATCAATTAACCAGGGCCGATTATATTACTGTCTCCACTACCTTACGTTCAAATAAAGGTAAGGTTCGTGAACACATAACGTTCAACCCGGAATGTGAAGGCAATTATGAAGACTTTTGGATATATCAGATGTTTTTTGAAAATCATTATCCGAGAGGTGTTTATAATTTCGCCGATAAAATCGAGTTCAAAGTAAATGATGCAATAGTTTCAAAAACTTTTTCTTCAACACATACGACGTACCAGGTTAATCCATTTATCAAAGCCGACCAGATAGCTCGCTTAGAAGAATTAAAGCGAATAGACCCGTATTACTATAAAGTTTATGCAGAAGGCTTATGGGGTAAGAAGCAAGCCGGTGGCGAAGCGTTAAAATGCTTCAAATCTGAATACCATGTCGGGTTCGCTCCTTATAGAAAAGACCTGGCATTGCATTTGGCTTTCGATGAGAACGTGGTGCCTTATTTTCCCTGTGGTGTATTTCAGATTGAAAACAAAAATATTTACATGGTTGATGAAATTGCAGCCTACCACCCGAATAACAAGGTAACTTCGATGTGCAATGAGATACGGCGGCGCTTTATAGGCCACAATGCCGGTATGTTCATTTATGGCGATGCGACTTCACAGAAAGAAGATGTGAAACAACAGTACGGCCATGACCTGTTCAGGCTGCTTATGGATGGATTGACCGATTTCAAGCCCGTACGTAGGGTTGGGGTATCAAATCCTTCAGTAGTCATGTCTTTGAACTTTTTAAACACCATATTTGAAACCAATTACAACGGTCTGACTTTTCTGATGGATGAAAAATGCAAGACGGCAAGGACAGATTTTGAGAACGCAAAAGAAGCTCCCGATGGAGGTATTGACAAAAAGAAAGTTACCGACAAAGAAACCGGCCAGAGTTA
>JAGWIG010000076.1 GCA_028873515.1 Pseudomonadota bacterium | reverse complement strand
GAAACTGTACCTGTCCCCCGTCATGGATCTCTATAATGGCGAAATCGTAGCTTACGAGACCAGCCGTCGGCCCGATTTCTCGCTGGTGATGAACATGTTGAAGAAAGCCGCACGGAAATGCAGGAATAGGGATGGACCTCTGCTTCATTCCGATCAGGGATGGCACTACCGGATGCAGCCTTATAGAGCGGCTCTGGCCCGATACGGCATGAAGCAAAGTATGTCGCGAAAGGGAAACTGCTTCGACAACGCGGCCATGGAAAGCTTCTTCGCCACCCTGAAAGCCGAGACTTTCCATCTCTCTGACTTCGAGGATATCGAGCAATTGAACGCCGGGTTGAAACGTTACATCGACTGCTACAATCAGCACCGTATCAAATCAAAGCCTGGCGGCATGAGCCCAGTGGAATATCGACTACAGGCAGCATGCCGCTAATGCCTATCCATCCAACTCTTGGGGGTCAGTTCAAATCCGGGGCGGTTCACTATTCCTTGCTACAGATTCTTTCGGTGTCGACCTTCGAGAAAATCACGCTATTTCAAGCACTTGAAAAGTGCCCAGAATGCTCGGAACAGGCTGATTGTTCTAACCAATTAAATTTGTTCAATTTTTTACCGGACACTACTGGTTTTTAATCACATGAATACCAAAAAATCTGTCCTAGATCCCGTTATTTCATGCATTGTGATACTCAATTAGTAGCTATCACTTTTAGATAATTGATTATAAAAAATAAATAGATAGCATAGCCTAACATGAGATTGTAACTGTTTACAGCTTATTGGACATTATATTTTTCATTACAAATTTAGGGGTAAGGAAATGGCGAGAGATCCAAAGTACGACATTCTGTTTGAGCCAATAAAAGTTGGCCCACTAACCTTTAGAAATCGGTTTTATCAGGTCCCTCATTGTATCGGTGCAGGTTCAGACAGGCCTGGTTTTCAAGCAGCGCACCGGTCTATGAAAGCTGATGGTGGCTATGCTGCAATTAACACCGAATACTGCTCTGTGCATCCAGAATCAGACGATACCCATCGTTTGTCTGCCCGTTTATGGGATGCTGGTGATGTTCGTAATCTGCGGGCAATGACGGATAACATTCACAAATTTGGGGCCTATGCTGGAGCTGAACTCTGGTATGGCAGTGCCCATGCACCCAATATGGAGTCACGCTGCACACCCCGTGGCCCTACGCAGTATGCTTCTGAATTTGAAACCTTGACCTACTGTCAAGAAATGGATTTGGATGAAATTGCCCGCGTACAACAAATGTATGTAGATGCCGCATTACGTGCGCGGGACGCGGGTTTTGACCTGGTTTATGTTTATGGGGCTGACTCCTATATTCCGTTGCAGTTCTTGTCTCGGTACTACAACAAGCGCACAGATAAGTATGGCGGTTCATTTGAGAATCGCGCACGGTTCTGGGTTGAAACCATCGAAAAGGTTCGCAAGGCCGTACCCAATGATATGGCTGTGGTTGTTCGTTTTGCTGTCGACACCTTGTTGGGTAAGGATGGTGTAGAAGTGGAAGATGATGGTATGAAATTTGTTGAATATGCAGATGACATTGTTGATCTGTGGGATGTGAATCTATGTGGCATTGCAGAATGGGGTGAGAATGCTACGCCATCACGCTATTATCAATCTGGACATCATTTACACTGGACACGTTTTATCAAGCAGGTCGCAAAAAAACCGGTGCTCGGTGTAGGGCGCTATACTGATCCGGAAAAAATGTGTGAAATAGTGACCAAGGGCTATGCCGATATTATCGGCACGGCCCGCCCGTCAATTGCCGATCCGTTTTTACCTAAAAAGATTGAAGAAGGCAGGATTGATGATATTCGTGTATGCATAGGGTGTAATGTATGTATTTCCCGCTGGGAAATTGGAGGCCCTCCGATGATTTGCACGCAGAATGCAACGGCAGGAGAAGAATATCGACGGGGCTGGCATCCAGAAAAATTTGCACCTAAAACTACTGATGATGCAGTGCTTATTGTTGGTGCCGGACCTGCTGGCTCAGAGTGTGCACGTGTACTCATGGAGCGTGGCTTTACCACGCATTTGTATGACACGGCAGAAAAGATTGGTGGACATCTTAATGACATTGCCTTAGGTTTGCCCGGTCTAGGAGAATGGGCCTATCACCGTGACTATCGAGAAGTCCAGATAAATAAATTACTGAAGAAAAATAAACACTCTGTACTAGCACTGGGTCAGAAACGTATGACTGTAGACGATGTGTTGAATTACGGAGCTGATAAAGTAGTCATTGCCACAGGCTCCTCATGGAACACCAACGGCACCAACTGCGTCAGTCATGCACCGATTCCCGGAGCTGACGCTTCACAGCCCGATCAATTGACACCTGAACAGGTTTTTGCAGGCAAAAAGTCCATTGGCAAACGTGTTGTGGTGCTGAATTATGACACCTATTTCATGGCCACAAGCCTGGTTGAAAAATTATCCATGGCTGGTCACGACGTGACGCTGGTATCGGGTGTGCATGCAGCACATTATATGCATTTTACGCTGGAATATCCCAATGTCATGCGCCGAAACCACGAGCTAGGCATTACGGAATACCCGGAACATTACTGCCTTCGTATTGAAAAGGGGCGTATGCAGATTGAGAATAAATGGGGTGAAGGGTATAGGGCAACGTATCGAGGGAAGGGTGTTCATCCACGTAACCCCAATACCTCACAGCAATGGATTGAATTTGACTCCCTGGTACTGGTAACGGGGCGACATTCTGATGATGTCTTATATCGCGAATTGAAAGAGCGCAAAACTGAATGGAATAAACATAACATTAAAGCAGTTTATGTTATTGGTGATGCCGAGGCACCCCGTTTGATTGCAGATGCCACCTTTACTGGTCATCGTTTGGCGCGCGAAATTGAGGAAGCTGATGCTCAGTATCCGTTGCCCTACAAAAGGGAGGTTGCTGTTTGGGGCGTATCACATCTGCCAGGCGGAAATTTTGATATTGAGTACAAGGTATAATAACAAGAAGCAGGTGTACCTGACCAGGCCTAAGGCCTTGGTCGGGTATTATAAGCATGGTAATTTCAGTAAATTGTCTTTAGGTAATAGGTAAATAGCTTCCAGACAGGAGATGTACAACGATTAGGTTTTTTGCTGGAGACACTAGCAGTTCTGCCGTTTCAAACAACTCTACAAAATCCAGCTAATAGACCTGGAAATTAGTTCAGAATGCCAAACACCACCACTTTGCCGACTGCACCCCGCCAAAATAGCTTTCGTCCAACTCTACTGCATCATCGAATACTTCATGCGCTACTTGCTCCAGATGATAGACAATCACATCACGTAACTTGCGGTAAAACAGAACCACACTGTTGGGCTGGATTCCAGGCAAACCTGCAGCCGATCTGGCCGTCACTTTCAGCACAAAACATTACACTAGTCGTAATTACTGCTTTTTTTGATAATTTACAAGGTTCTATCTGGACTTCAGCAGTTTCTGTAGGCACATTATGATGTAGAAACTGGACAGGAATAAAGTCAATTTTGACTGATATTGACAATATTGAAGGATGAATTTTATTCATGAAGCTGGTCTTAAGTCTAGTTTAAAAAAACTTCTAAAAAGAAAAGAAAGGGTTTTATCGTATGACCTCTTTAGCTCTGAAAGAGGCCTGCATGGACGGGACGGTTTATCACCGGATACGGCTTCTGGATTTCTGGGGTAAACAGGGGCTGGACGCCACACTGGATGCCTACAAGGTCAGCCGCAGAACGCTGTATGCATGGCGCCGTGCGTTTTTATCAAGTGGCAATCTGGCTGATCCTTGTCCCAGGAGTCGTGCGCCCAGGCAGAAACGTGAGCCGGAACGGGATAAGCGCTTGATCCCTGAAATCCGCCGTCTGCGCATACCGCAACCCAGCCTCGGGAAAGAGAAACGGTCCGTCATGCTCCTGCCCTTTTGTACAGGCTTGGGCCTTCCCCTGCCCCGTGTCAGCACCATCGGCAGAATCCTTGCCAAAGAACCCGGCAGGATGCGTTTCTCTCCCCTGCGCCTGGGAGCACGGGGGCAGGTTAAACAAATCAGTCGGGTGCCCGTGGGCCGTAAACCCAAAGGTTTGAAACTTCAGGCCTGTGAATGCCTGGCCCTTGATCCCCTCATCCGGCAACGCGATGGGGTGAAACGTCATGTATTGACCGCCATGGATCCTGGCCTTCGCCTGTGCGCCTCCCGGTGGCGGCAGGTTCCATGCCGCCACCTTCAATCAGGCGATTCGGGACACCCATCCTGTGTTCAAACATGCCAAAGCCCTGACAGATAATGGCAGCGAATTCAAGGGAGCGTTTTCCAGGCCCCATCTGGAACAGGGCCTCACTCATTGGCACACCTACCCTAAGACTCCAAAAATGAACGCTCACTGTGAACGGTTCAATCGCTCCTTACAGGAATCCTTTGTGGATGACCATGAAGACCTGCTGTTTACGGATTGGGCCTTGTTTAATGGGAAACTGGCTGACTGGATCGTGTTTTACAATACCCAACTGCCTCATCTATCCACTCAACCCAACCCTGAAAAAACCACCTCTAAAGACAATATGCCCAGGCCTCCTATACAAACCCTCCTCAAACCCAATCCACAGCGCAATAGGTAGTGAACCAATACACACTATTCCATTTACCGCATTCAAATGTTATTCTTTTCAGCGTTGGATGCTAACTTTATCAAAGTTGCTGAACTCACCACTTCGCCACAGTGGGCGAAATGCTTCCATCGGGTGCTAAAAACGCTCCCTCAACCCATGGTGGATTACAAAGAATTAGCTCGTTACCGAAACACAATTGTTGAATGGCTATCCCGTTTTGATGATGACTCACCAACTTTACCTACTACGGCACTCGAATAGTCAAATCGGAAGAGTGAAAAAGCAAAAGATTGATGCAACGTATAATTGAACGTTCGCTATTCGTGCAACTCATAATCCCAATCTGCGTTATCATCCTCATGACGCTTTCCACTCTTTTTACTTCGTTTGTAATGTCGTATCGTATCCAGCGCCAAGAAGAACTGGCTGCTCTGACTACTTCATTAAGCTATGCCGTCGATTACCTTACTGTTCTAGTTCATACACCCTATGTTATTCACCCGGATAAAAAAAGCCAGGAAACATACGCTACTTCACGTTTTTATATCCTCCAATTATCACGAATCAAAATGCAACTCCATCAGGATAACCCACATAATTTGGCTCTTATAAAAAGCTTTTCCAATATCAGAAAGAAATGGCTCGATATTAAAAAAGAAATCCTCAATCAAACAGAAAATGATCAAGTAGCTTCTGATAAATCCCTATCCTTTAAACAAACGATTCTAGAACATAGACTTAGTCATTTACATGTGGCAATCAACCAGCTTCAAAGAAAAATTACCGATTCATTAAGCGCCTCAGAACGAGAATTGCAACTCGTTGAAATTATTAATGCTTTCGTTATTATCAGTGCCCTTTCAATGCTTGTTTATCTTATCCGAATGCGACTCCTTATACCCATGCGTCGATTTGGACAAATTATAGACAATTTTCGTCGTAGCCGTTCCAATGAAAGACTGGAAGAACAATCCTTTCAGGAATTCAACAGCATGTGTCTGCGTTTTAATCTTCTAGCAGATAACATTGTACGTAACGAATCAAATAAAAATCATGCGCTTCGCTCTTTGAATGATCACATAACACGTGCAAATGAGGCGCTCAACCTCATATTTCTTATTACCGAAGCCCTTAATGACCCTCATCCTCAACGTAATGCCTACAAAAACATCATTGAGCGACTTGATGATTTGCTTAGTTCAACTTCAATGCTCGTGCTTGTCCAGTTTGACACTGACAGCCCACCGTTATCCATTCTCACTGAATTGCCTTTGTGCTTGCGTGAATTCCGAATCATTATGAGTGATGAATCCATATCGGAAACTTTATTCAACCCAGCGGATCCTGGTTCCCTTGTCGAAAAACTAATTTACAATCAAACTCTTTTTGGCTGGCTTTGTATCACGGGGCTTCACCCTGCAGGCATCACTGAAACTCAGCGTCTTATGGCACATACCACGGCCATCATTCTAGCCATGGGACTTGATGCCGAACACCGTATCCGGGAAAGCAGAAGATTTGCCCAAATTGAAGAACGTACAGCTATTGCACGAGAGTTACATGACTCCATTGCCCAATCTCTCAGTTATCTAAAGATACAAGTTGCTAGATTAGAACAACCTATAAAAATCAATAATCCTAATACAGAGATGCTCTCTGTAATTGGTGAACTGCGTGATGGGCTATCCAGCGCATATCAAAATTTGCGAACCCTCATCTCAACTTTCAGAACACGTCAAACTGATCCGGGCCTGGAAAATAGTTTACATGATTTATGTAATGAATTTACAGAACGATCCAGCATGACCATATCTCTTGACTACCGTCTACAAGGTTTAGCATTAACCCCTAGCGAAGAAATGCATACCCTTCAAATTATTCGTGAAGCCCTAACAAATTCCGTACGCCATGCTAGGGCAAATGAAGTTATCATCGCTCTTGCATTAACAGATGAACAAGACGTGCTTATCAAGGTCAGTGACAATGGAATCGGCTTTGACAATGCTCCTATAGACACAACTCAACATCATGGTATGCATATTATGCAAGAACGAGCCGTCTGGTTATCCGGTACGCTACATATTGACTCAATTCCGGGAGAAGGGACACACATTATCCTATCCTACACACCAAAATCAGAACGCAACCTCATATTTGGAACCCTTCAGTAATGTTTTATTTGCAAATTGCCCTTCTTACAACAGCACTCATAGCCACAGGAACAAGTTTATTGCTTGCAGTGGGAACCCCTTTTGGCAACCTTTCTAAATTACTTACCGATACAGATAACTGGACAACTGCGCTGGCAATCCTACTCCTGTTTTTTCTCCTGTTTATTTTATTATATTTAAGTGTGAGAAGTATTCTTGCCCATATTGAAAGAAGAAGCCAGCAAAATACAGCGCGCTTTCTTACTATACTTGAAAACATACCCTATGCCTGTATTGTTCTCACCGATGATGCCATTGCCTACTTGAACAGCCAATGCGCATCGCTCTTAGGTCAATTTACCAGGCCAAAACCCTATATTGGCATGTCCTACTTTGACTACATCCCCCCTAATTCACGCCACAAAGTCATGGAGCTGTTACAAAAACTTCTAACTCATAAACATGGCACATGGCATCGACCCTTACAACTTCTATGTGCAAACCGAACGATAAAAACCGTCATCGCCACAATCAGCCCTATTATCTACCGTGGAGAGCGATCACTTCTAATTACCATGAAACAAAATGATAGTTGGAGTAAATTACTTACTCGATTCGAAACCAAACAAATCCAACTCACTAACTTCACTAACGCCATTAATTTAACATTATTCCAGATAAATGACCGTGGGGTACTCATTTACCTCAATGCGGCCTGGAAGAAGCTTTCAGGTCTGGAACCTGCTCTTTCTATCGGTAAACTACTGGCAAACTTTATACATCCAAGCGAACGTTCAGAATTTACCGAAATAATCAGGGCAATCAACCATGGTGAAAAACTCTATGGAGTAAGTAAAGGTCGAATCCTGCACACTTCAGATATCCCGAGATGGGTAGAATGGCATATTGAAGGTATTCGAGATTTTGAAGGGCAAACGGCTTGCATTGGATACCTTATTGATATTACCCAACGTAAAAATACAGAAGAAATACTTAGAAATAGTCGACGCACCCTCTCTCTACTTGTCAATAACTTACCAGGTATGGTTTATCGAGGCAGATATGATCGCTCATGGACAATGGAATATATTAGTGAAGGGGCTTTTGAACTGACAGGTTATTCTCCAGTTGACATGATCAATAACACCCTTATCTCCTATAATGACCTCATCCATGAAAAGGACCGGGGCAAGATCTGGAGTGAAGTAGAAACAGCATTGGAGGAAAACCGACCATTCCAACTTGTTTATCGCATTATTCGTCGAGATGAGATTGTTCAGTGGGTATGTGAGCATGGCCAGGGGGTATATTCCATTAATAATGATCTTCTGGCAATAGAAGGGTTTATTTATCCTATCGATATTCAAACCGCTCAAAAATTTCTTTCATCTCCAGAAACAGAATCCAGTTAAACTAATCAGGATTTTCTGGCAAAAAGAGACTGTAAATAAATTTGTGCAAGTGTCCACACTTTTCTGGTCCGAGCCCCAAGCCGGGTTCACCAATGGCCTGCCAGCGAAAGCACCGAAGCCAGAACCCGTCGATCACCGGCAGCATGCGGTCAAGGCCATTGATGAGGCCATCATTGAAGCGCTGCACGACCCCGAGACGGCACGCTCGCTGTTCGCGTTGGCTTCCTATGGTCGACGCGACCCCGCTTCCCTGGAACAGTTGCGCACCACCTTCGCGAAGGAAGGCATCCCCACGGAATTTCTGCCACATTACGATCCTGATGGACCCTTTGCATGTCTTAGACAGAATGAGGGGTTAAGTGGCAAATTTTGACGGCCAGAACTTTCCAGCGCACACTGTCACATAATCGAACATATGTGACAGGTGCAAGACGCTGATTGGCTACATGCGGGTATCGAAGGCGGACGGCTCCCAAGCGACCGATTTACAGTGCGATGCGCTGACTGCTGCCGGTATTGATCCGGCGCATCTCTACGAAGACCAAGCATCCGGCAAACGCGAGGATTGGCCTTCCCTCAATTTCACGGACACTCTATTAAGCCTAAAAAATTATTTTCATACTGTACTGGGCTGATCTGTCCCAGGGTTGAGTGCCTCCGTCCTGGATTATAAAACTGTTCGATGTAATCAAAAATATCCGCTCGTGCTTCATCTCTGGCCCGGTATCGGGTTTTATGAATGCTTTCCGTCTTCAGGGTGGAGAAGAAACTTTCCATGGCGGCATTGACGCTCCTATGTCAAGAAACGTTTGCTGCGGCCGCCAAATCCGCGAGGATGAATGGATAGAGCTCTCTGACGATGTATCGTTTCAA
>JAGWIG010000210.1 GCA_028873515.1 Pseudomonadota bacterium | reverse complement strand
GATTCGGTCAGGCTGAGCCGCCGGGTAGTCCGGTTCAGAAGGCGGGTGGCCAGGTGTTTCTCAAGATTAAAGACCTGCCTGGAAACCATCGCCTTGGACAGGTTGAGCCGATCGGCTGCAGCCGTGAAGCTTCCCGTTGCGACAACCGTGACAAACACCCGCATGCAGGTCAACGTATCCATAGGCTAATTGTCAACTAAAAAGAAACAATGTATTTCATAAAGTGGGATTTATCAATCAATAAAAGACAGTTATCGTTCTATTCATGCAGACCCTAGGGGTGCTGGCAACAGGTTTGAAACCCGTTTTCAAATGACAGGATAGAAAGGATAATGAAATGAACGTTTCCATTTTTGGTAGCGGTAACATGGCACGCGGCATCGGTTACCGGCTGGTGAGAGGAGGCCATTGTGTCACCCTGTTCGGCCGGGATGCGGGCAGGCTGCAAAAACTGGCAGATGAGCTGGGTAAGGCGGCAAGAGTCGGTACAGCAGCTGTCAAGACTGCAACGACTGGAAGTCCGGTTCATGATGAAATCGTGGTGCTGGCCATGTGGTATTCTGGAAACCTTGAGATTGCAGGGCGCCTGGCAGGTGAACTTGCCGGAAAAACAGTCATCGAGATTTCCAATGCACTGAATGAGACCTATGATGGCTTAACCCTTGCGTGTGACACCTCGGCTGCAGAACAGGTACAGGCGTTATTGCCCAGGTCCCATGTGGTCAAGGCCTTTAACACCACCTTTGCCCAGACGCTTGCTGAAGGGCAGGTTGCAGGACAGGTCCTGGATGTTTTTATCGCCGGCGATGATGCTTCGGCCAAGGCGAAAGTCATTGGCCTGGTTGAGTCGTCAGGCCTGATTCCCATTGATGCCGGCTCATTGCAACGGTCACGGCAGCTTGAGGCAATGGGATTGCTGGGCATTACCCTGCAGGGCCCGCACAGGCTGGGTTTCATGAGCGCATGGAAACTGGTTCATTGATTCTAGGACAGGCAGGCCCGATACCTGTGTGTTGACAGGGAATTGATTCATGAAACATCTCGAAAGGAGTTACAGCATGATTGATCAGAAAACGGCACCTTATGCAGCACTGTTACTGAGGGTAAGCCTCGGAATCATGTTCATTGCCCACGGGCTGCTCAAGCTGATGGTCTTTACCCTGCCAGGGGCGGCGGCCTTTTTTCATTCACTGGGGTTGCCCGGCTGGCTGGCCTATGTGGTTACCTTTGCCGAACTGGCCGCAGGAGTCGCCCTCATCATAGGGTTTAAAGCACGTTATGTTGCCCTGGTGCTCATCCCGGATCTGCTCGGTGCCATCCTCCTGGTTCATGGTGCCAATGGCTGGCTGTTCACCAACAAGGGCGGAGGGTGGGAATATCCGGCCTTCTGGGCTGTTGCCCTGTTTGTACAGTTCCTGCTGGGAGATGGTGCCATGGCGGTTTCACCATCACATTGCTGCTCAGGCATCATCAAGGTGGACTAAGGCCCTGTGGCAGCTCGGGAAAGAGGAGGGCAAGAGATGAGAGCAGGGCAGCCTGTTTTCCAGGCCCCTTTCAATTCGTGTCGATGTTTTATGGGCAAATGACAAAATGTTCTTGTTTTCAAGATAAGGACATTTTCTTTCGGTGCGCCCGGCAGGGCGCACTCACTTGGAGGTGGAAGTCCTCTACTCGCCCGGCAAGGGGAAGAGTTAGCCGAAGGCAAGGGTTTCGCGGGCGACTGCGAGTCTGAAGGAAGCCGGATGGCAAAGCGCTGGCCTGACGAA
>JAGWIG010000209.1 GCA_028873515.1 Pseudomonadota bacterium | reverse complement strand
TCAGTCACGGTAGTCTCTCCTAAATTAATGCCCGATGGGCCATTGCCTTTATCCCACACGCCATCACTGCAAATAGCCAAATGGTCAATATAGGAAGGCTTACCTTCGATCAAAACACTTTCTCCATTACTCAATTCAATGGATTCGGTGGAATCAGCCATGCGGAATACCACCGCCGGGCTGGTTGAGGCGTGGGTCGTCATCATCAGGTGCGCCGCATCCTCGTCATAGATTTTTGCTATGCCGCGAACTTCCGTATCCGTGGCATAGGGCAAGACGATGGTTCCGATAGCCCGGTCACGGTATTCATCGGTCGTCAGCAATTTTTCAGGATGTTCAAATATAACGGGAAGCCCATTGCAACGTTGCACGAATTCCGGCGTCAGGAAGTTTTCCGGGGGTCGATAGACATATTCCTCATGCGCCGTGCGATAACTGGTACCGGTTCCGGTCACCCTGACATCAAACAGCCAGACATTCTCGAAATGCTGGGGCGAGAAAAGCTCGCCGGTCACGATGGCGTTCTCGATATCGAATTCCGTGCCATTCAGGATGTCGATATGGCGCATCACTTCCGGGTGGATGGATTCCGGTATCTCGCTGGAATCTGCCCACATGTACTCGACGTGTTCATCGCTCAAGGTCGGGAGGATGAATTCATCCATGTCCTGCAAGAACGTCACATAATGAATACCGGGTAGCCCGCTCTCCCGGAACGCCCAACGATTCCCGTCCGGGAAGTCGCCTATTTCTTCGCATGCTTCCCGAATGGCAGCTTCCTCAAACGATTCCCCTTCTTCTGCATGTCCTCCGGGTGCTTCCCATATTCCGTTATCGGTACGGCGTATCAGAAGATATTTATTGTCCTTGCGAAACAGGATGCCGGCACAATCCAGACTTTCCTCATCACCCCGGACGAATTCCTTACCTACCTTTTCAGGAATTTTCAGACGACTCTTTCCTTCCGCAGCGGCATACATGGCACGCCGCTGTCTTTCACTGACCGGAGTATGCTCTGCATCGCCTTTGTAACCGTGTGCATAAGCCGCTTCAGCCTGTTTTTCTGCTCCTTCGCGCGTAGGATAGACATGTCCATGCTCTCCCCATTTCCAGCCCCCTTCCACTTTATGAATCGGCATCGTCTAATCCTTGATCAATTTCCTGCCCCTGGCGGTCAACATGCTGTCGGGCAAATCCTGCAACTGGTTGAAATAGGTCGCAAAACACCTACAGAAAGGTTCTTCGGAGACCTGGGTCATCTCATCGGAATAGCCTTCACCCTTGTTGATGAGCTTTTCCTTGATCGCCCAGGATTCCCGGATGGCATAAAATTTCTTGTCCCGTTCTTTGTGGTCAGGGCGATAATGATAGCCGGGCTGTCTCCAGTGACTGTGCCATTGCAAGGCTATGGCGCCGGATTGCATGGCCACGACATGATTGATGGAACTGACCAGCTTATGACCCTGGTCAATCGTCAATCTCCTGCCCTCATACTTGATCCGGGCCAGAGACTTCCCGACAAGTTTCTTGACTTCCACTTTCTCGACCACCCTTGACCCGCCAAGGGGAATGGAGGTCGCCCAGCCGGAAAACCGCTGCAAAGTCTTGTCGATGGCTTGGGCACGATTCATCTTGATCAGGTCTGCCGAAGCAAGAATGCGTCGATCCAGTTCCAGACGTAAGTCCGGGCGTATCCTGTCCAAGGTGTAACGGTCGACATTCGGATGAAATCGCAAAATAGCGGCGCGTTCCACATTCCTGCGATAAATGGCTCGCAATG
>JAGWIG010000208.1 GCA_028873515.1 Pseudomonadota bacterium | reverse complement strand
CCTTCCGTGCGCCCGTCTTGCCATACCGGTGTGCTTGAGTGGGCGCTTAGCCCTAAATATGGGCGATAGGCATGCTGAAAAATGTATAACGATCCGTCGGCGTCCAGTCCGTACAGCGGCATTTCATTACCGTTGGCATCCAGGCCACCGCCGGTTATTTGAATAATGTGCATGCTATTCCCCCTGTACGATGACCCTGCGGCAACGACGGGCGTAGAGCTTGCAGTTCTTGTCGGCATTTTCCTGAAAACCGTAACCGAAGTGTTGATACCAAGCCGCCCCACGATGGTCAGGGTTGTCGTTCGGCGTGTTTGACCAATATTCCACAGGGTCAAACAGGCCGCGCGCCTTCTCCCATGCAAAAGCGTGTTCGATGCGGTTCAGCAAATCAAACCCGTCGTCATGCGCCCATTGCATCTGGTGGTCCCACGAGTCTGGCTCGGCATCGCCCGGCACCACAATCGTGTGTTGCAGCGCTCCGGTCGGCAGAATAAGACCGCACAGATAGACCTCGTCGGTGTCGTGATCGGGCAATTGGATTTTCATTCTTAGTGCTCACAGTCCACGCATGAAAGCGCGGTGTTTATTCCAGTCAATGGCGTCGGTTTTCCCTGGCACCCAGTCCGCCTCGTGACATATCGCCTGCCACCACATGCACCGAATGTCGCCAAACCACTCGCCGTCCTTATGCAAGCGAACCTGAATCATCCCTTGGCCTGGTAGCTGAGTCGCCGCTACTACGCCGCGCATTCCGACCTTCACGTCATGCTCGTATTCAGGCACGGCGGTGACGACGATCTTGTCGCCGTATTCAAAGGGCTTGGTCATGCGTTAATACCTATTAATCTGGCATGCATTACATTGCGCAAGTACGCAATTTCCCAGCGTTCAAAATGGCTATCTCCAAAATCAATCGCCCCTTGAACAAACCCTTCTCGCCATGAATTGATAAAGTCCTTTTCTCTAATCCACGGCAAAAAACAGTTCACGATAACGGTGTTCATGATAGCCTCACCTCTTGAACGTCAGGCGTTTGTAAATCTCTCTAGTCCGCATCACATCGCCGGCGCAATAAGTGGCAACATCTTCGATGCGGCCAGCCTTAACAAAATCCCATACCATGCTGCCGTCAATCTCTTCGCCGTTTAATTCTGCACCTTTCTGAGCGATTCCAAGCACTCTGCAGAGCTTGTCCAAGCTAACGCGATTCCCAATACCGGCCCAGCGCGTCATGGTGTCAAATACTCGATCATCCCAAGGGCGCGCATAAAAGGGGATTACTGCCGGAGGCTCAATACCCAAGATTACGGCTCGCTGGAAAATGAAGCGCAGATCAAAATCAATCACGTTATGTCCGACAATGACAGGCAAACGATCTGACGATGGAGAATATGAATCTCTGATGATAGCGAAAAATTCGCTAAGCACTTCCGCTTCATCGGCTTCCGGTATTAATTTCCAGACAGAACCGGGATCATCATTATCGATGGCATACCCGATAACAGCGATATGGCCCAATGCCCCGTCAAACGATGTTCTGCGCCATTTTTCTTCCGCGACTTCTTCTAACTTTTCATCGCGGAACCGTTTGACCCATCGCGCAAGCATTGAATCCTTACTGATGTATTTAGCCTTCTCTGCGTCGATGCCAAGTTCTTCGGCTGCTTTCTCTTTTGTCAGGCCGGAGGGAGCTCTAAAGTCATGAGACAATTCTTCACGAATCGATTGCAAGACCGTAGGGTCTTGCGCCGGGATAGTCTCAATGTCCAAGTAAATATTCAT
>JAGWIG010000024.1 GCA_028873515.1 Pseudomonadota bacterium | reverse complement strand
GGCATGTCTTGCTGCGTGATTTCGGCCTTTTGAAACTTCCTGGCCAGAACATGAGTTGGCACCTGGCAACCTTCAACGTCCAGGAACCCGCGCCTGTATAGTGACTGCTGAATAGCCCAGGCAATGGCTGCCGTTTCGCTGTCATGATTGACTGGAACCAGTTTCCCGTTTCCATAATCTTTCTTCCCACAACGAACCGGGCCTTTTGTCCAGACAACTTTACGCATATCCTGAAGCGCTCTGACACAGGAGCCATTTCGCGCAACCAGCGATAACAGTCGCATGGTGGACGTAATCCATTGCGAATCTTCGGCGCTTTGTCCGGCTGGAAGGAAAAATTCTACCGGACGTTCTATCGTGACTTGCTTACCATTTATACGCCCAGTAATAGGCATATAGGAAATAATGAAATAAATGGTTTTTTTACCTTCAGACGTAAAATATTCGATTTTTTCACTGGTGGCACTTAATTCGCCTTCAGGTCTGCGCTCGACATGTTTCGTGAGCGGATCGATGTCGGCAGCCATATTTTTTGGATCATCCTCGGCCAATACCTTGAATCCGATGATCTTTTGATTAATGGTTTTCATTGTCAGAACTTTCCGTAGTAGCCTTCTTTAAGTGCATCATATAGATTTGCCGCGGTATGGGTTTCGCCGTCATAAAACACCTCTTCATCCCCGGCAAGCTGGACCGTTGATCCATCTTCCAATGTAAAGACATACACGGTATTTTTCAGATCATCTTCCTTGACGAGGACACCCTGGAAGTTTTCAGGATTGAACCGGAAGGTCGTGCACCCCTTCAGACCCTTTCTGGCAGCATACATGTAGATATCCTTGAATTTTTCAAATGGATAATCTGTGGGCACGTTGATGGTTTTGGAGATGGAAGAATCAATCCATTTCTGTGCGGCGGCCTGGACATCAACATGAGCCTTTGGATCCACCTCACTGGTGACAAAATAGTCCGGCAACGATTCGGGGGTTGCCCCAGGATCAATGAGCTCACGATAAGCCAGAAATTCATGTGAAAGAACTTCCACTTTTTCTTTCGATTTCTTGCCTGGACGAATCACGTTTCTCGAATAACTGTGCGAGAAACTAGGCTCAATGCCATTACTGGCATTATTTCCTACTGAAAGGGAAATGGTGCCCGTTGGTGCAATCGAGGAATGATGGGTAAACCGGCACCCGTGATTAATCATTGATTCCACCAGTTCAGGAGCTTCTCCTGCGAGACGTTGCATATAGCGGCTATAGCGGGCATGAAGAATATGCCCGGGAACCATGTCACCGGCTTTGATACCCTCTTTTGCCATTTCTGGGCGTAACGACATCATGGCTTCAGTAATCCTGAATTTCTGTTTAAGAATGGGAGCCATCCCTTTTTCTCTGGCAAGCTTGACTCCTTCTTCCCAGCCTGTCCGGGCAAGCTTCAATGAAACCTTGTCCGTGAATTCCAGTGATGAAGTGGAACCATAAGCAATTTTGAGCATGGTCAGCGCGGAACCCAATCCAAAGTATCCCATTCCATGGCGGCGCTTGAGCATGATTTCCTGACGCTGGCTTTCCATGGGAAGTCCATTGATTTCAACAACATTATCAAGCATCCTGGTGAAAATCCGAACGACTTCGATGAATTTTTCCCAATTAAATGCTGCGTTATCAGTAAAAGGATGATCCACAAAACTGGTTAAATTAACGCTACCCAACAGGCAGGCCCCATTAGGCGGCAACGGTTGTTCACCGCATGGATTCGTCGCCCGGATGTTTTCACAGAACCAGTTGTTGTTCATTTCATTGACCGTATCAATCATGATGAAGCCCGGTTCAGCAAAATCATAGGTCGAACTCATGACCAGGTTCCATAATTTTTGGGCAGGCATGGTTTTATAGACCTTCATGGCAACGCGGCCTTGACTGTCCAATAGATACCCATCTGTAACGGGCCAGTACCGGTAAATAATCCTGCTTGAGGAATCATCCAGTTCTTCCGGCAGAGCTGGAAAGGCTAAATCCCAATCGAGATTATTCTCCACGGCATCAATAAAGTCCTGTGTAGCCAGCATCGAGAGATTGAACTGGCGTAATCGGCCTTGCTCCCGTTTTGCACGAATAAAACCCTCAATATCAGGGTGATCGATACTCATGCAACCCATTTGAGCACCACGGCGACCTCCGGCAGAGGACACCGTGAAGCAGGTTTTGTCAAAAATATCCATGAAGGATAATGGACCAGAAGTTGTTGATCCTGCACCCCGGACAAACGCACCATGTGGTCGTAACGTACTGAAGTCATAGCCAATCCCTGCGCCTGATTTAAGGGTCAATCCCGCATTGGTATTAGATTCGAGAATTCCACGCATGGAATCAGGTATGGTTCCTGAAACCGTGCAGTTGATAAGCGAAGTCGCAGGCTTGTAATCCTGTGCACCAGCATTGGAGAGTATCCTTCCTGCTGGTATGGCTCCATTTTCGAGCGCCCAGAAGAATTTTTCCTGCCAGTCTTTCCTGTTTTTCTTTTCAACTGAAGCAAGTGCCTTGGCAACTCTTCGGAATGTATCAGAAATATCAATATCTACTGGATCACCGTTCTGGTTTTTTAATCGATACTTTTTGTCCCATATGTCCAGGGACGTTTCCTGTAATGGCAGCATAGTTTCTCCTAAATCACTGCTTTGCTTTTATTGGTTTCTATTTCAATTTCCTGCCAATGCCAGCCACATGGGTCACATGATCCTGTGAGCAGTCCCTCATATTGGTAAAATGCCACGATATCAGAAAAACCGGGGTGATTGACCAGATTGACCTGATAGCTACACGATGCCAATTCAGGGATATTGGGCCATAATATCTTGAATGCCCTTGACCGGCCTATTGTATTCGTGGTGTTAGACCTATTCTGCACCTGTGACTTATTTACTGAGCTGGGCTTAAGTAATCCATTGAAAGAAAATCTAGTTTTCAGACCCGGCTCTTTTCTTAACGGTTTCAATTACCCATGTTCAAACCAGAATGCTGGAAACATTTATTCTGGAGGAATTGAAAGTGCCAATGCCTTTTTACTTGGGTTGTCTGACATACAGTACTTACCTTTGTATATTCCACCATTTTACATGTTTCTAACTTACCTGAATCAATAGTGGGCCAGATATTTTAATCCAGCCACCCTGATTTTTTGAAATCAGTCTTTGATGGGTATTGCCACGGATCTGGGGAGCTACCACATATCATTGCTTCATCACCATTATTGTTATCTTTATCCGGTTATGCTTGTTGGATAGCTTTGCTACTGCGGGCTTGGATTTGTCTTTGCTGCCCAGGTATCAGTCAATGAAGTCTCCCACCGCTAAAGCCCTTGCGGTCTTGTAGCGGGGGTTTCCTGGCTCGACGACCAGAGCGCAGGGGTGTTACCACCCTTGCGGCTTACCACGGTCTCCCCAGGCGTAGATTGCGTTTGTGCAACCGGTTCGGAGCCTTCCGCCCCTACCCTGATTCTTGTGATCCCGCACCGTTTCTTTTCTTTCTGAACACCCTTCCCGGACAATAATTGCCGGACACCGCGCATGGCCATAACCTTTGCCGCATTGTGATCCGCATGGTCGGTGTTCCCGCAGCTCAGGCAGACGAATCGGGATTGTGATACCCGACTGTCCTGGTGAACGTGGCCGCATAGGGCACATTCCTGCGAAGAATAGAACGGGGGCACTTCAATAACCAGCTTGCCCTGACGGCGAGCCTTGTACTGCAGATACGTTTTTGCCTGCCCCCAGGTGGAAGCCAGAATGGACTTGTTGAGACCGGATTTGGCGGCCGCGCCATTCTTGACCCGGCGGCCTTGCCCGTCCTGCTTCGGTTTCGGCTTGGCCGTCATGTTCCGCACCTTGAGGGCTTCGAACACGAACAGCCTGTAACGCGGATCGACGGCAAGCGTGTGGCTGGACTGATGGGCCACATCCCGGCGCACATCGGCACCATAACGCTGGTAACGCGCTACACGGCGCTTCGCCTTGACCCAGCCTGCCGAACCCCTGGTTCGGCGTGCCTGACGGCGTTGCCAGCGCTTTTTGTGTTGCTCCTGGACAAGCAGGCGTTTCTTCTGGGCTTCCGAGAAATTAAATTGCTGGTGGTCGCTCCCGGCCAACGGCAGGTTTACGCCCCGATCCAGCCCGGCAGTCATTTCGCGCAATTCTGCTTCGTCGAACTGAATCAGCCAGTCGGTTGTGTCCTTGTCGCTGGGTTCTGGAATACCATCATCATGATTGAACGAGACGTGCCAGCGCCCGGCGTGAATGCTGATATGCAGCGAGGCGGGAAGCTTGTAATCCTTGTGGGCCTTGAAGGCCAGTACGCCAACCGGGAATTTCCTGGTGCCGATATGAAGCAGGTGTCCGGTGATTTCTCCCGTACCGGTATCGGCAACCGGCACGAACCTGAACATTTCCGATGTGAGCCACACGGCCTGTCTGCCGTGGTTCCTGTGTATGGCTGGACGGCCACCCAGCCTGGAGAAATAACGGCTGCAGGCTTGCTTCCACAGCACTGCGCCATTGCGCAGCACAGCACCTGGCACTTCGGACAGGTATGGCGTGAGTCCGGTCTTGAACTGGCTGTATTGCTGGTCTATCGGGGCAACCTGCCCGGCGTGCTGCAAAGACTTCTGCGCAAAGCGGCGGAAATACCGGTCTTCGCGCACCTTGGCGTTGTAGATGAAACGCTGGCAGCCGATCCACCACAACAGGGTCTGTTCCTGTGCGGCAGTGGGATAACAGCGAAATTTATGACCAGTCTGCATAAATGAGATGCTACTACAATCCGTTAAAGGCGCAAGCATGGGCAACGCTAATAAATCCGGTTCGCACGCGGTATTTAACATTAAGCTGCATATCGTCCTGGTGACGAAATATCGTCGCAAAACACGGACACCGGAACTGCTGGAATATCTTGAAACCGCCTTTGGCGACATACCCGAAGGATGGCGCTGCAGGCTGATTGAATCCGGCGGGAAACCCGATCACGTTCACCTGCCTGTTGACATCCACCCCGCATTGGACATTCCGGTGCTGATTAACAATCTCAAAACCGCCAGCGCACGGCGCACCCGGAACCGGTTTGCGGAGCATCTTGCCGCCTTCTACCGCAAGCCCCTGTTCTGGCACCGGGCATACTTTGTCGGCAGCGTTGGCGGGGCTACGCTTGAGACGGTGCGGGCTTATGTGGACGTCCAGGGAACGGAAGAGCATGCACGCAAGGCCAAAGCCAAGTCAAAAACCAAACCGTCCGCCTGACCCCCTCTTGGCGCAAGGCTGGCGTGGAACCCGCCTAAGAGGGGGAATGCGCGGACAAGTGTTCAAGTTGAAGATGATTTAAAAGATCACTACTGATTTTATTATCCATTTATTAAACCATAACTTAAAAAAAAGAGGACTGGTAGTCCAGCCCTCTTCTATTAACTTAAAGAAAAATATCAGCTTTCAGCAATAACAGCTACAATCACTTTTGCCTGAACATCAGCATGAAGGGATACAACCACATCATATTCTCCAACCTGCTTAAAATGTCCTTCAGGCATGCGGATTTCGTGTTTATCCACTTCAATGCCTTTAACCTTTAATGATTCTACAATATCCGTTGCCCCAACTGAGCCAAAAAGCCGACCATCAACACCAGCTTTCTGGACAATTTCAATCCGTACGCCTTCAAGGCTTGCAGCCCGAGCTCGGGCATTGACCAGAACATTAGCCTGAACTTTCTCAAGTTCATGTCGACGAGTCTCAAACTCGGCCAAGTTAGTAGTTGTTGCACGTTTAGCTTTTCCCTTTGGAATCAGGTAATTTCGCCCATAACCATCCTTAACACGCACCACATCACCTAATTGCCCCAAGTTCGTGACCTTTTCAAGCAAAATAACCTGCATGGTATGGTCTCCTAATGATGATCAGTATAAGGAAGTAATGCCAGAAAACGTGCGCGATTAATGGCAGTAGACAGCTGACGCTGATAACGGGCTTTAGTACCCGTAATCCGGGCTGGAATAATCTTCCCGGTGTCTGAAATAAAATCACGCAATATTTCAATATCCTTGTAATCCACTTCCTTGATACCCTCTGCCGTAAAACGGCAAAACTTTTTTCGTCTGAACATTTGTCTGGACATGATTATTTTCTCTCAATCAATTCAATTCGTTCGGCATGCAGCACCAACTGGCGAAATTTAAGACTTCTAGGCTGCACATAACCCTCTACTTTCAATTGAGTCAACACCTGAAGTTTATCTAATTCATGCACCGTATCGCCAATCAGCAATACGGGCATCTCAAATTGGATATGCCGCTCACCCAGACCCAGTTTACGTGTGGATTCGTGAATTAACACAAACTCAAGCACCGGAAATCCTGCTGGTGTATGGCGCAGTGGTTTAATTTCCCCTACCTGCCCCTCAAGAACCAACCGGTTTTCACTCAACTTCAGGAGCTACTGCCTCTTCATTGGAGTCAGCAGCAGTTATTGTTTCAGACATGACTGGAGCGCGCTCCCCACGGTCTGAACGTTCACGTGAACCTTTATCTTCTTTCAACATGGCAGAAGGACTGGTAACTGCTTCTTTCATCTGCACCGTTAAATGACGAATCACAGCGTCATTAAATCGAAAGGCATGGTCAAGATCATCAAGTGTCTGTTGATTACACTCTATATTCATCAACACATAATGGGCTTTATGAACTTTTTGTATGGGATAAGCCAGTTGTCTGCGGCCCCAATCTTCCAGGCGATGAATCTGTCCACCCTGACCTGTAACAAGTGTGCGATAACGCTCTACCATCCCTGGCACTTGTTCACTCTGATCTGGATGAACAATAAAAACTATCTCGTAATGTCGCATGCATGCTCCTTATGGGTATAAGCCTTCCGCTGGCGACCACGGTAAGGCAAGGCTAGAATTAAAACTTGGGAATTCTACCATGCAAGGATAAATTTGAAAAGAAACGAAATTCAGAAGAATCCCTCCAGGCTAAAGAATCACAAGAATCAGATGATGCCTTTCCCGACTTGATAAGCCTTCCCCAAAACGATTTAAGAGTAACAGAGGTACAATCGAAGAGATCGTTTCACACTCTTCTTTACTTTCATTCTCATCATCCTCTGCTTACACCACATATATCAGGAGTAAAAACGTTGCCTGTTGCATTCATAAAGAAGGACACCTGCTGCAACAGAAACATTCAAACTTTCAACTTCTCCCTCCATGGGAATGGAAACCAGTTCATCACATCTATTTTTCGTTAAACGACGAAGACCTGCTTCCTCTCCACCCATAACAATTGCCAATGGACCCCGAAGAGAAGCTTCAGACAATTTCAATTTAGAGTCTGCAGCGGCGCCTACAATATGAACACCTTCTTCACTTAAGGTAGCAAGGGTTCGAGAAAGATTAGTCACTGTAACAAGAGGCGTCAATTCCGCCGCCCCACAAGCAACCTTGCGAACGGTTGGATTCATTCTGGCTGATCGATCCTGGGGAACAATCACGGCATTCACCCCAAAAGCATTGGCTGAACGCAGACAAGCTCCCAGATTATGGGGATCTTTAATACCGTCCAGCACCAGAAATAAGGAAACAGGACTGAGAGTTTCAATCATGGCTTCAAAATTTAAGATCTTTGATGCCCGAATTTTTCCAACCACTCCCTGATGCGATGCCCCTGGAACCATTATATCCAGTTCGTGCCGGGTGCAAGACAGAATCTTAACCCCTTGGGATTGAGCAAGCGCTATCATGTTGCGGATACGATCACCCTCACGATCTTTAAGATACCAGATGGATTCAAGAGGCTCATCAGGTCTTTCGAGTGCTGCGATAATGGTATGAAAACCATATAGATAGGAGGATGACATGAGAAAAGTTCTAACGTTTTTTTCGAGATTTTGGAAGGGAGGTGCCCTCAGGAACAAAATCAATCTTCGCGCGATCAAGATCCACACGCGCTACAATTACCCGCATTACACCGCCAAGACGAAATTCAACACCAGTATGCTCACCTACCAAAGCATGTCGTGTTGCATCGAAATGAAAATAATCCCGGCCCAGATCGGTAATGTGTACAAGCCCATCAACATAGAAGTCATCTAGTTGCACAAACACTCCAAAACCCGTGACTCCACTTATAGTGCCTTGAAAATCCTCTCCAATCTTATCCTGCATAAAATAACACTTGAGCCATGATTCAACATCACGACTAGCTTCATCAGCCCGCCGTTCTGTCATCGAGCAATGTTCACCCAGCTTCACCCAATTTCCAGGGCGATAGGTCTTAGCTAAGAGCTGGGCTTTAATAGCCCGATGCACAAGCAAGTCAGGATAACGTCGTATCGGAGAAGTAAAATGGGCATACACATCATATCCAAGACCAAAATGTCCTGCGTTTTCAGGACTATATATAGCCTGTGAAAGGGAACGCAACATAACAGTCTGAATCAGATGACAATCTGGGCGACCTCGGATTTTTTCAAGCAATACCGCATAATCCTTGGCCTCAGGATTATCCCCCCCCCCTATGGACAGACCAAACTCACGCAAAAAGTCACGCAAGCGATTAAGCTTTTCAAAAGTAGGCCCCTCATGAACCCGATAGAGGAGTGGCTGCTTCGCATCCATCAGAAACTTCGCAGCACTGACATTCGCTGCCAGCATGCATTCCTCAATGATACGATAGGCATCATTACGTACAGTTGGTTCGATATGGGTAATTTTCCCCTGCTCATCAAATATAAGTCGGGTTTCAACTGTCTCGAAATCAATCGCCCCTCGACGTGCACGTGCGGAAGAAAGGAGAGCATAGAGCGCATACAGATCTTTTATGAGAGGAATCAAATCAGAATAAATCGGGTCAACTGAAGTGACCTCATCAACGAGGAATAAAGCAACCTGGGTATAGGTCAAGCGTGCATGGGAATGCATGACTGCCGGGAAAAATCTAGAGCGGAGGATATTTCCAAATTCATCCACATACATTTCGCATGCCAAACAAAGCCTGTCAACTTTCGGTTTAAGAGAACAAAGTTCATTAGAGAGGATCTCAGGCAGCATGGGAATAACACGACGGGGGAAATACACGCTATTACCCCGCTCAAATGCTTCAAAATCAAGAGAACTTGAAGGTTTTACATAATGGCTTACATCCGCTATGGCAACAACAAGCTTAAAACCTCCATCGACTTTCTCGCAATACACCGCGTCATCAAAGTCTCGTGCTGTTTCAGAATCAATAGTCACAAGCTTTAACCCGCGCAAATCTTCCCTACCCTTCCAGTCCGAGTCCAATAAGCCAGACGGAAATTTTTTTACTTCGTTCTTTACCTTGTCCGAGAAAAAATGGGGTAATTGATGTGTGCGGACTGCAATCTCGATCTCCATCCCAGGATCAGTATATCCACCCAGCACTTCAATGACATGCCCAACTGGGGAAGTGGATTGGTTTGGCTGACGAACGAGTGCAACCGTCACGACTGCGTTATCTGGGGCTCCCATATCCTGACCGCGGGATACGTAAACATCCTGATTGATGTGCAAATCAAGAGGCACTACCCAACTCCCATCACTTTCGTGATGAATTCTTCCTACAAGCGTCTGGTTGCCATGTTTCAATACTTCGACCACCTGGCCTGCAGGCCTCCCTTTCCAATCCTGGCCAGTAATTCTGACTCTGACCCTGTCATTATGCATGACCTGGCGCATCTGATCCGGATCCAGAAAGACATCCTGCCCTTCCTTAGCCTCATTGACTACAAATCCGTACCCGTCCGGGTGCCCTTCGACACGCCCTTCAATATAGGTCTCAGGAGACGGCATCCAGGCACCACGCTGATTCCGGACTATCTGACCATCACGGCCCATCGCGTTTAACCTGCGCTCAAACAGTAAAGATTCTTCTTCTGTTATCGCCAAAAGATCCATAAGCATTTTGACGCTCATTGGGGCATCATGTTCACGCAAAAGGGAAAGAATGAATTCCCTGCTGGGCAAAGGATTGCCATATTGACTCTTTTCACGCTCGAAATAGGGATCCTGCTCCCGGATTGAAATTCCTTTTTTTTGCCTTGGCATTGACAGCCCTTATAAAATCTTTAAAATTCACCTCTTCTAGCCGAGATGGCGGAATTGGTAGACGCACATGGTTCAGGTCCATGCGGGGGCAACCCTGTGGAGGTTCGAGTCCTCTTCTCGGCACCATGATAAGGAAAAAGGCGCATGATAAATCATGCGCTTTTTTTATTAACAATAAAAACCCCGCTCAAGCGAATGGATGCCTTTTTACAATTGTTTCTTCACGATCCGGTCCAGTTGAAATCATATCTACTGGAACTCCGCATAAGGCCTCAAGACGTTCAAGGTAATTACGTGCTGCCATTGGTAAATCTGAATAACGGTTAATTCCTACTGTTGAATCCTTCCAACCGGGCATATCTTCATATACTGGTACACATGCCGCAACCTGTTCAGCGCCCACCGGAAGAATATCCACAGGTTTCCCTTCAAGCCTGTATCCCACACAAATCCGCACCTGTTCAAGATGATCCAGAACGTCCAGCTTGGTAATACAAAGCCCGGTAACACCATTAAGTCTTATTGACCGTTTAAGCGCCATGGCATCAAACCATCCACACCGTCTTGCACGACCTGTTGTTGCACCAAACTCATTACCACGTGAAGCGAGTCCCTTTCCAACTTCATCAAATAGTTCAGTGGGGAAGGGACCCGCTCCAACCCGTGTCGCATAGGCTTTGGTAATTCCTAAAATATAATCGAGCATTTGCGGGCCAACCCCGCTTCCGCTTGATGCTGCGCCACTAACACAATTTGAAGAGGTTACATAGGGATAAGTACCATGATCAACATCCAGCAATGCACCCTGGGCACCCTCAAACAAGAGTTTTTCTCCTCGTGCATTAGCCTCAAAGAGCAGATTAGGCACATCTGCGACCATAAATCGCAATCGTTCACCAAAACCAAGCAATTCATCAACTGTTGCTTTATAATCAAGGGCCTTGTTCTTGAAGAAGTGGGTTAAAACAAAATTATGATAAGCCATCAATTCTTCAAGCTTAGTTAAAAAACGATCTGGGTAAAACAGATCTTGAACCCGCAAACCACGGCGTGCAACCTTATCTTCATAACATGGGCCAATTCCTAAACCAGTCGTGCCAATCCTGGCATCACCACGTGCAGCTTCACGAGCATTGTCAATCACAACATGACAGGGCAAAATCAAGGGGCATGCCTCAGAAATCTTTAGCCTACTGGCAACATCAACTCCTGCCGCCTCCAATTCATCCAGTTCCTTGAACAAGGCTTTTGGAGAAACAACTACTCCATTACCAATATAGCAAAGCACTCCTTGGCGAAGGATTCCTGAAGGAATCAGGTGCAAAACCGTTTTTTTACGTCCAATAACAAGTGTGTGCCCGGCATTGTGTCCCCCTTGAAAACGCACCACGCCGTCAGCGTGGTCAGTCAACCAGTCCACTACCTTACCCTTGCCTTCATCGCCCCACTGAGTCCCAATCACAACTACATTCTTAGTCATGCTTTCCAACCCTGTAAATTATTCTCTTAACCATTCAGTCAAATCGGCACGACTTTATAGCCCCGCTCGCTACGTTTAATAATACGATTACAGGCCAGTTCATCTTTTGTCTCTTCGTGGCCGGGCAAATCATAAATGACTACCTCACCCTTTGTACGCAATTCACGAATCAGGGCACATAATACCGGGTCAGAGGAAATCAAGGGGGCAAGAATGCCCGATTGCTCCCTGGCAGGCGGCAAACCCCGCACAAGGGCCCTAAGATTCATCGAAAATCCGGTAGCTGGGCGTGCACGCCCAAAAATCTCACCAACCCTGTCATATCGGCCACCGCGGGCGAGTGGTTGTGAAAATCCAGGTGCATAAACAGCGAACACTACTCCACTATGGTAGTGATAGCCATGTAAATCTGCCAAATCAATCCCTATGGAAACATTACCGGCATGCTGAATCAGCATTTCAAGATCCCTAAAAGCACGCTCAATGATTGCATTTTTAGGCAATAACCGTTTAGCCTGGTCTATGACATCAATCCCGCCATACAAGGTCTGCAACGCCATCAGAGAGTCCATAACCTTAGAGGACAATAAATTTGCATGAACTTTTAGTGCATCTGGATCCTTGCTGCGCATTGCATCAAAAACACAGCTCTGGCCTTCATCTTCCAATTCTGTCTGATTCATTAAGGCATGAAATATTCCGACATGCCCCAGATCAAGATGAAGCCCGGTCAGCCCTGTCGCACGGATGGAATCCAGCATCAGACCCTGAATTTCACAATCAGCCTCAATTCCAGAATGTCCATATAATTCAGCACCCGTCTGTAAAAACTCCCTAGCCTGCATAAGGCCATCTGGAAGGGTATGGAGCACTGTTCCAGCGTAACAGAGTCGAGTAACACCCAAGGCATTAAGGAGGTGAGCATCAATTCGGGCAACCTGGGGTGACAAATCAGCACGAATACCCATCAATTGGCCTGTCAGTTGATCCACAACTTTAAAGGTTTTGAGATCCAGATCGTGACCAGCTCCAGTCAAAAGCGAATGCAGGTACTCAACCATGGGCGGAGTGACCTGCTGATATCCCCATGAAGTAAACAATTCAAGTATCTGACGACGAAGCCCTTCAATACGGGCTGCCTCAGGAGGTAGAATATCTTCAATAAATTCAGGTAGAAGCCAATTTTGCATGACTGTTCTCAGATGGGACAAAACCCATGTCAATTTATGATTTTTAACAATGCAATACCGGCAAGCATCAGGGCCAGACCACTAATACGTATCATGTGCTCAGGCCTGTTTGCTGCATATAGACAAGCCTGACGCCAAAGTTTTGGAGAAATAAAAGGAAGCATTCCTTCAAATACAAGCATCAGCGCAAATCCAAGTACAAACGTTGTTAACATTGCATTCTCATTTTACAGCCGCATCGGGCGTATTGAAATATTTGAAAAAAGATGAGTCCTTTGGCAGTACCACAACTTTCCGCCCTTTAAATCCTGCTTTATATGCTTCAAGACTACCCCAAAATATGTAAAACCGAGGGTTGTGACGATAAGCTTTTTCGGTAATTGTAGCTGCATCAGCATCAGTCTCAGCAATAATCATTGCTGCCTGCTGCTTGGCAATAGCAAGAGTTTCCTGGCTATCAAGTTTCCCCTGAGCCAGAATGCCCGCAGCCTGGGCCTTCCCCTGCTCACGCACCTGCCCTGCATTTTTTTCTGCATCAATACGCATTTTCTTAAGGATAGACCCAGACTCTTTTTCAGGAAGGGTAATATCTCCTAACCCTGCATCAATAATCTTGACTCCAAGCATTGAGGCTTGTTGGGACATACTGCCAACAATCAGTTTTCCAGCATTTAATGAGCCCTCAAGGACAGACGAGGAACGATGTTGGGCCACAACATCACCTGCGTTGGCTACGACTTTCATAAGCAGAGGTGAGGTTACTTTTGTTAAATCAGCATCAGTAGCCGTCACGAATTTATTTATATCAACAATTTGCCATCTGAACCAAGGCGTTGCCATCAATCTATTGTGAGCGGAATCGGTAAACATCTGTGGCACAGGCACTTCTGTCGTCTGTACCCGAAGATCGAGCTTTTTCACACTCTGCATGAAAGGCAACAGAAAATAGTCTCCAGGCACATCTATAACCCTTACCAGCTTCCCTGAATCAAAAACAAGAGCAGCCTGTTTCTCACCCACTGCAAAAATAGAAAACCAGGAAAGAAGGACAATCAGGATAATACCCAAGGTCCAGAAATAAATTTTATTCATGGACGCTCCGGACGATTGCGGCTACGAAGTTCTTTCTGCAGTGCAGAAACATTATCCTCAATCAAGCCTGAGTCTTTCTTCTGTTGAGTCTGATCACTGATCAGGTTTTTCCCTGCACCTGTAACTGGTGCTTTCGGAGGCACTCCAGTTTTCTTTGAGCCATGACCAATAAAACAAATTCCACTGGGATCGTGTGCTGTTCCAACAACCACCTTATCAGCACTAGCAATAATAGTTTGCATCGTATCCAGGTACATTTTTTCTCGTGTCAAACCTGGATTTTTTTCATAGACCCCAAGCATCTTATTAAAGCGATCTGCATCTGCCTGAGCTGTGCTGATTTTCTGGATTTTATATGCTTTGGCCTGCGCCACAACATGCAATGCCGAGATCTTAGCTTCAGCCATGTCAGTATCTGAAGCCTGACGTGCTGCTTTCACTTCCGATTCGGCTTTGTCTGAAGCAGAATTGATATCAGCATAGGCGGAAGCAATCTTGTCTGGTGGCCCTGAATGGTTTTCAATGACCTGAGTGACCATAACACCCAGTTGATACTGGTTAAGCATCGTCTGTATTATTGCTTTTGAATTTACGGATACGCTGTCATGTCCACCAAGAAGCGCACTCGTCGTTTCACCGGCTACACTTTGCCTTACTGCTGTCTGTGCCGCCAGTTGAACCACTTTTGCAGGATCCTTAACATTAAAAAGCCATGAAACCGGATCCTTGACAAGATAGTTAACCGTAAAATCAGCATCAACCAGTCCACCATCAGCAGTAGGCATAAGGCCGCCATGAATCCCAATTTCAATGGAACGTACATTAGTAACGTCTACCTTATGTACATACTCAAATGGAAGAGGAAACCCCCAGTGAGGGCCTGGGCCAACTGTTTCAACATAGCTGCCCAGCCGAATGACTACACCTCTTTGACCGTTAGGGACATAATAAAAACCACTTGCAAGCCAAACGATCAGAACCGCTATCAAAAAGAGTCCAGCCCCACCACTTCGCTTGGGTTGAGTTCCAGGTGACCGGCCAAAAAGAAGGGAAATTCGACGATTAAAACGCTGCCATAAAGCACCCAGTTCAGGTGGTCCTCCACCAGGATCTTTGCTCCAATCAGGTTTATTTCTTGCCATTATCCATCCATATGTGCGAATGGAAATTTATCCCTGCCAGCCTATTGTGGCGACACAAATTCCATTTTGTCATTGAGCATCTGACAGGTTTCGCTCAGGGCCTGCCGAATCAGCTCCAGTCCAAGCCTTTGTTTTGCACTTACGAAAATCCGGCTTATTCTACCATACTCATCACGCTCAAGACCTGGCATACCTCCTGCCACGTCAATCTTGTTCATTACAGAAATCTTTGCAGTCTGACCTGCCCCAATCTCTTCTAGAATTTTGTCAACAACTCTGGACTGTTCGATCCAATCGGAATGCGAAACATCAATAACATGCAAAAGTAGATTTGCCTCAGCAGATTCTTCAAGCGTAGCGCGAAAAGCAGCAATCAAGCTGTAAGGCAACGATCTGATAAAACCGACTGTATCAGACAAAATGGCATAACCACCCAGAGGTAGATATAAACGCCGTGAAGTAGTATCCAGGGTTGCAAAAAGTTGGTCAGCTGCGTAGGCGTTCTCATTTGTCAGAGCATTAAACAACGTAGACTTGCCAGCATTGGTATAACCAACCAAAGAAACAGCAAGCGCACCATTACGCACTCTTCCTTGCCGCTGGGTTTGCCTTTGCCGTTTTACCCGTTCAATTTGTGCTTTAAGGGATTTTACCCTAAGCCCCAGTAGCCGTCGGTCCGTTTCAAGCTGTGTTTCACCAGGCCCACGCAATCCTATTCCGCCCTTTTGTCTTTCCAGGTGGGTCCATCCCCGCACCAGCCGAGTACTCAAATATTGAAGTTGTGCAAGCTCGACCTGTAATTTACCTTCATGAGATTTCGCACGTCTGGCAAAAATGTCAAGTATCAGGCTCACACGATCGATAACCCGACAATGTATGGCCTGTTCAAGATTACGCTCCTGGGCCGGGGTCAAGGCATGATTGAATACCACGACACTTGCATTATGCTGTTGACAGGCCATGGCAATTGCCGACACTTTACCACTGCCGGCAAAAGTAGCTGGATGTGGTCGTCTTAAAGAACCTTCAAAAGATTGAAGTTGTACGAGACCAGCACTTTTAGCCAAGAGGCCAAACTCTTCATTACTGTCAGACCAATCGGGTTGTCCAGTATCTAGACTGACAAGAATCGCTCGCTCACCGGCCTGGGGCCGTTCAATCATCCAAACTCCATAACAATCTGGACGACAAATAAACAGAAAAGACCATCATCAATTACTGTGCTCTGGCGTGCTATAATTCACGGCGCGTGTCGGTACAATTGTTGAAATGGCATGTTTGTAAACCATTTGTGTGACAGAATTCTTAAGCATTACAACATATTGGTCAAAGGCATCAATATGACCTTGCAATTTAATACCATTAACCAAATAAATGGACACGGGAACATGTTCCTTACGTAAAGTATTAAGGAAGGGATCCTGCAACAATTGTCCTTTTCCGCTCATAACCACTCCTGTTATTCTTGTGCTGTTTATGTTTAATTATAACAATAAACTATTTTAACTTCAGATAAATTTTCGGCTTAATCGCACAGGCATATTTCCTGGCCGTCAACTTCACCAGTCCATCACTACATTAGACAATAAAATAACAATAAATTCTATCAGGTTTCATACCGAAATAAAGACATAGCTATCTTATGCAAACCAGAGCGCTACCCAAAAATACTGATTGAAACTCACTGAACATTTTTTTATCTAAATTTAAACACTTTGTACTATGTAACCTGTTAATCGACATATATGCCCAGATTTTCCAGCTTTATTCAATATAGCCCCTTAAAAATCAAAAAAACCTTTCAAAAAATCAACCCTTTATTGCCAAGCGTCAATTACATCAAAAATTGATATGATAACTCAGTCCGTACAATCAGCAGAGAAATCTAAAATTTCGCATTAAGAAGACGTCGGATTATTAAGGTTAATTCCGTCGCCATGGCACCTATTGGACCACCCATTTCCTGTTGATACACAGCACCAGCATGGCCATGAAGCCAAACACCCAATCTCAGAGCATCTGAATCAGATAAACCCTGTGCGGCAAGGGAGGCTACCAGTCCAGCAAGCACATCGCCAGATCCCGGGATTGCAAGTAATGGAATAGCCCATGGGCTTACCCAGACTTCACCCTCTGGAGCCGCTATCACACTTCCTGCACCCTTAATTACAACCGGTTGACCAAACTCTTTCGAAAGCATTTTGGCATTGCCCAGTCTGTCCGACTGGATGGTTTCCACAGTGCATCCAAGCAAACGTGCGGCTTCTAACGGATGAGGGGTCAGGATAGCAGATGCTTTTCGATGCCTTAAAGCGTCTTTAAGACACTTCCTGGAAGCCACCAGATTCAAGGCGTCAGCATCAAGCAAAAGCATCGCATCACTCTTAAGAATCTGCTCAAGCAGGTGAATGGCTGCATCAGTCTGACCATAACCTGGGCCAATTAATAAAATTCCCCGCAACCCTAGTAACAAATCCTTACATTTCGTAAAAATAAGCTCGGGATGAACAGGGTCCAAATCAGGTCCTGCATCATCTAGCCAGGCTATCACAACGCGTCCGACTCCCGAACGAAGCGCTGCCAAAGCGGCTAACAAACTTGCTCCACGCATTGGCCCACCCAATATGCGAACTTCACCAAATAGCCCTTTATGGCTATTTGCCTTTCTGGGCTCTGGCCATTTAAGACAGTTCTCATTAAGCAGCCATGCGGAAGGGGCTATCGAAAAAGATGGGATTTGTAGCTTCTCCAAAAACACCTTCCCGACATGTTCTACTCCCTGGGCAGTATAAAAACCTGGTTTAAGCCCAATAAAGGTGACAGTTGCATCCGCTCGTATGGCCACATTGGCAACAGTCCCAAAATCAGCATCAAGGCCAGAAGGGATATCCAGACTAACCACTTTTGCACCAGAATGGTTAATCCTTTCAATATAATCCGCCATGATACCTTTCAGAGGCCTTGACAAACCGATACCAAGCAGCCCATCAATTATGACTGCCGGATCTTCTTCAGGCCATATCTGCTGCACTTCCCCACCTGCCAAACACCATAATGCATAAGCCATTGCAGCATCTTTTGGCAATCTGGTAACTTCACCCAGAAAAAGCACTTGGATACTGTAACCCCTTGCCTTCAAATGTCGGGCACATACAAAAGCATCCCCTCCATTGTTGCCTGGCCCAGCCAGTACAAGCATGAATTCACGCGGGCCAAACATATGACAAATTCTCTGTGCAGCCACTGCTCCAGCCTGCTCCATCAAGGAGGGTTCAGTAGGGCCTGCATAAACCTCAAGCTCACGAATTTTTTGAACGTTAAAGAGTGGGGAACAGGAACCAAAAATTATCTTTTTTCCAGTTAGTGACATGTGGTCAATACCAAAGAAACGTTTAGAAACTTCGTCAGTTCTTCTTTGGTTTTTTTCCATAAGTCTTCCGTAAGTGCATACGGCGGCGATGCGCCTGTTTTTCTTCCCGCTCAGTCAGCGGAGTAGGTTTACGATTAGCAAAAGGGTTATGCCCCTGATGAAACTCCACCTTAAGTGGTGAGCCCACTATATCAAAAGCTTTACGAAAAGTATTTTCAAGGTAGCGACGATATGAATCAGGAACATGATTTACAGCAGTACCATGCACGACGACAATCGGGGGATTCTGCCCTCCTTGGTGGGCATAGCGTAATTTAGGCCGAAAGGGCCCATTCTTGGGCGGTTGATGCTGGCTGACCGCATCAATAAGCAGACGTGTGAGCTTAGGCGTAGGCAAACGGATAAATGCTGCATTATAAGTATCGTCAACAGAACGCATAAGCCCACTCAATCCCTGGCCCTTTAGTGCAGAAATATAATGGAAACGGGCAAAATCAAGAAACTTGAGTTTGCGCGGTAATTCAATTTTAATCCATTCCCGCTTTGCTGTATCAAGCCCATCCCATTTATTAATGGCCACTACCGATCCACGACCCGTTTCCAGAACAAATCCTGCAAGATGTGCATCCTGTTCCGAAATCTCCTGTCTCGCATCAAGCACCAATATTACTACATTCGAATCTTCAATTGCCTTAATCGTCTTAACCACCGAGAATTTTTCCACGGCTTCGAAAACTTTGCCACGCCGGCGTACCCCTGCTGTATCAATCAAGGTATAGTGGCGATCTCCTTCGATAAAATCGATATAAACGCTATCTCGGGTCGTGCCAGGTTCATCAAAGGCTATCACCCTTTCTTCGCCAATCAACTGGTTGACTAAGGTTGATTTCCCTACATTTGGTCTACCAATTATGGCCACCCGGGGATAGCCTGAAGGCAAAGCGTCGGGAACCAAGGTAAAAGGCTCTAATACCATTTCCATCAGTTCCGCGACACCTTCTCCATGCGCACTGGAAATCGTATAGGGAGTGCCAAGTCCCAGCGCATGAAATTCTGACGCCGCAATAGATGAAGACATTCCTTCAGCTTTATTGACAACAAGGTAAACAGGACAACCTGAACGCCTTAATTGTTCAGTAATCGAACTATCTTGCGGAGTAAGGCCAGAGCGTACATCTACCAAAAAGATGATGGCATCTGCTTCAGTGATGGCCTGCATAGTTTGACGTGCCATTTCATGCAGGATACCATCCTTGGCTACGGGCTCAAAACCACCTGTATCTACAACAAGATAGGGTTTGTCGCCAACCCTGCCGTGACCATAATGCCGGTCCCGGGTTAACCCGGGAAGATCTGCTACTAAAGCATCCCGCGTATGCGTCAACCGGTTAAAAAGCGTCGACTTGCCCACGTTGGGCCTTCCGACAATAACTATCGTTGGTTTCATTCCGGACCTATTTTACAAACTTCAATCACTGTAAAGTAATTTCAGATAAAGTTCCTCCGGTGGTTTGAATAACCAGACCTCGGGCGGCAAACTGCGGGCGGATGACAACGGGTGTCCCGTCGGTTGAAAGGCGTGCAGCAAAAATTCCACTTGATTTATATATGAAATGAATATAGCCCTGGTAATCTCCAACAACTACAAAATCACCCCAAACCTGGGGTGTAGACAAGGAACGTCCCCGCAACGCCGGTTGTCGCCATAAACTCGCACCAGTTGTAAAATCAAAAGCATATACACTCCCATTCTGCCCGCTAACAAACAAGTCTTTTTCTGAAGCGGTAATTCCTGCAGAACTTGAAAGTGATCGACCCCATACAAGATTTCCGGTATGGGCATCAAAACAGGCTAAACGTCCCTGATAAGCTACAGCACATATGTTGTTATTCCGTGTAATGACTGGTGCTCCAGTCACATCCACTGCACGATCAATATCTGTTGCTCCCCGGGGTTCAGCTACCCTTAAATCAAACACCTCATTACCATTCAATAAATCAATTCCGATTAGCCGGCCACCAGGATAACCAACCCAGACCAGGGTACCATTTATGACCGGTCCACTATGACTCTTGATAATAAGTGGGGGCAGTTCACGCTCTATATTCCAGACAGATTTACCATCCTTACGCGAAAAGGCTTCAACATGACCGTCCAGGGAACGAACAACCACATACTGATTACTGATCGCAGGTACCCCAACAATCTGGTTTGACGCTTGTGCATGCCATAATAGTTTACCGTTACTGTCATAAGCCAGGACAGTACCATCATAAGCTCCAACGACTTCTATATTCTTATCTGCACCTACCCCGCCTGAAAGATCGTGCCGTGTGTGGATTCGCCACACAACATGACCTTTTTCATCAATACGCTCTAGAGAACCTTTATCCGAAGCCGCATAAATTTCCCCATCCGGCAAAACAGCAGGAGTCATAGGTGCATTACGGCTTTCACCAACATCAACAGACCATAATTCTCTTACCTGTTGTGTTGGTGTAAATTTTATCAATGGGGCTGGGGGTACAGTATCTGATGGAGAAAACCAGTGATAAATTGCACACCCACTCAAATTAGATAAAACCAGGGTAAAACCAATCAGTCCTGCTAGCCGCGAAAATTTTCCAATCATCAAATTACCCCAGTGCATCAAGCTTCATCTGGACAAGCTGCCTGTATTTATTGGCAGCATCCATTTCATTAAGCGATTTATTCCAGCTACTTCGCGCTTCATCATCCCTACCCATTGCATGGTAAATATCGCCCCGCATATCATCGTACAGAAACGAAAAAGCACCTGGCCCACCTCCAGCCAAACTCTTAAGTGCGGCTTCATACTGTTTTGTTCCCAGCAAGATTGCGGCCTTTCGTATCTTCGCAACAGCCACAAGATTTGAATCTCTAGAATGGGAAACAAGCCAGTTTAACTGAGCCAGAGCACTCTTATCATCTCCTGCCTTGTGGTTAACCGTTGCCAGCAAAAGTGCGGCACGACTCGCATAGGCGGTATTCCCGTATTTCTGAATCAACTGTCCCCCATAGGCTTTCACCAGATTCATATTCTTTTCAATATAAGCATTATGCATCGCCACATCCACGGCCGCCGCCTCTTTTGCTTGGTAGGCCACATGTTCTCGCCAGTACTGAAATCCAATGACTGATGCGATGATCACAAAAACAATAGTGAGAACAATATTTCCATAACGTTTCCACCATATCTTCAGTTCTTCAAGCTGCTGCTGCTCTTCCAAATCCAACATCACTCATCTCCGGATAATTTATCGCCCGATCGTGGACAAGCCCTCATCCATGCAAGCGCCGCATCAAGTGGTAAAGTCTGTTGTGCGACGTCAAGACGTAATGCCTTGACCCCTACAAGCTCACGTTCAACCTCTTCTTCCCCAAGAATAAGAGCAAATGCAGCCCCACTTGCATTGGCTTTTTTCATTTGAGTTTTCATGGCCCCTTCTCCGGCATGGAGAATCACAGAAAAACCGGCATCCCTAACCTTTTCTGCTATGATATTGGCATGAAACTGCGCAGATGTACCAACATTTACAAAATAAACATCTGGCTCTAGTTTTCCTCCAAAGTCCCTAGACAGCAGGGACAGGATACGCTCAATACCCAAAGCAAAACCACAGGCAGGGGAAGACTGCCCACCAATCTGAGCAAGCAAGGCATCATAACGTCCTCCTGCACAAACCGTACCTTGAGAACCTAATTGATCTGTTACCCACTCAAAAACAGTTAAATTGTAATAATCAAGCCCACGTACAAGCCGTGGATTAACAGCATAAGGCACCTGGCAAGCTTCAAGATTTTCACACATCAGGGAAAAATGTGATTGAGATTCTTTACCTAATACATCAATAAGACGTGGTGCCCTGTTGATCATTTCTTGCATTTGTGAATTCTTGCTATCCAGTATACGCAAAGGGTTTGTATAAAGTCGACGTTGAGCTTCTTCATCAAGTACGCTCAAATTTTTTTCGAAATAAGCAATCAGTTTCTTTCTATACTCAATTCGCTCATCAGAAGATCCCAGCGAATTAATTTCAAGCCGAATTCCTTCAAGACCTAATAAGCGCCACAATCTCGAAATCATTAACAGATGTTCCACATCGATATCTGGACCAGCAAAACCTATTGCCTCAACCCCAACCTGGTGAAACTGGCGATAACGACCCTTTTGCGGACGTTCATGGCGAAACATTGGGCCCATGTAATAGAGTCGTTGGGGTGCCTGGCGCAACAAATGATGCTCAAGCACAGCACGTACACAGGACGCAGTTCCTTCAGGACGCAAAGCCAGACTATCCAGGCTAAGAGAATCAATAAAGGTGTACATTTCCTTTTCGACAATATCCGTGACTTCACCGATGCTACGAACGAAAAGTTCAGTTTTTTCCAGAATCGGCGTACGAATATTCTGGTAACCATAAGAATGGAGCCAGTCCATCACTATTGATTCGAACCTGATCCAACGTATGGATTCTTCGGGGAGAATGTCATTCATCCCCCGGATAGCCTGTATGTTACTCATTTTAGTCACAATGAGGCCCAGACCCATGTGCATCGACGTCTCATTATCCTTTTCCCGGGATATCACCCTGCAATTTTTATTGGAATTGTACGACGACGCATTTCTTCAGGATGCTGACGTATCCATTCAATGCGGGCCCTAACCTGTTTTTCGAGCTCATCCACCAACGCCTCACCAGTAACCTTATGGCTTGGCTTTCCATCCAGGTACATCAGATTAGGCATTCCACCAGCAATACCAATATCCGCCTCCCTGGCTTCTCCAGGGCCATTGACTATGCATCCAATGATAGCCAAATCCATATGTTCCATTACATCTTCAAGTCTTTCTTCCAATGCATTAACAGTACCAATGACATCGAACTCCTGACGCGAACATGATGGGCACGCAATAATGTTAACGCCCTTGTTACGTAAGTGCAGGCTTTTGAGGATATCAAATCCTACCTTAACCTCCTCGACAGGATCAGCTGCCAAAGAGATACGGATGGTATCACCAATGCCTTGGGAGAGCAGCATGCCAAGACCAATTGATGATTTAATGCTTCCAGACCTTAACCCGCCTGCTTCAGTAATACCAAGATGCAGAGGCTGATCAATCTGCGATGCAAGCAATTTATAGGCTTCAACAGTCATAAAAATTTCGGAAGCCTTAAGGCTAACCTTGAAATCCTGAAAATCCAGACGATCAAGGATATCAATATGACGCATAGCCGATTCAACTAATGCAGCGGGAGTGGGCTCACCATATTTTTTCTGCAAATCCTTTTCCAGTGAACCTGCATTAACTCCAATGCGAATCGGTATTCCATGATCTCTAGCTGCTGAAACAACAGCCCTGACCCTGTCTTCCCGACCAATATTCCCCGGATTGATACGAAGGCAATCTGCACCTAATTCCGCTACCCTAAGCGCTATCCGATAATCAAAATGGATATCCGTAACTAACGGTACCGTCACCCGTGAGCGAATCCTTCCGAATGCTTCAGCGGCTTCCATACTCGGAACTGAAACCCGCACAATATCAGCACCAGCACGTGCACAACGTTCAATCTGGGCGACAGTAGCCAGGACATCACATGTCTCAGTATTAGTCATTGTCTGAACTGAAATAGGCGAATCGCCACCAACTGGAACATTGCCGACGCTTATCTGACGACTTTTTCGTCGCGGTATATCGACATGAAACATGGTTACTCCAGATTCAATCGGGCAATATTGGAATGTGTAAATGGCCCTAGATCAACCGGTTTGCCATTATAAACCAGTTCGACTTCAGGCGCATTGCCTATCACAACATGGTAAGGGGGTTCACCATGCAACACCAATTTGGTATGAGGTTGATTAAGCCCAGACTCTAATGATTTACCAGACGAATCAGTAACCTGAACCCAGGAGCTAGCATTAAATACCAGGACAATTTGACCTCTTGCAGCATTATTAGCAGGGGGCACCGAAATTCCATCCGAAACTGATACGGGATTCGTCTTTTGGCTAATGCTGGTTTTACTTGCTGACTTTGGTGTAATGCCATTTTCCGTATTTACCGGAATCCCGGTTGGCTGTAGATTCGGACTAGCAGCCTGAGCAGCCGAATGAGAATTTGAATCAGTTGCAGAGCCTAAAGACTGAGACCCGGGACTGGTAACCTCAGCTACAGGACGGGACTGAGCACTCGCCTGAAAACCAGGGTGGCTTAATACCCCAACCGATTCTTTTTTTTCTCCTAAGGGAACCGGATGTGCTCCATGAGTCAACATACGAACAACTTCGACATGAAAAAAAATAAGAATAAGGACAATTGCGAAAGCAACAACAAGTAATACCTGAAGCATCTTTTCATGCCAATCCCGACGTCTTGTTGAAGGAAAAGGAACATTATCCCGAAAAAAAATCCGCTCCCCAGGCACAGAAATGCGTGATTGATCCAAAACCGGAACCTGAGGCAAACAAGCCAAAAGACCTTCTGATTCAAGATGCAGAAGTTTTGCATAATTGCGTATAAAGCCTCGAACAAACATCATTGCTGGCAATGATGAATAATCATCTGCTTCAATAGCCTCAACTTGTCCAACAGAAAGATGTAGTTTGCTAGCTGTGGCCTCAATGCTCATACCCTGCCTTTGTCTTTCAAGGCGTAGTTTCTGACCAACACTAACCGATTCTTGTTCAAATTCTGTCATGAACTTCTGGTACCTTAGACTGACACATCCAGCCCAGTACCATTCCTCTCCTAATCGTCATATTCAATCAAGACAGTTTACCTTCAGGATGAAGCCTTATTATTCCATTTCCCATGCCGTAACGCTTTTGCCTGGGAAGAATCCGGATATTCTTTTAGCAATCTGGATGAATAAGCCTGTTGAGCTTTACCCAGATGTTCCCTGTGTGCCAGACGCACACCAAGCCAGAGTCCCTCCGGGGTATCACCAACCGTCCTGAATAACCGTATTAAAAAAATGTTAGCATCCGTATTATTACCTTGCTTAAAATATAGCTCTGCAAGTTGATAAATTGCAATCGCGTCTTGAGGATTAGCTTTAAGGGCCTCATGAAAATCTTCATCTGCAGCACTTGGGTTTCCCATTTTCAGAGCACAAACCCCTCCATTGTCATAAGCCTTCTCAGGGGTAGCATAAAGTGGGTTTTCCCATGCACGTCTAAAGTAACTTATTGATTTAGAAGGATCCCTTGTCTGACATACAAACCACCCGTAATTATTTAAAAGATCTGGATCGTTTGGAGTGAGGGTTAGTGCCTTACGGAAATTAATTTCTGCCTTATCATTTTCGTGAAAATGAAAATAAACTAGCCCTAGCATTCCATATGCCGGGGCATAATCCCCATCATCCGAAATGGCAGTATTCAGTTCATGAAGAGCAACCACATATGCACCGCGACTAAAATAAGTGGCACCGAGTTCAGTATGCAATTTAGCCCTATAAGCTGGTGACTGTTCTACTGACTGGTTTGGGTTCGAAGCGGTTGTAACACAGCCCGCAAGCATTAGGGAGACAAGAAACAAAAGCCCCATTTTCATATGGCATGAACCCTTATCGTGCTTTTTTCCATCCGTTTCGACCGATCCTTTACCTCTCCTGCGAGTTGACCACAAGCCGCATCAATGTCATCACCCCGCGTACGGCGTGTTGTAACAACAACACCGGATTCTTGAACAATAGAGGCAAAACGTTTGATGACTTCAGATGACGAACAGACATAACCTGACATTGGAAATGAATTGAAAGGAATCAGATTTAACTTACAAGGAAGCAAATTAAGGAGTTTCACCAGATCTCTCGCATGGGATTCAGAATCATTAACGCCAGCAAGCATGACATATTCAAAAGTAATGAAATCTCGGGGAGCGGCGTCCAGATAGCGGATACAAGCGGCAATAAGCTGAGACAACGGGTATTTTCTATTGATTGGCACCAGTATATTACGAAGGGCATCATTCGGTGCATGCAACGAAACTGCAAGCGAAACAGGCAGACACTCCCGGAGTCTGTCTATAGCCGGTACTAATCCGGACGTCGACAACGTTATCCGACGACGGGATAAGCCATAAGCATTATCGTCAAGCATAATATTCATGGCAGACACCACAGCCTCAAAATTCGCTAAAGGCTCGCCCATACCCATCATGACAACATTGCTGATGACTCGGTCTCCTTTTGGATCTCTCCCTAAAGCCCGGTTTGCCCACCACAATTGACCAATAATCTCGGCAGGCGTCAGATTCCGGTTGAACCCCTGCCTCCCGGTCGAACAAAAACTACACTCCAATGCGCAACCGACCTGACTTGAAATACACAAAGTGCCTCTGTTACCTTCAGGAATAAAGACAGTTTCAATGCTGTTATCACTCCCAACATTAAACAGCCACTTTCTAGTCCCATCCCCTGAAAACTGTTCAGCTTTGATTACGGGTAAATTAATTACTGCAACCTCAGCAAGCTTTTCACGCAAAGGACGAGCCAAATCAATCATTTGAGAAAAATCACATTCACCCAGGTGATGAACCCAACGTAAAAGCTGCTTGGCACGAAATGGTTTCTCGCCCAGATCAGCAAAAAACCGGGCAAGCCCTCCAGCATCCAAATTTAACAGGTTCGTCTGCATCAGTGGGAAATAATTTCCAGAGCTGGGAAAAAATAGGAGATTTCAAGTTTTGCCGTATCAGGCCCATCTGAGCCATGCACCGCATTCGCATCGATATTCTCAGCAAAATCCGCTCTAATCGTTCCTTTTGCAGCTTTTTTTGGATCGGTGGCACCCATTAAGTCCCGATTTCTAAGAATGGCATTTTCACCTTCCAAAACCTGAACCATAATCGGCCCAGAAATCATAAAATTAACCAAATCATTGAAAAAGGGCCTGTCACAATGCACAGCATAGAACCCTTCAGCCTGGTCACGAGATAGCTTCATCATACGTGCAGCAACAACCTTTAAACCATTTTGCTCAAATCTCGAATAAATTTCGCCAATCACATTCTTTGCCACGGCATCCGGCTTAATGATTGACAGGGTACGTTCAACGGCCATAAGAAGCTCTCCGGTTTTCAAATATAACACGTTTACAAAATCATGGAATATACACTTTCCAGTTCTCTTTTGAAACATGATATGCCAACTGTGTCTGCTCAAGTCAATTCAAAGTCTAATTTAAGACATGACATACAAACTGTCCCTAAAATTTAGTATAATGAAAAAGTATGTTGGATATGTTTACATAACGCGAAATCACCTGTAAATTCCTGCGCACCTCGGGGCGCTCCTGCGCACCTCGGGGCGCGAACTACCATAGGTCCATCCATCCCAGTGACAAAAATTACCGAAGAAATTCGCCGCCGTCGTACTTTTGCCATTATTTCGCATCCAGATGCGGGTAAAACCACTATTACCGAAAAATTGCTCTGGTTTGGAAATGCAATCCAGATGGCAGGAGCCGTTCGAGCCCGCAAAGCATCACGCCATGCCACCTCAGACTGGATGGAACTTGAAAAGCAGCGAGGTATTTCAGTCACATCAAGTGTTATGCAGTTCCCTTACCGGGACTCCATGATTAATCTGCTAGATACGCCTGGACACGAGGATTTTTCAGAAGATACCTATAGAACACTCACAGCTGTTGATTCAGCACTGATGGTCATTGACTCTGTCAATGGTGTAGAAGCTCAAACCATAAAACTTCTTAATGTATGCAGACTTCGTAACACTCCGATTCTAACATTTATCAATAAGCTTGATCGGGAAGGGCGAGATCCAATCGAGTTACTTGATGAAATTGAATCAGTGCTTAAAATCAGGACCTCGCCCATTACCTGGCCTATTGGGATGGGTAAGCGCTTTCAAGGTACCTACAATATCATTGAGGACAAAATTAATCTTTTTTCCCCATCAGCAGATAAAGGGATTGCAGAAATAGTTTCCGGGCTAAACAATCCCCAATTAAACGAATGGCTAGGAGATGCAGCAGAAGAATTGCGCAATCAGGTTGAACTGGTGCGAGGAGCCTCTGACCCCTTTAATCTGGAAGAATACCTGGCAGGAAGGCAAACCCCTGTCTTTTTTGGATCAGCCATGAATAATTTTGGCGTTAAGCCCTTGCTGGATGCTTTGGTTGATCTTTCACCCTCACCGCAACCCCGACCCACGGAAACTCGCATTGTCGATCCATCTGAACAATGTTTTTCAGGATTCGTTTTCAAGATACAGGCAAACATGGATCCTAAACATCGTGACAGAATTGCATTTTTTCGCATCTGCTCCGGTCGTTTTGATCGGGGCATGAAAATTTCCCAATCCCATTCAGGAAAGCAATTCATAGTCAATTCTGCCATCACCTTCATGGCCCAAGATCGAAACACCACCAATGAGGCATATGCTGGAGACATTATCGGGATTCCCAATCACGGCACCATTAAACTAGGAGACACCTTCACTGAAGGAGAGGTACTGAAATTTACTGGCATCCCTTGTTTTGCTCCAGAGATATTTCGCCGTGCCATAATCAGAAATCCATTAAAAATTAAACAATTACACAAAGGACTGCACGAACTGGCTGAAGAAGGGGCAACACAGCTTTTTCGTCCAATTTCGTCAAATGACCTCATTCTCGGAGCAGTTGGAATGTTGCAGTTTGATGTCGTAACACATAGACTTGAACACGAATATGGAGTAGATGTCAGATTTGAACCTGTTGATATCTCTACTGCAAGATGGCTAAGAGGACCGGAAACCGAACTGAAAGAATTGTGTAATCGCCACTCAATCAATATAGCTAAGGATGGTGCTGGTAATTTTGTATACCTTGCTCCAAACAAGGTTAATCTTAACTTGGCCAAAGAGCGATACACCTCCATTCAATTTCTTGAAACACGCGAACTATTTTAATATGGAAAATGGATTGAATTTATCACACTTGCTCAGCCTTTGTGAAACCTGGGAGAAGGCTGGATGCAACACTTATGAACGTGACCCTTTATATGCAGCACTTGTTATTCAACTGCGATCATGCATTGAGGCCAAGGATTTTGATCTTATCAGTTCAGCTTCCCAAATGCTCAAGGCGGAAACCGTCTATGCCATAAATAAGCTGGTTCAGGATCTGGCTGAAATCGAAATTGAACATGACATTCTTGATCCCTTGCCCCGTATCCGTGAACTGTTTGCCATTCCGATAAATATACATATCAATGCACCAGATGGAACCTATGTTCTGGGGAAGCCAGTAGGACCCAATCTCATGCTCCGTGCTCAGGATATCCTCATCGAACTAATTGGAGAAAACGCCAAAGTCATGCTTGCCCCCGCTTTCTACACAAAGGTCGATATTAATGATGACTACCCTGTAACGGCAGTCCGTCTACGCCATGATCTCGTTAGAAGCTTTAAGCAGGGTTCACCCAAAATGCTGCTCCCTGCTGCTGCCCCAATGGAAATTGGTCCCTTACGAAAAAAATTTCTGCGTTTTCTTGTTGGAGTGGCAGAACATGACTTTCATGGTCGCCTATTAAGGGAAAGACGATTTGATCCAGATCGGATTACCCGGTATCGAAGTAAACTGGAAGAAGAGCTAGTATCCGTATTCCAACGTATGGGCCCTAACATGCACGCGACAGTCGGGACACCAAACCAGTTTCATCTGGCACTTGAAGGCTCGGTAATATTCCCACCAGCCGCAAACTAGTTCTTACGTACAAGTTCAAATACAATCCCCTGTTCCCCGGGAACAGCCTGAAAATCACAATTAATACCAATACCTGGGACCATCACCAACACATCATTCAAATAAATAAGTGGCAAAACCGCACGCTCCCAGGGGGGGATCTCCGCTTCCTGCAGCAGATTTTTTAAGCTCCTGTTAGGACGCTTGCAATCTGGCTGTAATCTTTCTCCACCATGACGAGATCGAATCTGAACAATACCTGATAAAAGTTTTTCACGGCTAATCCCATTACCCAATACTTCCCTGGTAATCAGAACAGAACCAATTGATGGGAGAGAAAGTTCTGTTTCACCTGACCAGACAGCCTGCCAGCCTACGGGTTCTAAAGCATCGCGAAGTACCCGGGCATAACCTCTATAACATCTTATTTGTCCCACTGACAGCTGTATTAAAACCTGCGAATCTGATCGAGCATTCAAAAGCTGATCAAGCATATCATCAAGATTTGCAGAAGAAGGGGCGCCAAACGAATGCAGATTCAAGAAGTACCGCAGCAGATTTTTCTGTCGTGCCCGCCGCATAAGTGCCAATACAGCCAAATCAAGCTGTCCATCAACCACAGCTTCTTGCGCATCCATTTTTGCCAGATCTTCAAGAAGAACACGGGTCTCGGACAAATGCCGGCTTGCCCGGGAAAATGTTTCCCGATAGGCGCTAAAACGAACACTGATCAAAGGAAGAACTTTGTGACGCAAATAATTCCGATCGAAATCGGTATTGTCATTACTCTCATCATGCACCCACTTCAGAGCCAGGTTCTCTGCATAGGTTCGAATCACCTCACGTGGCATGTCAAGCAAGGGGCGTAACAAAGCAGGTTCACCGGGTATCTGGCGCAAGGCTGGCATGGCTGACAGACCTGAAACACCTGCACCTCGTAACAGTTGCAACAGAAGGGTTTCTGCCTGATCATCAAGATGATGGCCCAAAGCAATAAAATCAGCATCAAGATGTCGAAATATGTCATATCTGGCTCGTCGCGCAGAAGCCTCAATTCCGCTCCCGTTATTTTCAACCAACACTTGCGCAACAGTCAGGGAAACATCCCTACTGAAACAAAATTCACGACAGAACAATTCCCATTCCAAGGCATTGGGGCTAAGCTGGTGATTAACATGAACTGCACTTAAACCAATCTGCAGGGTATCACGCAAACGGGAAAGGATATCAAGCAGAACGACTGAATCCATCCCTCCGGACAAAGCAACACATACCTTCTGTCCAGAACGCAAATAACGCGCAAGGACAGTCTGAGTATGGGATTTAAGGTTATTTGTTTTCAATTTCCTTGAAACTGCCATAACTCATAAGGCGCCTATAACGCGCAGCAAGCAAATCCTCTAGGGGTTTAGCCTGCAACAGGGTAAGTTGGGTAAACAATGCCGCTTTGAGGTTTTGCATCGTCAATTCCGGATCTCGATGTGCTCCTCCAAGGGGTTCTGGCACAATATCATCAATCAAACCAAGAGACTTTAGTCTCGTCGCGGTTATACCCAGAGAATCTGCGGCCTGAGCCGCCTTCTCAGCGCTTTTCCAAAGAATTGAAGCGCAGCCCTCAGGTGAAATTACTGAATAAACCGAATGCTGAAGCATAAGCGTGACATCGCCAACACCAATAGCCAAGGCTCCTCCAGATCCCCCTTCTCCGATAATTGTACAGATAACCGGAACCTTAAGCTCCGACATTTCAAGAAGATTATGGGCGATAGCTTCAGATTGCCCCCTCTCTTCGGCCCCTATTCCAGGATAAGCACCAGGTGTATCCACAAAAGTCAAAACTGGCATCATGAATTTTTCCGCGATCCGCATAAGCCTAAGTGCTTTTCGATACCCTTCAGGACGCGGCATGCCAAAATTACGATAGATCTTTTCCTTGGTATCGCGGCCTTTCTGATGGCCTATTGCCATAACGGATTGGCCCTCAAAACAGCCAATTCCACCAATCATTGCCGGGTCATCAGCAAAAGCCCTATCACCATGCAATTCTTCAAAATCAGTTAATAAATACTGAAAATACTCAAGCGTATTGGGACGTTGAGGATGACGGGCTACCTGTGAAACTTGCCAGGCAGTAAGTTTACTGTATATTTGTTCGGTCAGACCAAGTCTCTTGGTTTCAAGACGGGTAATTTCCTCACTGATATCCATTTCAGAGGATCCATCCTGAACATGCCCAAGTTCTTCAATCTTATCCATGAGTTTAGCTATAGGTTGTTCAAAATCGAGAAATATTGTTTTCATTGGCTTTTTTCAGAGCTGATCGCTGCGTACAGGTTCTACTAATAGTTGTGCATCCTTTTGTCCCGCCGATTGTAACAGCATTTTCCATTCTTTGCCTGCTGTGCCTTGGTCTAAAATTAAAGCAGGGACAACAACGACAATTCATTATTTAAAAAATTAGATGCTGGTAAAATCCATTGCTGTGGTCAACTCTGGAGTAAGTCTTTGCCATGCGCCATTGACAAAACCTTCTAGCGGCTGAAAATTCATTTTATAGTTCATTTTATTACTTTCGTGAATCCAGTAGCCTAAATACAAGTAAGGAAGACCCATTTCCCGACACAACATGGCCTGCCACAAAATATTATAGGTGCCATAGCTTGCACCAGTTACTGAAGGATCGTAGAAAGTGTAGACAGATGATAATCCATCTTCAACCTCATCAATAATACTTACGATTCGAACTGTATTCGCATCACAAAATTCAACCAGTTTTGTATCAATGCTACTTTGCAGGAGAAACTGACAATACTGCTCAATGTTGTCCTGATCCATACCGCCTCCAGGATGTCTTGCAGACTGATAGCGACGATACAGATCGTAATGTTCCTCCTGAAAATCCAATTCTCGCATGTAAGCTCGTAAATGAGCATGACGCCTGAGCGAACGCCGCTGGGAGCGGGAAGGATTAAGTTCCTCTGTCACTATACGGACAGGGACACAAGCATGGCATCGATCGCACTGCGGACGATAGGTATAAATACCACTACGGCGAAATCCCAGTTGCACAAGATTACTGTATACATTTGAAGTAATCAGATGGCTCGGTGTGGCAACTTGTGAACGGGCAAGCCTGTCCGGCAAATAACTGCACGAGTATGGAGTCGTGATATAAAATTGCAGATTCCTTGGTATATCATTGAGAAGGTTAGTCATTATCACTCCATTGCCCACCCTTGCCTGGCAATTTTACCAATTGCGCAACAAGCTTTGCAAACTCATGCCGTGAAATCTCATTTGCTCCCATAGAAGACAGATGCTGAGAGTACATCTGGCAGTCGATCAAGCCATAATCCCATTTATCAAGGCATTGAGCCAATGCGACTAAAGCAATTTTGGAAGCATTGCTAAACCTGGAGAACATAGACTCCCCAAAAAAGACGGCACCTAATGCCACTCCATACAGGCCACCCACAAGCTTTTCCTCAACCCAAATTTCTACAGAATGCGCATACCCAAGCTGGGACAACTGTATATAGGCTTCTATCATCTCTTCAGTAATCCAGGTACTGCTTCCTGACTTTCTGGGTTCTGCACATGCCCGAATTACGCTTTCAAAATCATGATCGAAAAGAACCTTATAGGAAAGGCTCCTCTGAAATTTAGCAAGCGAACGGCTTATTCGGATTTTTCTGGGGAAAAGCACCATCCGTGGATCAGGCGCCCACCACAATATCGGCTGGCCATCCATGTACCATGGAAAAATACCGTGAGAATAGGCATCAAGAATACGCTGAACAGATAAATCCCCCCCTGCGGCAATCAATCCATTAGGTTCAGCAAGTGCCATTTCCAGAGGTGGAAAATCCTCTGCTTCGTCTAGCCATGTAAGCATGGCTTCAATCATACGACAGGACAATCAAAAAAGACATCATATCGAACGCGATCGGTCTCATTCAGCCTACCATTCTGGAACCAGATCCTCTTCAATATCATGACACCTGAAATGGCGTTATTGCATCCTTCCGTAAACTTGCTTTTTTCTCATCGCCAGGTGACTTATCCGACTCGCCTTAGCGTGTTATATTTCAGGTTTTTCATTGGAAAACCTGATGTCTCGAATATCGCTTATCGTGGCCATGGCCCAAAATCGGGTCATGGGGGCCAACAACCAGATGCCTTGGCATTTGCCGGATGATCTAGATTATTTCAAACAGATCACGTTTGGCCACCATATGATTATGGGACGCAAAACCCATGACGCGATTGGACGTGTGCTCCCCGGCCGGACATCAATTGTCGTAACCCGCAATACTGCATGGTTTGCTTCAGGATGCCTGCGAGCCGGTTCTCTGGAGGAAGGCCTTCGCATGAGTAAGAACGATAGCGAAATCTTTATTGTCGGGGGAGGAGAACTCTTTCATCAGTCTCTTGATATTGCAAATAGAATCTATCTTACGGAAATCAAGGCAGCAGTTGCCGGAAATACCTATTTCCCTCCCATAAACCATCGTCTGTGGCATGAAATCAAGCGTGAACATCACCCCCATGATTCAAAACATCCTTATGATTTCGACTTTGTCATCTATGATAGAAGATAAACTACTCCACCTGTGCCGTTAACACAGTTACAGGTGGAGTCTGGTAGTTCGCAACACCGGCATACCACGCGGTCTCCCCACCTCAGACAGTTACTGCCTGGCGGCGTTAGCATACAACGCCCAATTCAACACCACCCTAGCCACATTTTACCCCGGTTACAGTTTGACATGCATGTGTAGACATGCTTTCACTCGCCGCAAAAACAACCTGTAAAGACTCAATATCAATCACTGCTTTTTCAATCCTTCGCTCCACTTGGATATCGTTACCAGGTACCGCCGAAAGTGCACCACCGTCCGAATGCTTGATAAGCTAAAACCATCTACACGGAACTAGCTCAAAAATAAGACTGTGAACTATTGGAATTCAACAGTGAAAGTGATCACATCCATTTGCTTCAATCGTTAAATCCAAAAGCGGACCCTCAATCTCTGTTAACAATCTCAAGACGTTATCCAGACATTATATTCGCAAGAAATTCAATACAGAGTTAAAGAAGATTTACTGGAACAAGTCTGTATTCTGGATCCGGAGTTATCGCAGCCTGTCCCGTAGCGGAGTGTTGTCCATTCTCAAACCATAAATTGAGCAGCAGAACGCGCCTAAGTGACCGCAACACGATCAGTGGCGCTTTACCCCATCCGGCTTTATTGCCACTATGGATGGTGTACTGCGGCAAAAAATCCAGGTCGATCTGGTCTATTTTTTTAGAATATAAACCTGCGGCAACGGAAACCCATTGAAATTGCTTGCATAGGCCGTTGTATAGGCTCCGGCATTCGGAATATATACATAATCGCCTTCCTTAAGATCGGCAGGCAACATTTCATCACGCATCATGATATCCATTGAATCACAGGTTGGCCCTGCGACGGTGCATGGGATTTCATCCTGCCCATCATGATCGGTATAAACCTCGTACTGAAAACCTTCATGCGTTTCCATCAACCCCTGAAAAACACCAGAATCCAAATAAACCCATTTTGTACCCGCTCGTATGGCCGTACCCACAACACGGCTAATGAGGTAGGCAGAATCGGAAACCATGTAACGACCGGGTTCTGCCATGATTCGAATAGATGACGGCAAATCTACAATCGCGTCATTAATTGACTCCCCAATTTTTTCAATTGAAGGTATCGGCTTAACATGCCTTACAGGATATCCCCCCCCTATATTCAGCAAACGCGGTTCCAGACCCGCTTCAATCATGAGATCAAACACCATTTTTGCATTGTCAATTCCAACATGCCAATTTTCGACATTGCGACATTGCGAACCGACATGGAATGTCACTCCAGCAAGATCAGCTCTTAAATCAACAGCCTCCTGTATGATTTCCTTGCATTCAGTCAACGTAGCCCCAAATTTACCTGACAATGGCCAATCAGACCCCAGGTTTTGTGTGTCCACCCTCAGATACAGGCTCGCATCAGGTTTAACGCTATAAATCTTTTTCAATTCATCCACACTATCCAGCACATACCATTGAACCCCTTTAGCTGCGGAATACTCAAGGTACTGGCGTGACTTTATCGGATTGCTGTAATAAATTTCATGAGCAGGAACTTTAAGTTCTAGCAAGGCGTCGAGTTCAGCAATTGAAGCCACTTCAAATCCAACCCCTTCCTCAATGAGGACTTTGGCAATTTCAGGATGAGGATTGGCCTTGAAAGCATAATGGGGATGTACGCGTGGCATGGCTGCCATAAATCGACGTGCCTTAATTCGAACCAAATCCAAATCAATCAAAAGAAAAGGTGTGGTAGTGCCGTTTTTCACGGCCTCTTTGACATACTTGAAATCGAGACTGACTTCCGGGTGTGTGTCATAGATCTCAGCAAAGGAATCAATCATCAACTTCTCCGGCAAAAAAATAATCGGGTTCTATTCTAGGAAAAACCAGCAAACGTCCACCGCGTATATTTGGCGAACGGAAAACAAGATCTCCTGAGACTTGTCATGATGACCTCCTTATAATGCAATTTCCAAACAACAACCGGAATGTCTTCATCCTGGCTTTTTCTAATTCCGATATAACTTAGTTTCTAAAAACGCGAATTATAAAATATGCAAGTCCAAATGTCGCGCGAAAAATACAACTGGACTTGAATTTACGTGAGCCGAAAAAAACGCCTCGCCGTATTCATGATGTAGTCCCATATCGGTAAGTGAGTTAAAATCCGGAGAAATAACCTGGAGACCCATTACATGAGTATCAAAAGTGATAGATGGATTCGAAAAATGGCCTATGAACGGCAAATGATTGAACCCTTTGAACCGAATCAGGTTAAAGAAGCCAATGGCCATAAAATCGTTTCTTATGGTACATCAAGTTATGGGTATGACATTCGATGTGCGGATGAGTTCAAACTTTTCACCAACATCAATACAACCATCGTTGATCCAAAAGACTTTGACCCCAACAATTTTATTGATGTTTCAGGAAAAGGCTACTGCATTATTCCCCCAAATAGTTTTGCATTGGCAAGAACCATAGAATATTTCCGAATCCCACGTAATGTTCTAACCATTTGTCTTGGGAAATCGACTTACGCACGCTGTGGAATTATCGTTAATGTCACGCCTTTTGAGCCCGAATGGGAAGGATATGTAACACTCGAATTTTCAAATACGACGCCATTACCTGCAAAAATCTATGCCAATGAAGGCATTGCCCAAGTTATATTCTTTGAGTCAGATGAAACCTGTGAAGTCTCATATAAGGATCGAGGTGGGAAATACCAAGGGCAAACAGGAGTCACGCCCCCACGAACATAAAGACAGTTCAGACCTTATCCAGATTACGACAATTATGTATGGACTCAGCTCTTTCGTTTCGGGATAGATAGGAATAGAATAATGACAGCCCATAACACAGGATATTTAACATTTATCTCCATGTGTTTCTGGCTAGGTACGGGAATCCCTAGTCTATGCCAGATGATTTCCGATAAATATGGCAACATACGATCTGCCTTAGCCTGTTTCCTCTCGTATGCCTCACATCAGATCGTAACATCGAACAGGAGGATATCAATGCAATCTCTGTTCATGGAAACAGAACTTACTATCCATAAATTCCGGTTGCAACTAGAACCTAAGTCACTAACAGCCCAATCTATTGATCGTAATGACTCTTGGACGAAAATAGCTGAAATAGCCCGTGAAGAACATCACGATGCCATTGCCCGTTTTCTTGAGAACATAACTATCCAACTATCTGATTCACCAATTCGACAATAGCTATCTACAACAAACAATCTCCCACCACCTCATGCGCGGTATGAGGTGGTGGAACACATCTTGCCATAAAATATGTCCTCATGAAAACATGAAGACAATAATATTGATAAATTTTGGATAATGATAAATATGATTAAGTCACGCCTGATGGAAGAAACCCTGAACAGTGAAAATGTATGGCATGGAAGCTTGCTTGATTTAAGAATAGACAAGGTAAGATTACCCAACGGAAAGGAAACCGTACGCGAATATGTCCTCCATCCCGGCGCAGTCATGATTATACCATTACTTGAAAATGGCCATATCGTACTCATCCGCCAACATCGCTATCCCCTTCACCGTGATTTTATTGAACTTCCTGCCGGGAAATTTGATGAAGGGGAAGACTGGCTGGGTACTGGACAACGTGAACTCCTTGAAGAAACTGGCTATACCGCTGATTATTGGGCCAAGCTAACCACCATCTATCCCTGCATAGGTTATTCCAATGAAAAAATAGTCCTTGCGTGTGCGAAAGGGTTGCATCTGGCTCCACAAATCAAAACTGATCATGATGAATTTCTTGAAATTTTTAACCTGACCTTACAGGAGGCGCTAAAAATGATTCATTGTGGGGAAATCGATGATGCTAAAACCATGGCCGGATTACTATGGTTAGCAACCTTCAACATCAATCAGGTGTTCTGAATGACAATATTAGGGAATAGACCACTCCCATCCTTTGCCTTCAAACTGATTCGGGCTGCAGCTTTCCGTGCAATTTCCCGGTAAATCCTGCTGCTTTCACTATCCGGTTCAGCGACCACGGTAGGACGACCCGAATCTGTCTGCTCACGGATATGAATATCAAGGGGCAAAGATCCTAAAACTTCCACACCATAATCCGCGCTCATGCGTTTTGCACCCCCTTCCCCGAAAATTGGCTCGACATGACCACATTGACTACAGACATGCAGGCTCATATTCTCAACGATTCCAAGAATAGGGACATTAACTTTTTCAAACATCTTCAGTCCCTTTCGAGCATCAAGCAAAGCAATATCCTGGGGTGTCGTCACAATAATCGCACCCGTAACAGGCACTTTCTGAGCCAGGGTCAACTGGATATCTCCCGTCCCTGGCGGCAAATCCACGATCAGATAATCCAGATCCTTCCACCGGGTGTCACGTAAAAGCTGTTCCAGGGCCTGTGTAACCATAGGGCCGCGCCATACCATGGGTGTTTCAGGATCAATCAGGAACCCTATGGACATCGCCTGAATCCCATGCCCTTTCATGGGCTCCAGACTCTTGCCATCAAGCGTATCAGGACGGCCAGTCAGCCCTAGCATGGTTGGTTGACTCGGGCCATATATATCCGCATCAAGCAGGCCAACCTGTGCTCCTTCAGCATGAAGAGCCAACGCAAGATTAACCGCAGTCGTGGACTTTCCTACCCCGCCCTTTCCCGAAGCAACTGCTATGATATTCTTTACACCCGGAACAAGCTTCACTCCCTGCTGGGTCTGGTGGGCCGCTATCTCTGAAGTCACCACGACATGGCAGTCATCGACCCTCGCCACTTCAAATAGATGGGCGCTGATTGCCTTTTCCAGGTCTGCCGCCATACTGGCACAAGGGTAACCCAGTACAATCCCGATTTCGGATTTGCCATTCTCAATATGGATACTGCGCACGGATTTGCTGGCTACCAGATCCATACCTGTATCGGGATTAATAAAGGTCTTTAGGGCTGCTTCAATTTGTGATGTGCTTACGGACATTGCATACGTTCCCTGTGCTAAAATAACTCAAGTTTAAATTCGCTGATTTTAATCCATTATAACA
>JAGWIG010000207.1 GCA_028873515.1 Pseudomonadota bacterium | reverse complement strand
GGTAAGCGAGTGGCGTAAATACGGCATCCCTCGCGCCAGGTTGATGTTCCTTGAGCTTGCGCGGCCTGACATATTCCCGCGTCAAAGCAAGAAAAGGAAAGCCGCATGACCTCGTCAAGTCGCGCTTCTGACTCAGCGCGGCCTTTCCCGGCTCTCGGGTCGGGTTTTTTATTTCACGCTTGAGCTGTAAGATAAACATAAATTAACGGGCCGTCGAAAGCCCAAATGAATGGAGTTTAATATGACCATTTTTGGCAGCATCATGCACCGGACCCCAGCTCTGGACGCCAGTCCAACCATTCAGGGAATTTCGACCAGGTGTATGGTGCTGCCCAAAGGGGTTATCTATGGATGATCTGAGCCTTGAAATCACCGTAGCGGGTGAGGTTTATCTTACCCAACAATCAGCCGAGAGAGTGGCTACCATTTCAGTCTCTGCTCACCAGATTGCCTTATTGCGCGATTGGCTATTTTGGGCACAAACGAGCATAGAAAAAAACGCAATAATAAAGGGTTTTGAGCATAAATAACATGCCACGAATCCGAACAATAAAGCCGGAATTTTGGACAGATGAAGCACTCACTGAGTGCTCACTGAGTGCTCGCTTACTATTCATTGCAACATGGAATTTTTCTGATGATAACGGGAATCTTGATCGCTCCGCAAAACAGATAAAAGCACGAGCTTTTCCCGTCGATAACATCGATTGCGAACCCCTCATAAAAGAATTGTTGGCACACGGACTACTCATTGAGTACTCAGCAAACGAAAAAAAATACTTGCATATTCAGGGATTTAGAAAGCACCAAGTTATTAACCGTCCTTCAAAACCGAATTGCCCTGCTTATGATGAGTCATTGAGGACTCACGGAGTACTCACAGAAGAAACAGGGAATGCTCATGGAGCACTCACCACGGAAGGAAGGAAGGGAAGGGATATAAGCACACTCAGTGAGTCCTCAGTGATTGCTCACGTCATCGAGGCAGGCGTGACCGAAGAAACCGCAAAAGACTTTCTTGCCCTACGAAAGAAAAAACGCGCTCCACTCACCATGACCGCCTGGAAGGGAATCATGTCCGAAGTTTCCAAGGCCGGAATCACCCCTCAGCTTGCTTTGGCGACCTGCTGTGAAAAGGGCTGGCAGGGTTTTGAGGCTGTTTGGTACGAAAACCTGAGACGTAACCCAACATCTACGGGAGGCAAGTTCGATGGAATTATCTGACCTGCTTTCGCAGCTCAACGCCAAGGCTTTTGGGCAGTCCAAGTGGATTGCCAAATGCCCGGCTCACGAGGATAGGCGCCCTTCGCTTACGATTTCCGAGGGGGATGATGGCCGCATCCTGCTGCACTGTTTCGCTGGTTGCGGCATTGACGCCATCACGGCTTCGCTCGGTATCGAGGTCCACGAACTGTTCCCCAAAGCCCTCGTTGGCTCACGCCCATCACGTTCTCCTTTCACGCCACGGGATGTGCTGAAGGTTCTCTCGTTCGAGGCAACGGTGGTGCTGGTTGCGGCCAGGACCATGCGAAACGGCAAGACGCTTTCCCCCGAAGATGCCGCCAGGCTTTCGACGGCTGTAGGCCGGATTAGCGAAGGGTTGGAGGTTGCGGCATGAGCCTTGAATCCGCCGCAATCGCTCTTGACGCTCGACGTGCTAAACGCCTGCTGATCGATGGTGCTGACGTTGACGCATGGGACGAGGCCCATCAGGACGATTACGCCAAGATTCGCCCTGTCGTGGATTTTCGCGCAGACCTCGCACGGTTTTTCGAGGGGGGCGAAAACCTCAAGGGGGCTAC
>JAGWIG010000206.1 GCA_028873515.1 Pseudomonadota bacterium | reverse complement strand
CTCCATATCCAAGACTTGATAGCAATCCGTCAAAGGCATTTACTGCTGTCATGTTGTTAGCTCCTTTATGTGTAGATGTATTAGCGTGTGTAGTCAAGTATTAATAAAATTAATTACTTGGGTGTTTCCGGTACTGGGGTTGCCTTTGCCGCTGCCCTTGATCGAGAACCGCGTCAGGTCGCCATAGGCCGTCATCGCCGTCCGGTCGATGGTCAGAGGCGCGTTCACGCGGTAATTGCCAGGCGGGAAAAACAGCGTGCCGCCTGTGGTGCTCATGGTGTTGAGCGCGGTCTGGATGGCGATGGTGTTGTCGAACACACCGTTTGGTTGCGCGCCGAAATCGAGGACGGATTTGTAATCGGTCATGGTCGTTCCCACGTCGTCAGTATCCCAAACATGCTACCTCCACCACGTCGCCGGTAGTCCAAGCGCCGGCAATGCCCGTCGTTATTGCATAGTTCGTTATCGTAGCCAATGTGGGGATCTGCGCGCCGGTCCTGACCATGTTGGTTCCGTCGCCGTCGCCGAAAAGTGTGTTTCGGGTTACTGGACACATATATATGTAACCTTATTTGTGTTTGCGCCTCCAGTAAATGTCAAAATGGTGGTCGATACCGTATATGTAAAGGCCGTACCCGTCGGAGAAGACACGACGCAGTGTGGGACAGACGCAAACGCTTTTTTGAACGTCACTACAGGGTTTGCGGCCGACAGCGTAATTGTCCCGGACACATCGGATGCCGTAGCATCCAAGGTTCCGTTTGTGATTCCAATACCGGCGGCTTGATGAAATGCAATGTGATTCCCACTCGCAGCAGTTCCAGACCGGTCGCTGACATAGAGTGTTGCATTCGGAGTAAATGTATCGAATCCTATACTCAAAGAAACTTGGTTTGCAAAATACATCAGATTGGCGTTGCCCGCGTTGTCGTTGATTTCCAGAGTCTTTTCAATGGAGCTTGGGTTCATTGATTGAATATTAAATGTCCATGGAGAAGCGCTTGAATATTGTCCCTGAATACCAAGTGTCACAGGTCCGGCGCTAAAAATTGCCGCAGTCGGATCGCCGTTTGTCATACAATAATTGTAAGTAGCGGGGGTTCCGCTGCCAGCTTGTACAGCGCAATTATAAGCTACCCACCTTGCTATGCTGCCTGCCGTTGTGTTGTCGTTTTCATAAAACGCATTGATCCCCGTAAGCCCGGACGTAATCACGCCGGTCGTATTATTTACGGGTTTAATAAGTATATTTTGTAAAGTGTTGATCGATCCGAAATTTGAGTTTGATGTTTCGATCAATTCTACCGATCCGCCAATTGAACAATTCGCCGAGCATGTAAATACTGGATGGAAGATATTGACTTCGCTGTTTTGGGTTCCTGGCCCAGTCCAGTTCAAAACAATATTCGTGTTTTGCCAGACCGCATTATTATTTGCGGCCAGTGAGATGTTCGTGTTCCACTGAGTCGGACTATAGGAAACGCCAGCTTGCGACCCTGTAGATGGATCGTAATTCACATTGACATTCAACGAACCATTCGTCCCGTTCAATCCAGTGGCGTTAGATTGAACCACTACGCCTCCTGCGTTATTAGCGATCCCTGAACTTGTAATCCCACCCGTCGCGTTCAGCGTCGTGACGGTCACAGGGCCGGAGAACGTGCAACCGCTCAATAAACATCCAGGCGGACTAGATAACAATTTTTCAAAAACTTGTTGAGCTTGCGCAGATAAGTTACCATAAAAAAGAAATAGAAATGAAAAAAATAAAACTATCGCTTTCTTCATTTTTATTTCCTACCAAA